>JBDIBB010000087.1:0-16153 GCA_039812685.1 Vicinamibacteraceae bacterium
AACGCGCGCTCTCGCAGGTACCGGCTCAGATAGTTATAGACCGGCACTCGGTAGTGCGGAATCTGCCCACCGTGAAGAAGCAGCACTCGCGTCATTACTGTTCGGCCGGTTGTCCCGCCTGCGTCCCCTCACACTCTCCCCAAAATCATCAGTGCAAGTCCGGCGCGGTGGTTCCAGGAGCTGGGACTCCATTGGTCAGCCGTCGCAGATCGTCTATCGCGTCCCCAGCGTACCTCTGGCCACGGAGCCTCAGGTACACGTCAGCAACACGGTTGAAGAGCCGGTATCGGAATGGCCTCACAACGCAGCGGAAGGAATAGCCGCGGACGAAGGAAGTGCCCATGTGGCTCTTGAACCGTTGGATCCCTTCCATTCTGGAACCCGGCTCGACGACTACGCGCGCACCCATGAAATCGTACGTACGGACTCCAAGATCCCTCAGGTCGGTCATGATCCGGTGGTGCATCAGCGGCATGCTGCCCGGGTGCGGCTGGGCGATGCTGCCTCCGTAGTAGTAGTAACCGCCGAGCCGATTGAAAAATACGACAGCACAACCCTGCGCGCGATCTGGTAGTTGGCTCGCATAGAACCGGACGATCTCAGGTTGGTTCGCCGCACAGCGCTCGAGAAATCGCGCTGAAGGATAGAACGGCAGACGCTGGCGCACCATGGTGTCTCGCAGCAGCGAATAGATCAGTCCAACGTCGCTCGTTACCTCAATTCTGACGCCGTCACGCATTGCCCGTCGGATCGACGAGCGGGTTCGCGGCTGCACGCGGGCCAGCAGGACATCGTCGTCGACGTCAAGCGGTGCGACGTAGGAGCCCCAGTCGACGACATCACAACCATCTGGCGGCGCGCTGAAGACGACGTTGGCCTGGGGCTTGGCGATGAAATCCACCCGCCGTTCGACGCGAATCGATCGAATGAACTCGTTCACGAAGTCTCTCTCGAGGCACGGCGGGCCGTCACCTGTCCGTACAGGCGCGCTCGTCACAACCAGGCGCCTGAACACCGCACGCCGGTCGATGTAGAACGGCAGCGCGAAACCGCCGCCAACGTACCAGCCGAACTCATCTGACCGCGACGACAGATATGCCGCCGTCCCGAATACCGGGAGCCGATCGGAGAAGCCGGCCGGATCACGCGTCAGAGACAGGCCAGCACTCATTCAGCCGGCCGCTCACCGGCCGATATGGACGGAGCCAGGTCACGAAAGGTCGAAACCTGTACGTTGTTCGTATTCAGGTAATGAAGGAAGCTCTCCACTGTGTCGAGGTCCACCAGATCTTTCGTATGACCAATGGCTACGACCGGACGAAGGCGTTCGGGATTTCGCTGATCCTCAAGAACAACCTTGCCCAGTGTCGTCGTGAGTTCCTCAAGAGTCATGCGACAGAAATCGAGCTTGAGCGGATAGCGCAATCGTGCCAGATCCCTCAGCCGGTTCAGCAGCCCGACGCTCCCGCGCATCGGTCCGGGTCCCTTGAAGGCCATCCGCTTGGCGGTGGCCATCTTCCAGGCGGGCACCAACTCGGTATGAATCGGGACCTCCATCATGGCCCCGCTCGAGTCGCTCACGTTCACATCTTCGCCGAACCGCCAGAAATAGCCATTCCGCTCAGCACGACGGTAATCCAGGCCATGCGCGTGCTGTCGGCCCCCTTTGAAGACGGAGGAATCCACCTTCACACCGAACCCGGCAAGCACGCTGGCTGCAGGCTGCGTCGGCTGGAACAGCCAGTTGCCCGCACGGAAGGACAGAGGCACATACCTCTCGTCGTCGACGAGATATCGAAGGTAGCCGGCAGCCTTGTCTACGATTTCCGCGATTCGCGGTCTGCTCAGCGTGCAGAGGTTGTATTCGTCGTAATCGAGCAACCAGCGTCCGCCTTCACGGGTGGCGTTGTACCACTGCGGATGAATGTGGAGGGCCGTTTCGAAGCCTTGGCCGTGGAGGCGACGAATCTGCCCCACCACACCAGCGATGGCTGAATCCGTCCCATGAGACTCAATCTTCTCGAATTCCGCCACCTCTACGAAGTTGACGAAGCGCACTCCGTGGCGGAGAAAGAGTTCAGCCAGCCTCTCAGCCGGTTCGAGGACGAGCGTCGAAAGATCCCCCTCGCCGTTGCCGTAGATCTCGTAATCCAACGTGAAGACGACGTGGATCATGGCCGATGCTTCTCACCGATGCTTCTCACCGCGCACGCTGGCTCGTCACGCGGACGTCCCCCGTCACACGGGTCGGCTCATCACCCCGAAGACGTCTCATGAACTCCGGACTGACGATGCTCCGGCCGTAGGAGTTCAGGTGCACGAGATCGGAATAGTACTCCGCGGACGTGATACCCGCGATGTCGTCCAGGCGAACCCAGATCACCCCGGGAACAGCTCGCTCAACCTCCGAAAGAGACGTCTCGTAGGCAGAGGTGTCAGCCGGCTGCAGGATGCCCTCCTGGAAAGGGCCGGATACCGGCAACACCAGAACCACCACAGCCCCCTGCTCTCGCGCCCGACGGAGGAGGCGGATCAGGGATTGGTGCTTCGGGCCCGCAAACCAGGGTCTCCCCTGATTCGCGCGCATGGAGGCAAGACGCCGGAGCAGCCGGCCTTCGGGCCAATCGCTCACCCTCTCTGTGGGCGCCTCGTCCGCCACCACTTGCAGAGCGGCTCCCGTATCGTCGCTTTCGTTCCGCCGTCCGAGAAGACTCAGGCCCTTGTCGCGCAGGCCGAAGATCACGCGATCGGACATGCCGACCGTCGGGAAGACCGATCGAAGCCACGTGAGCGAATACCAGTTCAGCATTCGCCTGACGAAGGACACGTCGGCACGCGCAGCACGCAGGTCCTCGAGCGTCTGACGAATCGGAACGATGTTCGCCCTGAATTCGCAGACCGAAACCTCGTTCAGGTCGTACAGGGACACCCCCACGAACGTCGTGGTGACCTGCGGCGATCGCCGCTGGAGCTGTTCCCACTCCGCCGGCGAGGAGCCGGGCACCGGCCAGCTTTCGATGGCCATGCCCAGGCGGTCCGCCACGCTGGCCCAGTCGATGGCGCTGTATGTGAGAGACGATCCCGAGATCAGCGCTTTCACGGGGCGATCGGACGGGCCGTATCGTTTGTGGCCGGTGGCAACTCGAGTGGGGATGCCGACCAGGGCCGCCAGCACGTGCGTTCCCAGCCAGACAAGCGCCAGGGCGCTGAACACGATCCCGACGAGCCTGCCCTTCGCCCCCATCCTCCCGCCTGCCCTGTCCCGCACTCCTCAGCCTCAGAAACCCGAATAGAGGAACGGTACGATTTCACTCGCTCCGAACGCGCACAGCACGAGCCCGAGCGTCCCGTACGCTGCAGCGCGCGCCGGGACGCCGCCCTCGGCGAGTTGCTCTACCCAGTTCCGATCCTTGTCCACCAGCAGATGCGCGGCGATCAAGACGACGGTGGCCACGACGATCTGCGGGGAGAGCATGCGCATACCGTCGGTGCTGAAGCGCACGAGCCTGAGAAGGTAGACCTCGGCCATGGCCCACGACTCGGCCCTGAAGATGATCCATCCCCCAACCACGACACCCAGGGTCAGCAAGCGTGATGCGAGCGTTCCCAAAGACGAGCCGGCGCGTTGGCCGGTCCGACGGCGCCTCGCCGTCCGTGCCGTCCACGCCCGATTGCAGGCAAGCGCCGCGCCGTGCAGGGCCCCCCAGAGCACGAACGTCCATGCCGCCCCATGCCACAGCCCACAGAGCGCCATCGTGAGGAGGAGGTTCGCCGAGACGCGGAGGCTGGGGAATCGTGCGGCGCGCGTCGCGATCTCGAGCGGCAGGAACACGTAGTCGCGGAACCAGTTGGACAGGGTGATGTGCCAGCGCCGCCAGAACTCCGCAATGCTCGTTGCGCTGTACGGCATCGCGAAGTTCTGCGGAAGCCGGACACCCATCATCCGCGCACATCCAATGGCCATGTCGGAGTAGCCGGAGAAGTCGCAGTAGATCTGGACGCTGTAGCCGATGGCCCCCTGCAGCAGGGTCAGCGCGTCGAATTGACCAGGGTCTGAGAAAATCAACCCTACGTGCGGCGCCACCTGGTCCGCAATCGCGAGCTTCTTGACGGCTCCCAGGAGGAAATACGCCAGGCCGACTTCGAAATCCCTGGCGCTCGCCCGTACGTGCGCGGTCAACTGCGGCAGCACGTCGCCGGCCCGCGCAATTGGCCCGGCCAGGAACTTGGGGAAGTAGGCGACATGCGCCGCGTACTCGGCGAATCGACGGCTCGGATCCAGCCGGCCGTAGTAGACGTCCACGACGTAGCTCACGCCCGTGAACGTGAAGTACGAGATGCCCGGCGGAAGACCGAAGTCGACATGTGGGACGCTCATTGGCATCCCCATCGTGCCGGCCATCGAGCCCACCGCACCCATCAGGAAGTTCGCGTACTTGAAGAACGCGAGAATGCCGAGGTTGCACGCGAGACTCGCCAGCAGCCAGCGCTTCCTGAGGCCCGGGTCCTCGGCGGCGTGAATCCTCCGCCCAACCGTGTAGTCGACGAGCGACGTGGTGAAGACGAGCAGCGTACCGGTGAGCGAGCCGCTCACGCAGAAGAGGTAGCTTCCCAGCAGCAGAAGGTAGGTCTCGAGCGCGCTCCGCCGCACCGCGTGCTGCAACAGCAGCAGGAGCGAGAGAAAGAGCGGAAACTCGACTGACGTGAAGGTCATGACGACGGCGGTGAGGAGCGAAGGGGCGGCTGCCGCCCCCGATGCCCCGATCAGGCACCACGATCAGGCGCGGCGCGCCCCGCCCAGCTTCGCGTCGACCAGACGCTGCAGGTCGCCGATGTTCCTGAGGCCGATGACCTCACGGCTGGCGAATCGGACGCCGAACTGCTGCTCAACGGCCAGGACGACCGTGACATGACTCAGCGAATCCCAGCCCGGCACCTCCGAAGCCAGCGTCCCATCGGTCAGGTCCCACTCATCCAGCTTCAAGGTCTCCAGGATTACGCGCTTCAGTTCTTCACTGACCATCGCCATCGCTCTCGTTTCCCGGCAGGTTCACGGCGCTCACTGCCCCATCCGACACCGCGCAGCGCGGTACGCAGCTACACCGCTCCGCCCGCACGCGCCGGGCGCCACAGGTCGGCCTCGCCGATCGACATCACGCGATCCCTGCTGGCGGTCCGACTGGGCTTTCCGGCCGAACTCTTGATGAGGAAGCGGGCCGGCACCAGGTACACCCGGGCGATCGACACGTCGATCGCCATCGCCGCCCTGACGATCTCCAGGCGCAGTCGCCGCTGCGCCAGCTCGTCGGCCACCGTGGTCTCGGCGATCACGGCGACACGTTCACTCCCCAGCTCCGAATGCTCCTCACCGAAGGCGACCACCCTTCCCGGAATGACTCCCGGAACCGAGCCCACCGCGGCCTCGACGTCCTCGGGATAGATGTTGTTGCCGGCAACGATGATGACGTCCTTCTTCCGGCCCACGACGAAGTACTCATGACCCCGGCGAAACCCATAGTCACCGGAGTAGTACCAGCCGTCGCGAAGCACCTCCGCGGTCTTCTCAGGATAGTTCCTGTAGCCTTCGAACAGCGAGGCCGACCTGATGGCGATCTCTCCCACGCTGTTGTCGCCGAGTTCGCGCCCGTCATCGTCCACGACACGAATCTCACAGCCGGGGATGCAGGGGCCCGAGGAGACACAGAGCCTGACGGGCCCATCACCGGCACTCGGCCTCACCGTGCCCCTCTGAAGCGCGATCCTGTCGACTGCAACCACCGTCGGCGGGGTCTCCGGCGGCACCTGCGTCACGGCGAAGGTCGTCTCGGCCATGGCGTAGCAGGCCGAGAGCGCGCGCGGACGGAGGCCGTACGGGTGGAACCGGGCGACGAACTTCGCGTGGCTCTCCTGGCGAACCGGTTCGCTGCAGTTGATGACCAACCTCAGGGTGTCCAGGCGTACCGCGTGCAGCCGGTCCTCGCTGATCCTGTCGGCCATCAGGTCGTAGGCGAAGTTGGGCAGCCATACGATGCTGCCCTTCTCCCGCGAGATCGCCTCCAGCAGGATGCCGGGCGAGGACACCCACTCGAAGGGATCGATCTGGACGGTCGGAACGCCGAGCGCCAGCGGCAGGTGAAAGGCTGCGATCAGCCCCATGTCATGGTACAGTGGCAGCCAACTGACGACCCTGTCGTCCTGGCCGACTCTGAGCACGCTGCCGTAGGTCTCCACATGCCGCTGGACGGCCCCATGTGACAGCAGCACCGGCTTCTGCAACCCGGTCGTGCCGGACGAATGCTGGAGCAACAGCGGATCATCGGCGGTGATGCGCCCGGGCGCGCCGTCCCGATCCCCGGCGAGACCCGCTCCCGACCCGTCCGGCGCGTGCCACTCGAGAGGGAAGTGCATCGCTCTGATGGTGCTGCCCTCGGATTCGACCAGGGGCCGTGTCACCTCCTCCAACTCCCGTTCGCTCAGGATGAAGTCCAGCCCCGAGCGCTGGGACATGCCCTTCAGGCCCTGCCGGAACTTGTCGGGGTGGAGCCGGGCGTTCGGGTACGCGAGGATGGCCGGGATCGCACCTGCGCGGACACAGGCCATGTAGAGCGGATACACGATCGGGTTGTGCCGGATGATCAGCGCACACACGTCGCCACGCCCGATCCCTCGTTCGCGCAGGTGTCCGGCGAGCACCTGAGCCATCGCGAGAAGACCCGACCAGGTCCATCGGCAGGGCTCCTCGTCAGTCACCCAGTGAACGACCGCATCGCGATCCGGATGCCGCCGGGCGTTGCTCACCCATCGCTCCCAGATCGAGCCGTTTCGGTCTTCCGGGGCCGCGTCTGGCGTCACCTGCACCAACACACCTCAATGGACAGACGGGCGCAACGCCACCGGTGCCGGAACCCTGCCGTCACGAGACCCGCCGGCGTCTCCGCCGTCAACTTCCCCCAGCGCCACGAGCATCCACGCCAGCGACCAGCGCATGTAGGGAATACGGATGGTGATACCCCGGAGCACGCGGTAGTAGAAGAACCCGCGCGGATCCCACATCCGACCCATCGCCCAGGCCAGCACCCGCCCTGCCAGCGCCGGGCCCTCGGGATCGAGCTCCCGGAACGCCGTCAGCGTGATGAGCCCCTGCGCCACACAGTGGATGTCGATCGGATAGGTCCGGTCGTGGAAGTACCGCGCCACGCCCTCCGCCGTGAAGAAGCGCGCGCGGTAGAACGCAAACCCGCGCCGCATCACATCGTCGAACTCGCCCGTCCCCAGGTCGCGCGCGATCGACCGCAGCGCGCACAGGTTGTAGCCGGTGTGGAAGCTGTCCACCCACTGCTGGGTCGCGCCCAGCCCGTAAGGCCAGGAACCGTCCGCCGCCTGGCAGCCTGCGGAGTACCGCGCCACGCGCAGCGCGGCGCCAACACCGCCACGCTCGCCCGTCACCCGCGCGAGCCGGCACAACAGCGCCGCGCCCAGCAGGTTGGCGTTGTGCACGGGCACACGGTTGTCCGGCCGCGGATAGGCGAAGGCAGCCCGCTCGCCATCACTCCAGAACAGATCGCTCGCCAGGTAGCGGCCGGCATCGGCAGCGGCCTGGAGACACGGCTCGCCCAGGCCAGCCTCCCACGCATCGAGCAACGCCTGCGCCGCAAACACGGTGGTCACGAGGTTCGGGCTCGACCTCGGCACCAGCTCCCTCCGGGTCTGCCACGGGAAGCTGTAACCCCAGCACCAGCGCTCCTGCGCCGGCGAGCGCAGCGACAGCAGCCGATCGGCAAGCCGCGCAGCCACCGCGCGGCTGGCGGCATCGCCCCCGACGGCCCGCTTCACGTAGAAACGCAGGAACAGCGCGGTGGCCTTCGGATCGTGCCGCGGCCGGACGCACAGCAGGGGCCGGAAGTCGACCGGGCTGCGCTTGAGCAGCTGGGTGAGCGCAATCCTCGCCAGGCGGCTCCGCGACAACGGCGTCCGCCCGAACCACTCGCTGTTGAGGGCGTCGTAGGGATCGAAGCCAGCCCAGTCGCGCTCCCGGCAGTAGGCCTCGAGCGCGTCGATCGCGGCAGCCACGCAGGCGGGCGGCACGCTACCGCCGGCCATCCACGAGGTCCATCAGCTCGTTGGCCGCCGCCAGGATCTGCCGCAACGCCGGACGATCGGAAGCGTCGACAGGAAGCTGCCTCGACCGCTTCTCCACACGCAACTGCTGCCGCACCTGCTCCCGGGTCTCGATCAGCACCAGCCGGCCCTGGTCGGCCAGCCAGCGATCCACCGCGCCAAGACGCCCGCGAAAGATGCTGTAGACCGGCACGCCCAGCGCCGCCGCCTCGCGGTTCATCGTCCCGCCGCCGCTGATCACCAGGTCCGACAGCCACACGAGGTTGAGGCCGTCCAGCGCACGGCCCGGGATCACGATCTTCCGCTGCTCGCACAACGCCGGCCAGGCGCGCTCGACCGCGGCACGCTGGCTGTTGACGTTGCGCGGCAGGATCACCATCCGCACGCCCGGCATCGCGCCAAGGAACTCGACGACCTCCGCAAAGAGCGCCTCGGCCTCGGGGTTGTGGTAATGAGCCTCGGTGGCCGGGGGCCGGATCGTCACCAGCACGTCGGCGTCGGAGATGCCGAGCTCGGCCAGCAACGCGGGATCGGGCCGGAACCCGGCGGCGTAAACGTCCTCCTTGAGCCCGCCGTAGTGGCGCAGCCCGTACCGGAACTCGTTCTCGAGGTGCCCGCCGGCAATGGCCTCCGGCGCGACGCCCATCGCAGGCCGGGTAAACGGGATGCGTTCGGCATGCTCGTAGTCGAACAGCAGCATGCTGGGCACGCGGATGAGCGAGGACACGATCACCAGCGAGCGGGAGCCGTGCGACATCGAGATGTCGGGCCGCTCGGGCATCACCACCGGCAGCAACTGCAGCGCGCGCCACAGCGTGCCGCCCACCTTCATGGCGGCGTTGGCCCCGTAGTGACGCCCCACCTTCCGGTAGGCCAGCCCGTGGTAGTCGGCCAGGCTGCACACCTGGAACGCGTCGCGGGCGGTGACGAACACCGAGTGCCCCTGGCGCTCGAGCTCCCTGATAATCGGCAGGAAAAAGGGGACGTGCGGCGTGTTGTCGAGATCGATCCACACGCGCCGCGGCCTGGCGACGCGCTCCGCTTCGCCGGCCTCCTGCCCTGCCGGGTTCATTCCATCACCTCGGCCTGACGCCCCGTCAGACATGGGCCTCACGCCCGCTCAACGCAACCTCGCTCCCTGCCCGGCCGGCTACCGTACCACACGCGCGCCGGCAAACGCCTCGACGCCCGCCGCCACCCTCTGCTGCTGCGCCTCCGTCAGCCCCGGGAACATCGGCAGCGACAGGATCTCGCCCGCCACGCGCTCGGTGACAGGCAGCGCGCCGGGCGCATACCCCCAGCCGCGATAGCAGTTCTGCAGGTGCAGCGGCATGGGATAGTGCAGGCCGGTCGACACGCCCCGCGCCTTGAGGTGGTCGCCCAACCCGTCCCGATCGGCGTGCCGGATCACGTAGAGATGATAGACCGACTTCGAACGCTCCGGCTCGTGCGGCAGCGTCACGCCCGGCACACCCGACAGCAACTCGGCGTAACGCGCCGCGGCCTCGCGCCGCTGCTGGTTCCACGACTCCAGCCGTCGCAGCTTCACCCGCAGGAACGCGGCCTGGATGGCGTCCAGTCGCCCGTTGTACCCCTCCAGGTCGTGATAGTACTTCCGCGCCTGCCCATGCTCGCGCAGCATCCGCACGGTCTTCGCCACCTGCTCGTCATCGGTCGTCACGGCCCCGCCCTCGCCCAGCGCCCCCAGGTTCTTGCCCGGATAGAAGCTGAACGCCGCCGCCCGGCCGAACACGCCGGCACGACGCCAGGCGCCGTCCCCGGAGCGATACCCGGCGCCGTGCGCCTGGCAGGCATCCTCCACCACCACGAGGCCGTACCGGCTCGCCACCTCGAGGATCGCGTCCATATCGGCCACCTGGCCGTACAGGTGCACCGGGCACACGGCCTTGATGGGCTTCCCCCACCGCTGGCCCAGCGGCCGGCCGGTCGTGCGGTCCGTCGGGCACGCGGCGAGGTAGTCGGCCAGCTTCGACGGGCACATGCAGCAGGTGCGCTCGTCGATGTCCACGAACTCGGTGACGGCGCCGGCCTGGCTGATGGCCTCCACCGTCGCGATGAAGGTGTGCGACACAGTCACCACCGCGTCGCCCGGCCCCACGCCCGACGCCATCAGCGCGAAGCGATCGGCGTCGGTGCCGTTGGCCACGCCGACGCAGTACTTCGCCCCGCAGAAGGCGGCAAACTCCTGCTCGAACGCCTCCACCTCGGGCCCGCCGACGAACGCCGCCGATCGCACGGCCGCGCGGAAGGCCTGCACGAACTCCTCCTCGAGTTCGCGGTGAGGCGTGACGAGATCGAGAAACGGAACGGAATCGCTGGACATGATGACGACTCGCGGGATCGGACGCGCCCGTGACAGTGGCGCGAGCGGCGGCCGGGCGCGGGACGCCGCTCAGGCAAAGTGCCGGTACAGCAGCCGCCCCGCAAAGACCAGCGCTGGGTCGGGGAGTCGCGCAAACACGGCGTGCGCCATTCGCTCGGCCAACCCCCTCCGCGCTCGCGCCGGCGCCGCCGGATGCCGGTAGTAGACGAGCGTCGAGCGCCGGGCGCCAAGGTGATCCTTGAACGCGATCAACCCCGGCTGGTCAAGATCCGAGCGGCCGAGGTCGAGCGTCACGCGCCCTCCCTCCTTTGCCCACTGAATCGCCTGCCAGAACAAGAACGGCATCCCGCCCAGCGGGTGACGCGACGCATCGGACCCGCCGTACTTGTAGACGAGCGCCCCCGGCGACGAGAGGGTGAGAATCGCGGCGACGGCCCGGCCGTCCTTCGACGCCACGTGGATCGCAAGCGCGTCACCCACGCAGGCCGCCAGATTCCGGAACCACGCCACGGGCGGCGGCGGCACGCCGTGCCTGCGGCGGGTGGCCGTCAGCAATCGATAGAAAACGGCGAGCAGCTCGTCCGAATTGCCACGCTCGTAGCGAAGGGCTTCCCTCTCCGCCCGGCGAATGGCCCGTCGCGTGGACGATGGGTGAAAGACCTGGAAGATTTCGCCGGGCGACGCCGACAGGTCGAGCGTGTGGAGCACGTACTCGGCGCCGCGCGTCATGCCAGGCACGTCGGGGCCATCGGGCGGCCGCGCCTCGACGCTTCGGGCCCGCCCCGCGGCCACCTCGCCGACGAGGTGCGCGGCGAGGACCTCGAGCCGCGATCCATCCGGCACGAGCGGCGCGCAGTGGTCGCTGAAGGGCAGCGACACGAGGCGGTCGCCGCGCAGGCCGCCGACGATGCAGAACGGCAGCGCGTCGTCCAGCGGGGCATCGGGCGGGCTCGTCGTCACCGCGCGCGGCTGGAAACCGTACGTGCGCCACAGCGCCTCGAGCCAGCCGCGCGAGTGGAACACCGACGCCAGCGGGTGGCGCGCCACGAAGCCGGGCCATCGCTCGTCGCGCAGCGGATCAAGCGTCCACGCGCGCACGCGAGGCTCCCGCCGCGGCGGCCTCCACCTCGAAGACCACGCCGCCGTCGTCGAGCCGCGCCCAGGCCAGCCGCGCGCGCTCGCTGCCCGCGCCCTCGATGCGCCAGCCGTCGTCATCGGGCACCACGCGCATCGTGTGCCGCAGCCGCCACCACCGCTCCACGTCGCCCGGCAGCGCCACCCACACCCCGCGCGACTCGCGCAGGCCGGCCACCAGCTCCAGCAACTGCCGATACACAGCCCCGGCGCGATGCTCCCGCAGGTAGTCCGGGTGCGCGATGAAGCTGATCAGCCCGTTGACGCCGAGGATCATCCCGATCTGCCGCTGCCACAGCTCCGTCGAGTATTCGCCCAGCAGGTGGAACACGTGGTAGTCCTGCGCGGTGGTGAGCGGCAGCTCGAGCACGTGCCCCACGAAGTAGGGCATCACCGTGCAGCACCCGCCGCGCTGCGGCTCGAGGTGCGCCACGCTGGGCACCGACATGTCGTAGTCGAACGCCAGCGCGTCGAACCATTCCTGGCGCCGGTACATCGCGCCCGAACGGAACCCCCGGCACCCGAACTCGCGCGCGTAGGCGTTGATGCGCGCCATGCGCTCCAGAAACAGCTCGCGGTGCTGGTAGAGGCGGCCGTCGTGGTTGAGATCGTGGAGGTTCACCTCGAACCCGCGATCCCGGAACCTTCGCACCAGGTCCTGCGACAGCCGGCTGCGCTCCTCCGGCACGATCTGGAACGACGACTTCACGCCCGCCGCATCGTCGATGTCCATGAGGCGATCGCAGAAGGCCAGGCCCGCCTGCCCTTCCACGTCGTGGGTCATCATGGCGCACGCCGGGGCGCCCTCGGGCCAGAACCACACGAACGGCAGCCGGGCGCCTGGTTGTGCCGCCAGCACCATGGCCAGCACCTGTCGCATCAGCACGTCCACCGACGCGTCGACGGGCCATCCGGGAAACGGGATGCGATCCCAGCGGCCGAATCCGAGCCGCTGCAGATGCTTCCGGACACCGGGGGGAAGCACCGGCCGCAGACCGTAGTAGGCGTTGCGCACGACGGCCGAATCGAGCAGGCTCGCCAGCAGCCCGTTGTGCGGCTTGCGGTAGCGTTCCTCGCGGAGGCTCGCCGTCACCTCACCGAGATCGAAGGGCAGCGACAGACGCCCGGCGGCGGCCCGAACCGCCGGCGACACATCCGGCGGCGGACGGCCGTCCATCTCGGGGAAGGGCGGCACCGCGACCTGCCGGCCGTAGCACACGGCGTCGCCGACCCGGAAGAACCCCGGCTCTGCCGGCAGATCCGGTGCCGGGTCGACGCCGCACGCCTCCGCGGGACAACGGAAATAGTCGTGGAGCAAGCTGAACGCCAGGACGAGTCCCGCTGGCCCGATGTGGGCAGGGGCTCCGGGGGGCGCGATGGTTTCCAGGGCCTCCGGACGCGATCTCCCTCGGCAGGAGGCACGGGTCCCGGCGGCAACAGCCCCGCGAGGGGGCGCGGCGCTCAGGCGATGGGCACCAGGCGGCCGCGGTCGGCGAGCGACTGCTCGGCGGCCTCGAGCAGCTTCACCACGCGCAGGCCGGAGACGCCGTCGTTGAAGGGCACCTTGTCGTTCAGCACGCAGTCGACGAAGTAGCCCAGTTCGGCCTTCAGCGCCTCGGTCTGATCCACCTTCGGCGCCCACACGTCGCCCGATCGGTAGCTGACGAGCAGCTGGTGCACGCCCTCGGCGTTCTCGATGTCGACGCCCTTGTCGTACACCTTGATCTTCTCGTCGGCCTCGAGGTCGTTCCACACCAGCATCTTGTCGCGGCCGCCGATCAGCGTCATCCGGATCTTCACGGGCGACAGCCAGTTCACGTTCACGTGCGCGATCACGTTGCCGGGGAAGTACACCGTGAGGAAGGCCATGTCGGCCAGGCCGTTGAGGTGCTTCGCGCCGGTGGCGACCACCGCCTCGGGCCTGTCGGCGATCACGTGATCCATGATCGACAGGTCGTGCGGCGCGAGATCCCAGATCACGCTCACGTCGTGCTGGAAGAGGCCGAGGTTCACGCGGGTGGAGTCGAAGTAGTAGAGCGGGCCGAGCACGCCCTGGTCCACCAGCTGGCGGATCTTGCGCACGGCCCCGGTGAAGAGGAACGTGTGATCCACCATGATCTTCAGGTTCTTCCGCTCGGCCAGCTCCACCAGCTCCTCGGCCTGGCGCACGGTGGAGGTGAACGGCTTCTCGAGGAACACGTGCTTGCCGTTCTCGAGGGCCTGCTTCGCGAGCTCGAAGTGGGTCCACACCGGCGTGACGATGGCGACCGCGTCGACGTCGGGCGACGCCACCACGCCGGCGGGGTCGGCGGTCATCGTCAGGGCGGGATAGATCTTCGCGGCCCTGGCCAGCGCCTTCTCGCTCCGGTCGCACAGCGAGACGACGCGGCACGAGTCGAGCGCGTGCAGGTTGCGCACGACGTTGGGGCCCCAGTAGCCGTAGCCCACCACGCCCACCCTGAGCTGGCCCGCCCGCGGCGGCGCCTGCGTGGCGGCCACCGGTTGATCCAGCACCTGGTTGCGGGTCGTCATCGTGTCCCGGTCTTCCTGTCGCCCACCCGGCGCAGCGCGCGCGCGGGGTTGCCGGCGACGATGGTGTCGGGCGGCACGTCGCGGGTGACGACGCTGCCGGCGCCGACGATGGCACGCTCGCCGATGGTGATCTTCGAGAGAATCGTGGCGCCAGAGCCGATCGACGCGCCGCGCTTCACCACCGTCGGCTCCACCATCCAGTCGGCCTCGGTCTGCAGGCCGCCGCCCTCGACGGTGGCGCGCGGGTAGGTGTCGTTGATGAACGCCACGCCGTGGCCGACGAAGACGTCGTCCTCGATGGTGACGCCCTCGCAGATGAAGGTGTGGCTCGAGATCTTGCAGCGGCGGCCGATCTTCGCGTTCTTCTGGATCTCGACGAAGGCGCCCACCTTCGTCTCGTCGCCCACCTCGCAGCCGTACATGTTGATGAACTGCGCGAGGCGGACGTCGCGGCCGAGCCTGACGTCAGGGGCGATGCAGAGGTACTTCTCCATCAGCGGGCGCCCTTGCCCGTCACCACCGCGCGCGGGGTCGCGGCGAGGATCTTGATGTCGTTCCAGATCGAGGGGCGCCGCGCGTAGCGCAGGTCGAGGCGCACCATCTCGTCGAAGGTGGTGCGGCTGCGGCCCTTCACCTGCCAGAGCCCGGTGACGCCCGGCATGGCGTCGAGCACCCGCCGGCGGTGCCAGAGCTGATACTGCTCCACCTCGAAGGGCAACGGCGGCCGCGGGCCGACGAGCGACATCTCGCCGGTCAGCACGTTCCAGAATTGCGGCAGCTCGTCGAGGCTCGACCGGCGCAGGAAGCGGCCCACCGGCGTGATGCGCGGGTCGCCCTGCAGCTTGTAGACCTGGCCGTTGGCACCCTTCTGCCGGTCGCTCGCCGTGATGAACCACTTGACGTAGTCCTGGTGGATACCGTGGCCGGCGTTGGCGTACATCGACCGGAACTTGATCATCCGGAACGGGCGGCCGCCCATCCCGACGCGCTCCTGCCTGAAGAACACGGGCCCCGGGGAGCTGAGCTTCACGCCGAGGGCGACGACGGCGTAGACCGGCGCGAGCGCCAGCATCAGCGCGAGGCTGCCGGCCACGTCGAGCGCGCGCTTGGCCGCGCGGTAGAGCCTGGCCCTGGGCCGCTCCGGCAATTCCTCGAGCAGCGGATCGACGGGCGAGCCCTCGCCCGGCGCCAGCGGCTCGCCGGCGTGCGTGTAGCGCCGCACCGAGACGACGGTCTGCGCCTCGTCGCCGAGGCACCGGGTCAGCACGCGGCGCACACGCCGCTCCACCTTGGCCGGCACGCTGCCCTCGCCGCGGCTGATGTCGGTGAGGATGAGGCCGAGCACGGCGTCCTGCTCGAACCACCCGACGAGATCGGTGTCGCGCTTGACGGCCGCCAGGGCGCGCACGACCGTGTCCCATTCGGCGGCGGACACCTCGGCCGCCTGCGCCGTGAGCTCCACGAGCAGCACGGAGAAGGAGTGGCCGAAGCGATCGGCGTGGCGCCGCTCGCGGCGCAGCGTGTCGTGGAAGATCGCGGGATTGAGCACGTATCGATCGAGGCCGCCAGCCGGCGGCGACACCTCGCGAGCCCCTGCCCGGCCGGCGGCGCGGCGACGGGCATACGATCCAAGCCGAGGCAACGCTGGCGACGCGATGGTGCTCATGAACGGCGGTCCTTCTTCCGCCGGGCGGTGATGGCGGCCGATCGCAGCCGCACGCGAGATCCCCACTCCCCGGGCAGGACGAGCAGCAGCGCCTGGCGAATTCGCCGGAGGCCGGCGGCGGCGCTTTCCTCGCCCGCCTCGACCTTGTCGCTCAGAATGGCGCCCGCGACGATCCCTTCCTTGTACCAACCGACGATGTCGGTGTCCCTCACTACGTGTCGCAGGCCGATCAGCAACTGATCGGGCGAGGCTGGTGCGTGCGGCACCGCTGTCTCTTCCGCGGGAGCGAGCCTGACGAGCAGCAGCCGCGCCACCCGACGGCCACGGCCTACCCGCGCCCGCTCCACCTCGAGAAAATA
>JBDIBB010000088.1:0-15926 GCA_039812685.1 Vicinamibacteraceae bacterium
GGTTCGCGGCGCGCGGCGCGCGGCGGGGCGCGGGCGCCGGGGCCGGCTCGGGCTGCCGCACGCGTGCGACGAGCGCCTTCAGGTCGTCGTCGCGCACCACCTTTTGCTGGTCGGCCAGCGCCACCATCTCGCGGTACACGCGATCGAGTTCGAAGCGGCTGAGGCCGAAGCCGAGCGCCTCGCAGCGCGAGGCCACGGCGTGACGCCCCGAGTGCTTGCCGAGCACCAGCGTCGTGCCGGGCACGCCCACGTCCTCCGGTCGCATGATCTCGTAGGTGCGGCGATCCTTGAGCATGCCGTCCTGGTGGATGCCGGCCTCGTGGGCGAACGCGTTGCGGCCGACGATCGCCTTGTTGGACTGGACCGCCTGGCCGGTGACCTCGCAGAGCAACTGGCTGCACGCGTAGAGCGCCGGCGTGTGGATCCCCGTGTCGAAGGCCGCGCGGTCGGGGCGCACCCGCGAGACCATCACGACCTCCTCGAGCGCGGCATTGCCGGCGCGCTCGCCGATCCCGTTGATCGTGCACTCCACCTGGCGCGCGCCGCCGCGCACCGCCGCGAGGCTGTTGGCCACGGCCAGGCCGAGGTCGTTGTGGCAGTGCGTGCTGAACACGGCCCGGTGCGCGTTGGGCACGCGGCCGAGGATCGCGGCGAAGAACGCCTCGATCTCGTCCGGCGTGCAGTAGCCCACCGTGTCGGGCAGGTTGATGGTGGTCGCGCCGGCGTCGATCACCGTCTCCACCACGCGGCAGAGGAAGTCGAGGTCGCTGCGCGTGGCGTCCTCGGCCGAGAACTGCACGTCGGTGGTCGCGTGGCGGGCGCGGCGCACCGCGCGCTCGGCGGCGGCCAGGCACTGCTCGCGCGTCATCCGGAGCTTCCGCTCGAGGTGCAGGTCGGAGGTGGCGATGAAGGTGTGGATCCGCGGCCGGACGGCCGGCGCCAGCGCCTGCGCGGCGCAGTCGATGTCGGCGTCGCTGGCCCGCGCGAGCGCGGCCACCACGGGGCGCCGCACGGCGGCGGCCACCGCGTGCACCGCCTGCGCGTCGGCGGCCGAGGCGATGGGGAACCCCGCCTCGAGGACGTCGACCCCGAGCGCGTCGAGTTCGCGGGCCATCCGCAGCTTCTCGGGAATCGTCATCGAGAAGCCGGGCGACTGCTCACCGTCGCGCAGCGTCGTATCGAATACCGTCACCGTGGGCCGCTGGTCCATCGTGCCTCGCTCCGTGGGTGGATCCCCGACTGAAGGACCCGGAAGATGGAAGGTGTCAGTAGACCTTGCGCGGCAGCCCGTGGTCAAATTTATAATCCTTACCGAAACATAACGTCAGCCGGCCACCCCCAAGCCCCTGCCGATGCAGCTCGCCGAGCTCCAGGTCTTTCTCACCGTCGCCAACGAGCGCAGTTTCTCGAAGGCGGCCGCCCGCCTGCACCGCACGCAGCCGGCCATCAGCCAGGCCGTCCGCCGCCTCGAGGATCTGCTGGGCGAGCGCCTCTTCGACCGGTCGGCCAAGGACGGCAAGCTCACCGATGCCGGCCGCGTGCTCTACGAGTACGCGCAGCGGCTCCTCGGGCTGGCCGAGGAGGCCGAGCGTGCCGTCCGCGAACTGCGCGACCTCAAGCGCGGCCGTGTCGTCATCGGCGCCAACGAGGCCGCCGCGCACGTCCTGCTGCCGCTCGTCGCCAGCTTCCGCCGCGCCCATCCGCGCATCCAGGTCGAGGTGCGGCGCCTGCCCTCGCGCACCATCGGCGCCGCCGTCCTCGAGCGCAACCTCGACTTCGGCGTGCTCAGCTTCCTGCCCGCCGAACAGGGGCTCGGCGCGGTGGTGATCGGCGCCGACGAGTTCGTGATGCTGGTCCCGCCCGGCCATCCGCTGGCGTCGCGGCGCCAGGTGTCGATGGCCGAATTCGCCCGCGAGACGGTGGTGGCCCACAACGAGACCTCGCCGGCGCGCGAGCGCGTGCTGCGGCTCTTCGAGCAGCGCCACGAGCCGATCAACATCCAGGTGGCGCTGCCGAGCCTGGATGCCATCAAGCGCGCCGTGGAGATGGGCATGGGGGTGGCGCTGCTGCCGCGGCGCTGCGCGACGGCTGAGCTGGCCCGCGGCACGCTCGCCGCGGTCCGTGTGGCGCAGGTGCGCCTGCCCCGCCAGCTCCGCCTCGTGTTTCGTGCGTCCGGGCAGCGTTCGGCCGCCGCCGAGTCGTTTCTCGAGGCCGCGCGCCAGTACCACGACGAACTGTCCGCCCAGCACGTGCCCGTCGGTCCACCCACGCGGGCCGGCCGGAAGCCCCAGGCCCCAGGCCCCAAGCCTCAAGCCCTCTAAAATACAGTGACCACCATGCCACAGACCCTGCTGCAGAAAGTCTGGGACGCCCACACCGTGCGCCGCCTGCCCAGCGGGCAGACCCAGCTCTTCATCGGCCTGCACCTGGTGCACGAAGTCACCTCGCCGCAGGCCTTCGACGCATTGCGCCAGCGCGGGTGGCCGGTCCGCTTCCCGCGGCGCACCTTCGCCACCGTCGACCACATCGTCCCGACCCGCGACGCGGCGCGACCGTTCGCCGACGTCATGGCCGAGGCGATGATGACCGCGCTCGAACGCAACTGCCGCGAGTTCGGCGTCCCGCTCTGGGGGCTCTCCGACCAGCGGCAGGGCATCGTCCACGTCATCGGGCCCGAGCTCGGCCTCACGCAACCCGGGATGACTATCGCCTGCGGTGACAGCCACACCTCCACGCACGGCGCGTTCGGCTCTGTGGCCTTCGGCATCGGCACCTCCCAGGTGCGCGACGTGCTCGCCAGCCAGTGCCTTGCGATGGAGCCGCTGAAGGTGCGGCGCATCCGCGTGGAGGGCGACCTCGCCGAGGGCGTCTACGCCAAGGACGTCGTGCTGGCGATCATCGCGCGGCTGGGCGTGAAGGGGGGTGTTGGCTACGCCTACGAATACGCCGGCTCCACCATCGAGGGCCTGTCGATGGATGGCCGCATGACGATCTGCAACATGTCGATCGAGGGCGGGGCGCGCGTCGGCTACGTCAACCCGGACGCCACGACGTTCGACTACCTGCGCGGCCGGCCGTTTGCGCCGTCCGGCGACGCCTTCGATCGTGCCGTCTCGTGGTGGCGCTCGATGGCGTCGGACCCGGGCGCGCCGTACGACGACGAGGTGGTGATGGAGGCGGCGGCGCTCGAGCCCATCGTCACCTGGGGCGTGCACCCCGGTCAGTCGGTGCCCGTCTCGGGCCGGCTGCCCGCGCCATCCGAGGCACCGCCGGAGGAACGGCAGAACGTCGCCGACGCCCTGGCGTTCATGGGCTTCGACGCGGGCGCGCCGATCGCCGGCACCCCCATCGACGTCGCCTTCATCGGATCGTGCACCAACTCGCGGCTCTCGGATCTGCGCGAGGCGGCGCGCGTCGTCGGGGGACAGCGCATCGCCAGGAGCGTCAAGGGCCTCGTGGTGCCCGGGTCGCGCGCGGTCCGGCGCGCGGCCGAGGCCGAGGGCCTGCACGAGGTGTTTCTCGCGGCCGGATTCGAGTGGCGCGACGCCGGCTGCTCGATGTGCCTCGGCATGAACCCGGACCGGCTGGAAGGCCGTCAGATCAGCGCCTCGTCGTCGAACCGCAACTTCAAGGGACGCCAGGGCAGCCCCACCGGGCGCACGCTGCTGATGTCGCCCGCCATGGTCGCGGCGGCGGCCGTCGCGGGTGAGGTGGTCGACCTGAGGCAGGTCCTGCGGGCCGGAGGAGGTGCGCGATGAGTGCCAGGGCCATCACCTGCGTCCAGGGAACCGGGCTGCCGCTGCGCGGCCACGACATCGACACCGACCGCATCATCCCCGCCCGCTACCTGCGCGCGGTGACCTTCGAAGGTCTCGAGCGCCACGTCTTCGAGGACGATCGGCGCGGGTGGGCCGGCGCCGGCGCACACCCCTTCGACCGCGACGAGTGGCGCGGCGCGGCGGTGCTCGTGGTCAACGCGAACTTCGGCTGCGGATCCTCGCGCGAGCACGCCCCGCAGGCCCTGCAGCGCCGCGGCCTCCAGGCGATCGTCGGCGAGTCGTTCTCGGAGATCTTCTTCGGCAACGCGCTTGCACTCGGCCTGCCCTGCGCGAGCATCGGGCCGGCCGACGCGACGTGGCTGCAGCAGCTCCTCGAGGATGCCCCGGACACGCAGGTGGTCCTGGATCTCGAGACGATGACGGTGAGCGCCGCGGGACGGGTCGTGCCTGCCAGCATGCCCGCCTCGGCGCGTGACGCGCTGGTGTCTGGCGCCTGGGATGCCACCGGCCTGCTGCTGGCCCGCGGCGAAGAGGTCGACGCCGTGGCCGCGCGCCTGCCGTACGTTTCGGACTGGTAACCGGAACTGACCGGAGCTGGCGGCTGACCGGTGGCTCAGACCACCTGGATGCCTTCGAGATCGGGAACCTGCTCGCGGAGGTAGGTTTCCACGCCGAGATAGAGCGTCACCGCCGCGCTCGGGCAGCCCGCGCAGTTGCCGACGAGCCGTACCCGGGCGCGCCGGTCCACCACGCCGAGCAGTTCGATGTCGCCCCCGTCACGCTGCAGGAAGGGGCGAATCCGGTCGAGCGCAGCCTGCACCCGCGCGTGGTCGGGCACGTCCACGTCTCCGTTGCGGCCAGCCGTCCGAGCCAGATCCAGCATCGCGGTTCCCCTTCGGCCTCCGGCCCGGTGTCGCGGGAGCCACACCGGCCGCCGGCAGCCGCTGGGCTCACTACAAAGCCCGTGCCGGGGCGCGGGGGCCGGGATAAGATGAGCAAACGGGGCGATCCGCGAAGAGATCCACGGGAGGGCCGCTGCGGTTCCTGACGGCGCGGCCCCAAAATGCCCCCGGTGTGGCGGTTTCGCCGCCAAGTCTCAACGCGTGGCCCTCCGCATCCGACTCGCCCTCGTCGTCGCCGTTGTCGTCGCCCTCGTGCTGGCGCTGCGCGCCGTGCTCCAGGTGCACCTGCTCGAGCGGCGCGTGGAGCGCGCCACGCACGACCTCGTCGAGACCAGCGCACGGCAACTGGCCGACGCCCTGGCGGCCATCGACTGGCCCGTGCCGCAGGAGAGCCTCGACGACATGCTGGAGAGCATCGCCGAGCAGCCGGGACTGCTGCGCGTCACGGTCCTTCCGGCTCCGGGCGGCGGGGTGCTGCCGGAAGCCACCAGCGGTTCCACCGTCCACGACGACGAGCGGGCCCTGGCCGACCTGGCGCTGAGGTCGGGAAGCGCCCGGATGGGATCGGCACGCGACGATGCGGTGATGGGCGCCGCGCCAGTGTGGCATCAGGGCCGGACGGTGGGAGCGGTCGTCGTGAGCGCCTCGCTGGTGGAGGCCCGCGATCTGGCGGCCAGCGAACGGCGCCTCACGCCGTGGTTCGCCCTCGGGGCGCTGGCCGTCATCACCGTCCTGCTGACGGCGTTCGCCCATCGGTACGTGGAGCGGCCCATCGCGCTGATCCTCGAGACGATCCAGCGGGCGGGAGCCGGCGATCTCGAGGCGCGCGTCGATCTGCCCCGGCGCGACGAGCTGGGACGCCTGGCGGCGGGGCTCAACGAGACGCTCGACCGGCTGCGCGACCTCGATGCCGCCCAGCGCCAGCGCATCGACGAAGCCACCGCGGAACTGCGCAGGAGCAACGACGATCTCGTGCGCAGCTACCAGCGGATGTTCGCGCTGCGCGAGGCGCTGGCCCGCACCGAGCAGACGGCGGCGGCCGGACAGACGGCGGCCAACCTCGCGCACCAGATCGGGACGCCGCTCAACCTCGTGTCCGGCTACGTGCAGATGATGCTCGAGGAGCCCGGGATCGACGCCCGGCAGGCCGATCGGCTCCGGACGATCCAGGAGCAGATCAAGAAGGTCACCGGCTACATCCGGACGACGCTCGACCACGTACGGCTCCCGGCCGCCCGGCGCGAGCCCATCTTCCTGGGCCCGATGCTCCGGCGCATCGTCGACGTGTCACGTCCGCGGCTGCACGCCTCGGGCATCGGCCTCACGCTCGAGGTGTCCGACGACCTGCCCTGGCTGCAGGGCGATCCCGTGCGGCTGGAGCTCGCGCTACTGAACCTGATCAAGAACAGCCTGGACGCGATGCCCGACGGCGGTCACGTGCGCGTGACGGCCCGGCGCGAGGGCGAGGGCACGCGCATCGAGGTGGCCGACACCGGGCCCGGCATTCCCGAGGCGCTGGGACGCCGCATCTTCGACCCCTGGGTCACCACCAAGCCCGTCGGCGAGGGCACCGGGCTGGGCCTTGCCTTCACCCGCGAGGTGGTCCTCGCGCACGGCGGCACGATCGACGTGCACAACGCGCCGGGCGAGGGCGCCACGTTCACCATCGGCCTGCCGGGCAGGCCCGGCTCGCCAGCCATCCGCGAGGTCTGATTCGTGTCCCGCATCCTCATCGTCGACGACGACCAGGAAACCTGCCGGTTCATCAAGGAACTGCTCGCCCGGCCCGAGCGCGAGATCGACATCGCGCAGGATCCCGACGAAGCGCTCGCGCTGGCCGAGCGGACGCGATTCGACCTGGTGATCTCCGACATCAACCTCAACGCCCGGATCAACGGCCTGGACGTGCTGCGCGAGTTCAAGGCGCGCAACCCCGAGGCGCAGGTGCTGCTCATCAGCGGCTTCGGGTCGCTGGAGACCGCCATCGACGCCGTGCGGCACGGTGCGTTCGACTTCATCAGCAAGCCGTTCAACATCGGCGAGGTGAAAGCGGTGGTGGAGCGGGCGCTCGCGCAGACGCTGACCGACCCGCAGAAGACGCGCCCTCCGCGCGACGTGCAGCCGGCCGGCCTGGTGGGCCGCAGTCCCGCGATGCTCGCCGTCTACAAGCAGATCGCGCGCGCGGCCGACACCACCGCGCCGGTGCTCATCATCGGCGAGAGTGGCACCGGCAAGGAGCTGGTGGCGCGTGCGGTGCACGCCCACAGCCCGCGCGCCGCCCGTCCGTTCGTCGCGGTCAACTGCGGCGCCATCGTCGAGACGCTGCTCGAGTCGGAGCTCTTCGGCCACGTCCGCGGCTCCTTCACCGGCGCCGTCAGCGACACCAAGGGCATCTTCGAGCAGGGCCATCTCGGCACCGTGTTCCTGGACGAGATCGGCGAGACATCGCCGGGGCTGCAGGTGAAGCTGCTGCGCGTGCTCGAGGAGAGCGAGGTGCGGCCCGTCGGCGGACACCGCACGGTGCGCGTCGACATCCGGATCGTCGCCGCCACGAACACCGACATCGAGAAGGCGGTGACCGAGGGCCGTTTCCGCATCGACCTCTACTACCGCCTCGGCGTGATCACGATCGCCATGCCGCCGCTGCGCGACCGCCGGGAGGACATCCCGCTGCTGGCCGAGCGCTTCCTGCGCAACGCGTGCAGCCGCGCCCAGCGCAACGTGGCGATCTCGGCGCCGGCGATGGCCGCGCTCACCACCTACGACTGGCCCGGCAACGTGCGCGAGCTCGAGAACACGGTGGAGCGGCTGGTGGTCTTCAGCCGCGGGTCGGTCATCGACGTCGCCGACCTGCCCGTCACGCTGCAGGGCGGGCCGCAGGACCTGAAGACGGGGCTCTTCCAGGACCTGCCCTCGCTCGACGAACTGGAACGGCGCTACCTGCGCCACGTGCTCGAGGCCGTGGGCGGCAACCGCACGCGCGCCGCCGAGGTGCTCGGCATCGACCGGCGCACCCTCTACCGCATGGCCGAGCGCTACGGGATCGAGCTGCGCGAGGACTGACCGGCCGGCCGAGAGCGCCAGCGTCCGCCTACGGCGCGCCCTTGCGCGCCACCGCCTCCACGGCGTCGGCGAAGCGATCGACCTCCTCGAGCATCGTGTAGACGTTGGGCGTGACGCGGATGCCCTCCCACGCGAAGTCGGTGTCGCGGTGCTCGGGCGCCCGCCAGGCGTTGGCTGGCGGCGCGTGCTTGATCGGCACGACGATGATGCGGTGGCGGTCCCAGAGATGTTCGCCGAGCCTGCCGCTGTCGACGCCCAGCACGCGGGCGTTGGCCAGCCCGCACGACACCGCCGGGGAGAGGTCGGTGTTCATCCTCACGTTGGGCAGCGCCGTCAGGCGGTTCACCCAGCGATCGCGCAGGTAGCGGAGCCGGGCGAGTTTCCGCTCGGTGCCGATCGTCTGGTGGAAGGCGACCGCCTCGGCGATGGCATTGTGCGTGGCCGCCGGGTGGGTGCCGATTTCCTCGAACTTGCGGATGTCCTCGGTGAGCTTCACGCCGGCCGGCTGCAGCGGCCACGTGTCCTTGATCAGGTCGCGGCGCATCCACAGCAGGCCGGTGCCGACCGGCGCGAGCAGCCACTTGTGCAGGCTCACGCCGTAGTAGTCGCACCCCAGATCGGCGATGCGGAACGGGAAGTGCGCGAAGGCGTGCGCCCCGTCGACGATCGTGCGGATGCCGCGGGCGCGGGCGAGGTCGCAGATCTCGCGCACCGGGAAGATGTGGCCGGAGAGGTTCGTGACGTGGCAGAGGTGGACGACCTTCGTGCGCGGGGTGATGGCGCGCTCGACCAGCGAGACCAGTTCCGACTGCTTCGGCGGCACGGGAAACGGCACGCGCGTGAGGGTGATGCCCTCGCGGCGCACCCGCTGTTCCCAGGTGTCGAGCATGCGCGGGTAGTCGTGCGTCGTGGTCACCACCTCGTCGCCGCGCTGCAGGTCGATGCCGAGCTGGCAGATCTGCAGTGACTCGCTCGCGTTGCGCGTGATGGCCACCTCCTCGCGATCGCAGCCGAGCAGCCCCGCCAGTTGCGTGCGCACCGACTCGACGCCCGGCTCGAGCACGCGCCACATGAAGTGCACCGGCGCCTGGTTCGAGATGTCGAGGAACCGCTTCTGCGCCTCGAGCACCGTACGAGGGCTGGGGCACACGCCGCCGTTGTTGAGGTTGATCAGCGTGCGGTCGAGCGTGAACGCCTGCTGCACCTCGCGCCAGAAGTCCTCGTTTCCGGCGGTCTCTTCGGGAGTGGCCCGGCCGGTGGCGGCCGCCGCCGACGCGAGCCGTGCGAGGCCGTCGTCGCGGAAGGCCGCAACGGCCATGAGGCCGGCGGAGGAGGCGGTGCGGAGGAAGTGACGGCGCGAGGACATGGACGACCTCCCCAAGACAGAAGGTGGAGCGGACTCGACAGTGGCACGCGCACGATAGCACGGGCCGAAGATCGGGCACCGGCCGGGGAGGGCGCGGGAGCCGCGTCCGGGCGTCTCCCCCCCGATCCGGCCTGCCCGCGACGCCATGACGCACGACGCCGCGAGATTCCTGCGGCGTCGCCCCGCGCCATCCGGTATAACTTGAGGGTTACGCCGCAGCCCCCGGCCGACGCTGCGCGATTGGCACCGAACCGGATCGGGCCCGTTCCGGCAGACCGTCGCGAGGGCCGCACACTGATGGAGCGAGTGACACTTGTGAGTGACGCGCAGCGGGATGCCGCCTGGCCGCAGGCGTTCGTCGCCGGCACGGTGAAGAAGCGCGCGCGCGAGGATCGCGCGTTCGGCATGGTCGCCGCCGTCAGCGTGGCGCACATGCTCAACGACATCATGCAGTCGGTGATCCTGGCGCTGTACCCGCTGCTGAAGGCCGACTTCAACCTCGGCTTCTTCCAGGTCGGCGCGATCACGCTGACCTTCCAGCTCACCGCCTCGCTGCTGCAGCCGGTGGTCGGCATGGTCACCGACCGGCGGCCGTTCCCCTTCGTGCTGCCGCTCGGCATGACGTTCAGCCTGTGCGGGCTCCTGCTGCTCTCGGTGGCGCCGAACTACCCGCTGCTGCTGCTGGCCGTCGCACTGATCGGCTGCGGATCGGCCTCGTTCCACCCGGAGTCGGCGCGTGTCGCGCGCATGGCGTCGGGCGGACAGTACGGGCTGGCCCAGTCGCTGTTCCAGATCGGCGGCAACACCGGCCAGGCGATGGGGCCGCTGTTTGCCGCGTTCTTCGTGCTGCGGCACGGCGCCGAGGGCCGGCGGCAGGCCGCCTGGTTCACGCTGATCGCGCTGCTGGCCGTGACGATCCTGGTGCAGGTCAGCCGCTGGTACCGCGCGCACCTCGACAGCCGGGCGAAGACCGCGCAGGCCGACGCCGCAGCGCGGTATCCGGCGACGGTCGTGCGCCACACGGTCGGCGTGCTGCTGGTGCTGATGTTCTCGAAGTTCTTCTACCTGGCGAGTTTCAGCAGCTTCTTCACGTTCTACCTGATCAGCCAGTTCGGCGTGAGCGCGACGACGGCGGCCAACCTGCTGGCGGTGTTCCTGTTCGCGGTGGCGGCCGGGACGCTGATCGGCGGACCGCTGGGCGATCGCATCGGCCGGCGCCGCGTGATCTGGTTCTCCATCCTCGGTTGCGCGCCGTTCACGCTGGTGCTGCCGCACGTCGGGCTGGGCGCGACGGTGGCGCTCAGCGTGATCGTCGGCCTGGTGCTCGCCTCGGCGTTCCCCGCGATCATCGTCTACGCGCAGGACATGCTGACGGACCGCATCGGCATGGTGTCGGGCCTGTTCTACGGGTTCAGCTTCGGGCTGGGCGGGATCGGCGCCGGGGTGCTCGGCCTGGCGGCCGACCACTTCGGCATCGTGTTCGTGTACCAGGTGTGCGCCTTCCTGCCGCTGCTCGGCATCCTGGCGGTCTTCCTGCCCGACGTGCGCCCGCCGGAGGTCAGGATTCCCCTCACACCCGGGGCCCAGGCGGGGATGGCCGGACCGGCCGGCGCCTGATTCGTGTCGTGCGGCGCCGGCCTCCCGCGGCTCACGTGGCCAGCAGTTTCTCGATCTGGCCCAGGCGGTCGGTGGCGCCCAGCAGCGAGAGGACGTCGCCGCCCGCGATCCGCTCATCCGCGCTGGGGGCGACGATCGTCGCCTCGGCCCCGCCGCTGCTCCGGCGCTTGATGGCGATCAGCGTCAGCCCGTATCGCGGGCGCAGCTCCAGCTCCTTCAGCGACTGGCCGACGAATGCCGACGGGGCCTCGATGTCCACGATCGAGTAGTCCTTCGACACCTCGATGTAGTCGAGCACGTTGGGCACGACCAGGCTGAGCGCCACGCGGATGGCCATCTCGCGTTCCGGGTAGATGACGCGATTCACGCCCAGCTTCTGGAGGATCCGCCCGTGAAGCGGCGTGACGGCCTTGGCGACCACGTTCTTCACGCCGAGTTCCTTCACCTGCATCACCACCAGGAGGCTGGCCTCGATGTTCTCGCCAATCGAGATGATCGCGGTGTCGACGTCCTGCACGCCCACCTCGCGCAGCGCCTTGACGTCGCTCGCCTCGAGCTGCACCGCCTGCGCCAGCGCGTCGGCCAGTTGCCGCACCTTCTCCTCGTCGGAGTCGATGCCGATCACTTCCTCGCCCATTTCGGCGAGCGTCGTGGCCACTGCCGATCCGAAGCGGCCGAGGCCAATCACTGCGTAAGTGCGTCGTCTGGACATGGTCGGAGAAGCTGAGCCTGGAGGGTTGTGGAGCGGCGTCTACCCGATCATCACCCGTCCTTCGGGATAGCGCACGTGCGATCGCTCGGCGCGATGCGCCAGCGCCACCGCCACCGTGAGCGGGCCGACGCGCCCGATGAACATCATCGCCACGAGCAGCAGCTTGCCGGCGTCCGAGAAGTGACCCGCGAGGCTGATACTGCTGCCCGGCAGGCCCATCGAGAGCCCGACCGTGCCGAAGGCGGACGTCACCTCGAAGAGCGTCTTCATCAGATCCTGCCGCTCGATCACGAGCAGCGCGCCGGTCACGAGATTGACTGCGAGAAACGCCAGCAGGCTGATGAAGAAGGCGCGCAGCACCACCTCGATGGCGATGCGCCGGCGGAACACGACCGGCTCGGGCTCGCCGCGCACGGTCGCCCACAGCGCGAGGACCGCCACGCCGAAGGTGGTCGTCTTCACGCCGCCGCCGGTGCCGCCCGGGCTCGCCCCGATGAACATCAGCACGATCGTCAGGAAGATGGACGGCACGGTCATGCCGCCGACGTCGATGGTGTTGAAGCCCGCCGTGCGCGGCGTGACGGAGGCGAACCACGCAGCCAGGACCGACTCGAACCAGCCGAGCGGCCCGAGCGTCCGCGGGTTGCGCCACTCCAGCGCGAGCAGCGCCAGGAAGCCCACGCCCAGCAGCGTCAGGGTGAGCACGATCGCCAGCCGGCTGTGCAGGGTGAACTCGCGGAATCGCCGGCCGTCGCGCAGCTCGCGCAGGACGAAGAACCCGAGGCCGCCCGCGACGATCAGGCCGGTGATCACCACGTTGACGACCGGGTCGCCGCGGTACCGCACGAGGTTGTCGGAGAACAGGCTGAAACCGGCGTTGTTGAAGGCCGAGACGGCGTGGAACGCGCCGAGCCAGACCGCCCGGCCCAGATCGAACTCCCGCCACCACCACACCGCGAGGATGAGCGCGCCGGCGGCCTCCACGACCGCCGTGGTCTTCACCACCGTCCACAGGAAGCGCACCATGCCCTCGCGCGACTGCATGTTCAGCCCCTCCTGCAGCGTGACACGCTCGCGCAGGGTGAGGCGCTTGCCGAGCGCCACGACGAGCATCGCCGACAACGTCATGTAGCCGAGGCCGCCAGCCTGGATCAGCGCCATCACCACACCGTGGCCGAAGGTGGAGAACGCGGTGGCGATGTCGACGACGATCAGGCCGGTGACGCAGACGGCCGACGTGGCGGTGAAGAACGCATCGATCAGCGAGATGTCGTGGCCGGGCCCGGCCGAGACGGGCAGTGCGAGGAGGAAGGTGCCGGCGCCGATGATGCCGACGAATCCGATCGCGAGCACCTGCGCGGGCGAGAGGCCGTGCCGCCGCGGCGCAACGGGTTCGCGCACATGAACGGCCCTCGCCGCATCGTTCGCCATCGGGGCACAGATATTAGCAGGCAGGGGCGGGACCTGCCCGTCCCCGTTTCGCCCGGCGGACGTTCCTATCGCAGGTGACGCCCGCCGTCGACCCGGATCGTCTCGCCCGTGATGAAATCGGAATCCACGAGCGCGAGCACGGCCTTCGCGATTTCCAGCTCACCGCCCCATCGTCCGAGCGGTGTCGCCTGTTCCACCTCGCGTCGCTCCTCGTCGCTGGTTCCCGGCGGCGCGACGATGGGGCCTGGCGCGATGGCGTTGACGAGGATCTGGTCACGTGCGACCTCGAGCGCCAGCGCTTCGGTGAGGGCGATGACGCCGGCCTTCGCGACGTAGTACGGCAGGAAACCCGGGTAGCGCGGCCTGCGGCTGGACGCCAGCCAGTCGCCGAAGTTGACGATGCGCCCGCCGCCGGCCTGGCGCAGGTGCGGGATGGCCGCCTGTGACACCAGCCAGGTGGCGCGCAGGTCGATGGCGAGCTGGCGTTCCCAGTCGGCGTCGGTGAGCGCGTCGAACGCCTTGTGGGTGTAGATCGACGCCATGTTCACCAGCACGTCGAGGCGTCCGAACCGCGCCAGGACGTCGGCGACCAGGCGGCGGCACTGATCCGGAACGCCGAGATCGGCCTGCACCGCCTCGGCGCGCGCACCGCCGGCGCGCAGCGCGTGCACGGCCGTCTCGGCCTCGGTGACGGATCGGTTGTAGTGCAGCGCGATGACGGCGCCACGGGCGGCGAGCGCCTGCGCGACGACGGCGCCGATTCGCCTGGCGCCGGTGATGAGGACGACGGAGTCGGCGAGGTTCATCCTTCCATGCTACTCCCGGCGGCCGATCCGGAGGCCCGCCGCCAGGCCCCGGCGAGGCGTCCTCGGGCCCGCCGCCTACAGCCCGGCCTTCCCGAGGATCTCCTGCAGGGTCGTGTGGGCGCTGGCCAGCGGGAGGTTGCTGACGTAGACGTGGCGGATGCCGCGGTCGAACAGCGCCCGGATGGTGCGGGCGCAGACGTCGACTGGCGAGGCGCCCGCGGCGAACTCCTCGCGCAGCGCGTCGATCGGGACGGGCAGGAACCTGTCGAGCGCCTCCAGCGTCCGCGGGCTCGCGCTGCGGTAGTAGAACACGCCGTAGAGCAGAGGCGCGCCGACGCGATCGTGCGCCGCCCGCCGGAACGCGTCCACCACGTCGAGCTGGTGATGGCTCACCACCTGGGTCAGCACGAAATCGGCCGCGTTGTGCGGCGCGAGCAGGTACTCGGCCTGGCGCGCGGCGTCGCGGTGCGGGTTGGCCCACCCGCCGAGCGCCAGCGACGGCTGCCGGTCGTGGATCGCCCGGCGCAACTGCCACGCGTGATCGACGCAGCGCGGCGTCCCGACGGCGCGGTCGCCGCCCAGCACCACCAGCGACGGGAACCCGGCCTCGACCGCGCGGTCGGCGTAGTTCAGGCAGTAGTCGAACGTGTGCTTGGTCGTGAGGAAGGGCACGATCTGCGTGCGCGGCACGTCGCGGCCGAGGTTGGTGACGAGGTGCCGCAGGTTGTCCTCTTCCTCGGCGCCGACGGCGCTGTCGGTGAGCAGCACGTAGGTGCCACGCCGCGCGAGCATCCGCACGGCGTGATACGTGTCGATCCAGGCGTCCATGCCGGCGCGGCGCCCGAGCGCGGCGCGCGGCGGGCGCAACTCCACGGCCACCACATGGGGACTGGTGGCGAGCGCCTCGACGAGCGGGGCACGAACGGTGACGGCGGGCCTGGGAAACACGCGGGGCACTGAACACCAACGACTTCTGCGGCCTTCACGCGGAGGCCGCCTGGCGCACCACCCTGCCCGCACCCGGCGCGAGCGCGCGCCGGCGCGGGCAGGCCGTGGTCATCGCGTCCCGGCCGCGCCCGAGGGCCCGGGCTTCAGCGTCCGCAGGATGAAGTCCACCATCAGCTCGCGCATGTGCTTCACCAGCGCGGGGTCCGTCACCCCGTGCCGCGACTTCGGGTAGAGCATCAACTCGAAGGGCTTGCCGGCCTTCTGCAGTTCGTAGGCGAACTGGATGGTGTTCTGCATGTGCACGTTGTCGTCGAGCGCGCCGTGCACGAGCAGCAGGCGCCCGTGCAGGTTGGCGGCCGCCTCACGCGCCGAGGCGCGGGCGTAGCCCTCCGGGTTGTTCTGCGGCATCCGCATGAAGCGCTCGGTGTAGATGGAATCGTAGAGCCGCCAGTCGGTCACCGACCCGCCCGCGATGCCCATCGCGAAGCTCTTGCTGTGGGTGAGCGCGTAGCTCACCATGAACCCGCCGTAGCTCCAGCCGTTGATCCCGATCCGCGAGGCGTCGACCCAGCGCTGCTGCTTCAGCCAGCCGATGCCGTCCTCGATGTCGGCCAGTTCCGTCTCGCCCAGCCGCTGGTAGGCGGCCCATGCCGACTCGGCGCCCTTGCCGCTGGCGCTGCGGTTGTCCATCACCCACACGACGATGCCCTGCTGGGCGAGGAACTGGTGGTAGAGGTAACCGACGCCACCCCACGCGTTGCGCACCTGGGGTGCGTGCGGCCCGGCATACGTCTGCTGGTAGACGGGATACCGGCGCGCGGGATCGAAATCGGGCGGCTTGATCAGCATCGCCTCCATGACGAAGCCGTCGCGCGCCTTCACCTGCAGCAGCTCGGGCTGGCTCAACGTGTACTGTGCGAGCGCCTCGATCCGGTTGGCCTCGATCACACGCACCTCGGCGCCGTCGGCCTTGTGCAGGCGCGTCTGCGTCGGCGTGATCAGATCGCTCCACGTCCCGATGTAAAGGGTGAAACCGGGGTTGAAGTTCGCGCCGTGCGTGCCGGCCGGACCCGAGAGCCGCGTGAGGCCACGGCCGTCGAGCTTCACGCGGTAGATGTCGTGGCCGATGTGGCTGCGCTCGGTCCCGCCGAAGTAGACCCAGCCGTTGGCCTCGTCCACCCCGTAGAGCTGACGCACCTCCCACTGGCCGTCGGTCACCTGCCGATTCAGCGTGCCGTCGGCACGGTAGTGGTACAGGTGCGCCCAGCCGCTGCGCTCGGACATCCAGAGGAAGCTGCCGTC
>JBDIBB010000089.1:0-15924 GCA_039812685.1 Vicinamibacteraceae bacterium
TCGAAGTCGAAGACGATGGCCGCGGGTAGCATCTGAGCCTTCTCGATCTGTGAACGACGGAAGCCGGCGGCTGCCGGACCGTCAGGGACGCATCCGCTCACCCGCCCTGATCGGCGTCGCCAGCCGGTTCTCCGCTGGCGGATACGGGCAATCGTAGGCGGGGTTGTAATAGCAGTAAGGCTGGTACGCGAGGTTGAAGTCCACCTCGTAGAGTCCCGTGGCGGTGCGCCGAAGGTCGAGGTAGCGGCCGGCCGCGTACGTCTCGGTCCCGTTGGTCATGTCGCCGAAGGGCACGAACAGCCGGTTCATGTCGGGCGCATCGGCTTCGACGAAGGCCGTCAGCTCGAAGGGCTTGCCCTTCACCGAGAACTTCAGCGAGCCCGCGCGCCGCATCATACGGCGCTGGCCGGTGGAGGTCGGCATCTCGATGGCCGGCTCGCGCTCGGAGGCGACGATCTGCGCGGGCGCGACGTACTCCTCGTCGATCGGGAAGTAGGCGAGCGGGAGGAACTCGTCGCGCGTCGCGGCGAGGATCGGCGAGTCGGGCGCCGTCCTGAAAAACCCGTCCTTGGCGGCGCGCTGGCTGGCGATGCGCTCGGGATAGGGACGGGCCTGCTCCGTGTTGGGGGTGCAGCCGGCGGCAGCGGCCAGCACGACCAGGACCACCACGTACAGCAGGCGACCCGGTCCCGGCGGGAGGGCCGGGAACCGGGCCGGGGACGGCGAGGCCGGACCAATCCGGGGGAGCATCAGGTAAAGATATACGATCCCCGCGCGATGGTCGCGTCGGCCAGGCCGCGCCGCAGCGCGATGGCGTTGGCCGGCGTCACCTTGAGCACCCGCCGCAGCGCCGCGAGCTGCGTGCGCTGCATGTCGCCCTCTGCGATGGCGGCAATCACGGTCTTGGCGGCGGCCTCGATGCGGGCCGCCGCGTCGCTGACCAGCACCCGCACGACATCGGCCTGCTGGGCGGCGTTGGCAATCGCCCGATCGTGCGCGTCCCTGGCGCGCAGCAGCGCGCTCTCGCAGCCGAAGACGTCGATCAGGATGTCGGCGATGAAGCTCAGCACCTCCTGCTCGTCGGTGACCTTCTGCTGGTACTTCTGCATCGCGCCGCCCAGCAGCAGCAGGCCGACCTTCTTGAAGGCCGCCACCGCTCGCGCCTCGTTCTCGAGGTGCTCGTCGCCGGGCATCTCCGGCATCGCCGGCGACATCACCTCCTCGAACACCTTCATCGCGGCGGGGATCAGGGGCAGGTCGCCCTTGAGCGCGCGCCGCATGAGCATGCCGGGGATCAGCAGGCGGTTGATCTCGTTGGTGCCCTCGAAGATGCGGTTCACGCGGCTGTCGCGGTAGTGCCGCTCGGCCGGATAGTCGCGCACGAAGCCGTTGCCGCCGTGAATCTGGAGGTTCTCGTCGATCACGTAGTCGAGCATCTCGCTGCCGGCGACCTTGGCGATCGAGGCCTCGGCGGCGTATTCCTCCATGGCGAAGCGCAGCCGCTCGGGGTGGGTTCCCTCGCCGGCCTCCATCGCCTGATCGATGAGCCCGGCGGTGCGGTGCATCATCGACTCCACCATGTAGCACCAGGCGGTCATCTGGCCGAGCTTGTGCTTGATGGCGCCGAAGTTGCCGATCGGCTGCCCGAACTGCTTGCGCGTGCTCGCGTACTTCGCGGCCTCGACGATCACCGCCTTGGCCCCGCCCAGGCTCAGCGCGCCGAGCTTGAAGCGGCCGTAGTTCAGCACGTCGAAGGCCACCTTGTGGCCCTTGCCGATCTCGCCCAGCAGGTTCTCGGCCGGCACCTGGGCGTCCTGCAGGATCAGTGGCGCGGTGCTCGACCCGTGCAGCCCGAGCTTGTGCTCCTCCCTGCCCGTGCTCACGCCGGGGAAACCCCGCTCGACGATGAAGGCGGTGAAGTGCTCGCCGTCCACCTTCGCGAAGACGATGAAGACGTCGGCGAAGGAGCAGTTGGAGATCCACATCTTCTCGCCGTTGAGCAGGAAGCTGCCGTCTGACTTGCGCGTGGCGCGCGCGCGCGCGCCGAGCGCATCGGAGCCCGAGCCCGATTCCGACAGCGCGTAGGCGCCCACCAGTTCGCCGCTCACCAGCTTCGGCAGGTACTTCCGCTTCTGCTGCTCGTTGCCGAACAGCAGCAGCGGCATGATGGCGAGCCCCGTCATGGCGCCGAAGGTCACCGTGAAGGACGCCGACCGGGCGATGCCCTCGGCCACCATCAGCGCGCTCACCTTGTCGAGTTCGAGCCCGCCGTATTCCTCGGGCGCGTCGGTGCCCAGCAGGCCGAGCTCGCCGGCGCGCCGGACGAACTGGCGCGACAGCGCCCAGTCCTTGTTCTCGAGCCGCTCGAGCTGCGGCAGCACTTCCTGCACCGCGAAATCCAGCGTCGTCTTGAACATCATCCGGTGTTCGTCGGTGATGCGCTCGGCGGTGAAGATGGCGTCGGCGGCGGTCTCCTCGATCAGCCAGGAGCCGCCCTTGCGGATGGCCGATGGCGCTGCGGTGCTCATGGAACCTCCTGTGGGCGCGTCGAGGCGCCCGGCCTGGATCGTCGGCGAATCTCTCCTCTAGAGCCGTTCGAAAATACCCGCGGCGCCCATGCCGCCGCCGACGCACATCGTGACCATCCCGTAGCGGGCCTGCCGGCGCCGCATCTCGTAGAGCAGGGTCGCCGTGAGCTTCGCGCCGGTGCACCCGAGCGGGTGGCCGAGGGCGATGGCCCCGCCGTTGACGTTCACCCGCTCCACGTCGAAATCGAGCGCCTTCGCGCAGGCGAGCGGCACCACCGCGAACGCCTCGTTGAGCTCGATGACGTCGATCTGGTCGAGGGTGAGGCCCGCCAGCTTCAGCACCTTGCGGATTGCGGGGACCGGGCCGATGCCGAAGAGTTCGGGTGCGACGCCGGCCGTGGCGTAGGCAACGAAGCGCGCCATCGGCTCGAGCCCCAGTGCGGCGGCACGCGCGGCCGACATCACGACGGTGGCCGCCGCGCCGTCGCTCGTCTGCGACGAGTTGCCGGCGGTCACGGTGCCGGCGGCGTGGAACGCCGGACGCAGCCTGGCCAGCGCCTCGATCGAGGTGTCGCGCCGCGGCCCCTCGTCGGTGTCGAAGGAGACGGTCTTCACCGCCGGCTTCTTCCCGTCGGTGGAGATCACCTTCACCGGCACCGGCACGATCTCGTCGGTGAAGCGGCCGGCGTCGATGGCCGCAATCGCGCGCTGATGGCTGCGCAGCGAGAAGACGTCCTGGTCCTCGCGCGTGAGGCCCGCGTCGCGGGCGTTGTTCTCGGCGACGAGGCCGGTCGAGAGGTAGACGTCGGGATAGGTGTCGGCCAGCGTCGGGTTGGGCGAGATCTTGTTGCCCCCCATCGGCACCATGCTCATCGACTCGGTGCCGCCGGCCACCACCACCTCGCCGAAGCCGCACATGATGCGCTCGGCGCCATAGGCGATCGCCTGCAGGCCGGAGGAGCAGAACCGGTTGATGGTGACGGCGCTGGCCTCCACCGGGACGCCCGCGCGCAGCGAGGCGATGCGGGCGACGTTCATGCCCTGCTCGCCCTCGGGCATCGCGCAGCCCATGATGACGTCGTCCACGTCCTTGGGATCCAGGCCTGGCGCCCGCCGGATGGCCTCGGCGATGACGATCGCGGCGAGGTCGTCGGGGCGCGTATAACGCAGCGTGCCGCCGGGGGCCTTGCCCACCGGGGTGCGAACGGCAGAGACGATGACGGCGTCATGCATGGGTGTATGGCTCCTCGATGCCTGCGATGCGGCGCGCCGGCGCCGGCGTCTCGAACTTCATGCGATCCACGCCGCGGACCAGCGCGGCGAATTCCCGCGGCCGGGTCATGCAGCCCAGGTGCCCGGTGTCCTTCAACACGTGCGCACGGGCGCCCGGGATCGCTTCCAGGTACTCACGCGTGCTCCTCACCGGCACCACTCGATCCAGGGCTTCCTCGCCGGTGACGATCAGCGTGGGGGCGTGCACGCGACGCGCAGCCGCCGCGAAGTCGTGGCCGAGCGCCACGCGGATGCGGCGCGCCATGAGCCCGGGTGAGATGCGCGCGCGCGCCATCACGGCCAGCTGCCCGCGAAGGAAGCGTCGCCGCTCGCCCGGATCGGGCAGCGCCCGCTTCACCTCGGGCTTCATCCGCTGGCGCATCGTCACCAGGAACGCCGGCAGCAGCAGCCGCGGCGCCCGCACGTAGTACTGCTGGCGGCTGTCGGGCGTGAAGCGCGGTCCCGGCGCCGACGCCAGCACCAGCCCGCGCACGCGGCGCGGTCGTTCGGCGGCGTAGGTCACCGAGATCCAGCCGCCGTAGGACACCCCGCACAGCACCGCCGATTCGATGCCCGCCGCGTCGAGCACCGCGTCGAGCCACTCGACGTGCACGCCGAAGCCGCGATCGGCCCGCAGCCGGAACCCGCTGCCGGGCTCGCCCGGCAGCGAGCACGAGACCGCGCGCCCGCCCTCGGCCAGCGCGTCGACACACGCCGCCATCCACTCCCATCGGCCCTGGATGCCAGGCACCAGGACGACGGGGTCGCCGTGTCCGCGGTCGACGATGGTGAGCGGGCGCATGGTCGTGGGCTCGGTCGTGTCGTGGCTCTTGTTCCGGAGTGGTGCCTGGGCTTCGCTTCACGAGCCGCCGTCAGTTCCGCAGCGGCTTGCCCGTCGTCAGCATGTGCTTGATGCGCTCGAGCGTCTTCGGCTGTCCGCACAGGCTGAGGAACGCCTCGCGCTCGAGATCCAGCAGGTACTGTTCGGTGACGAAGGCCGGGTGCGGCAGCGCACCGCCCGCCATGATCGTGGCGAGCCTGGTGCCGATCAGCTTGTCGTGATCGCTGATGCGCCCCCCGCGCCACATCATGTGAATGCCGATCTTGAGCGCCGCGAGCACCGAGTCGCCGCCGACGGCAATCTGGGTGCGCGGGGCGGGCCGCTGGTAGCCTTCGCGCACCCGCGAGAGCGCGAGCGCCTTCGCATCGTCGATGAGCCGGTCGCGGTTCATCGAGACGTGATCGGTGGCGCGCAGGTAGCCGATGCGCCGGGCCTCGGCCGCGCTGGTGGCCACCGTGCCCATCGCGATCGGCTCGAACGCCTTCTGGATCATCGGGAGCAGGTCGGTGGCAAGCGAGGTGACGCCCTCCGAGGCGCGGGCGGTCATCTCCTTGGTGCCGCCCCCGGCAGGGATCAGGCCGACACCCACTTCGACCAGGCCCATGTACAGCTCGCCGGCCGCCTGGATTCGATCGCCGTGCAGCGCCGTCTCGCAGCCGCCGCCGAGCGTGAGGCCTGCCGGCGCGACGATCACGGGCACGTTCGCGTACCGAAGCGTCATGGTGGCGTTCTGGAACGCGCGGATCATCAGGTCCACTTCGTCCCAGTTGCCTTCCTGCGCCTCGAGCAGCAGCAGCATCAGGTTCGCGCCGGCCGAGAAGTTCGCCGCGTCGTTGCCGACGACCAGCGCCTGGAAGTTCTGCTCGGCCTCCTTGACGCTGGCCATCATCATCTGCACCGTGTCGGCGCCGATGGCGTTCATCTTCGTGTGGAACTCGAGGCACACCACGCCATCGCCGATGTCCACCAGCGTGGCGCCGGCGTTTTTCTTCACCACCCTGCCGGCGGCCTTCGACGCCGACAGCAGCACGAGCTCGGGTGCGAGCGGCGGGACGGGGCCGTCGCGGAAGGCGTTGGCCCCGCGATCGATCACCTGCTGCACGAGCGGCGGGACGTCGGTCACCGCGCACGCCTCGAGCACCTCCTTCACGCCGATGGCGTCCCACGTCTCGAACGGGCCGATCTCCCAGCCGAAACCCCACCGCATGGCGCGGTCGACGTCGTCGATGGAGTGCGCGATCTCGGGGGCCACCCGCGCCGAGTAGACCAGCGCCGCGCCCAGCGTCTCGCGCAGGAACTCGCCCACCTTGTCCTTGCCGAGGAAGAGCGTCCTGACCCGCTGGCGCACGTCCTCGACCGCCTTGCCGGCCTCGATGGAGGGGAACTTGGCCTTCTTCTGCGGGCGGTACTCGAAGGTGGCGGGATCCAGCACGAGGATCTCGCTCTTGCCCCCTTCGCCCTTCACCCGCTTGTAGAAGCCCTGGCCCGCCTTCTCGCCCACCCACTTGCGCTCGACCAGCGCCTCGATGATCGGCGGCATCGCGAACGTCGTGCGGTAGGCATCGCCTCGATCGCCCAGGTTCCTGATCACGTGGTAGAGCACGTCCACGCCGGCGATGTCGACGGTGCGGAACGTGGCGCTCTTCGGGCGGCCGATGGCCGGCCCCGTCATCGCGTCGATCTCCTCCACGGTGTAGCGGCCGCCTGCCAGCGCCTCGAGGATGCGGATGATGCCGAACATGCCGAGGTGGTTGGCGATGAAGTTGGGCGTGTCCTTCGCGATGACCACGCCCTTGCCGAGCCGGCGATCGGCGAACCGCGCGATGCGGTCGGTGATGACCGGGTCGGTCTCCGGTGTCGGGATCAGCTCGAGCAGCTTCAGGTAGCGGGGCGGGTTGAAGAAGTGGGTGCCCAGCCAGCGCCGCTTGAAGGCGGCGCTGCGGCCCTCGCTGATGGCGGCAATCGGGATGCCCGAGGTGTTGGAACTGATGACGGCGTCGGGACCGACGACGGCCTCCACCTTTGCCAGCAACTGCTGCTTGACGTCGAGGCGCTCGACAACCGCTTCAATCACCCAGTCGCAGTCCTTCAGCCTGGCGAGATCGGTGTCGAACCCGCCCGTGGCGATCAGCGTGTGGGTCAGCGGCGTGAAGAAGGGATCGGGCTTGAGCTTGCGCGCGCGGTCCAGGCCCTCCCTGGCCACCTTCGCGTCGATGTCGAGCAGGACGACGGGAACACCAGCATTGGCGAGGTGGGCCGCGATCTGCGCCCCCATCGTGCCCGCGCCGAGCACCCCTACGTTACGCATCAGGCCTTCACTCCGTGGAGAAAGAGATCGACGACGGCGTCGGCCTCGGCCGCGAGGTCGTAATGACGCCGGCTGAGGATCCAGTTGGTGGCCATCTCGTCGAGCGCGCCGAAGAGCACCTTGGCCGTCAGCGTCGGGCTGAGGCCCGGCCGGAACAGCCCGCGGCGCTGCCCGTCGGCGATCAGGTCGCGTATCACGCCGAGGTACTCGCGCAGGCCGGTGGCGGAGAACTCCTCGAGGAACTTCGTGGACTGCCGCAACTCCACCTGCGTGACGATGGCCAGGTCGCGGTCGCGGCCGACGCGCGCCAGGTGGACGCGCGCGATGGTGCGCAGCCGTTCCACCGGGTCGCTGACGCCATCGAGCACGGCGCGCCCCTCGGCGAGCGCCTCGCGCATGGTGCGCTGGAAGATCGAGACCAGCAGGTGGTCCTTGTTGTGGAAGTAGAGGTAGACCGTGCCGGCCGCCACACGCGCTTCGCGCGCGACGTCGGCCACCTGCGCGTTGAAGAAGCCGCGCCGCGCGAAGACGGCGATCGCGGCGCGCAGGATGGCCTCGCCCTTGTCGGTGCCTGCGGCAGGGGCGGTGCGAAGACGCCTCGCCCGAGTGTGGCGGGTGGTTCGGGGGGCGGGGCTGGCGGGCAGGTCGTCCTCCGATGAATGACGATTCATTCAGAACGATACGCGATCATGCCGCACTGTGTCAATTTGCGAATTTGGCCGGATTCTGCGGTTCACGGGCCAGAATGAGACGTGCGGCCGGCGGCGGCGTGCCGCGCTGCGTCGAGCGCGGGCGCGGCGTTGGCCGCACGTCTGCTGGCTCGCGCACGGGCAGGCAAGCGGCGCGCCAGCGCCCTCACAGGATGCCGCGGCGTGTCAGGCCGGACGCCCCGCGTGAGAAGACCTCAGCGCAGTTGTTCGAGGATCGTCCGCGCCTGTCTGGCCTCGATCGAATCCGGGGCCAGCCGGACCACCTGACGGAGGTAATTGGCAGCGGTCTCACGCTGCCCGGCATTGGCTGCCACCAGGCCGAGCTTCAGCAGCGGACGCGGCCACGCGGGATCGGCAGCGGCCGCGCGCTCGAACCAGCCCACCGCGTCCCCGGTCCGGCCACGCGCGAGCTTCACCTCGCCCAGCACGTAGAATTCGTCCCGCCCGGCGCCCGGCGCGGTGGCTGCCCGGGTCAGCGCCTCGTCGGCCTCTGCCAGCGCACCCTGCTCGAACAGCGTGATCCCGATCTCCCGCGCGGCGGCGCCGGCGAGCGGATCCGCGGCGGGAATGGCCCGCAGGACGGTCAGCGCGCGGTCGAAATCGCGGCGGTAGCGGTGGGCCTGACCCAGCCGCAACGCGATCGCCGCGCTGGCGGGGGCGCGGGCACGCAGCCCCTCGTAGGCCGCGATGGCTTCTTCCAGATGGCCATCGGCAAGCAGTCGATCGGCCGCGGCGATGCCGCCGGTGGCCGCCGGCGCCGGCGCAGGCGCTGATGCCGGCTGACCGCCCCGCTCGAGCCTGAAATCGAAGTGCGGGTTGGCGCCAACCGTCCCGATGCGGCCGTCGCCGGTGCTCGGTCGGTAGCCGGGCGCCGAGACGGTGAAGCTCCAGCGGCCGCTCTCGAGCCCGATGATCGTGAACCGCCCGCGGTCGTCGGTGGTGGTCTCGTACGCGCTCGGCGTGGCGTCGGGGTTTCGGGCCACGACCGTCGCTCCGCGGATGGGTCTGCCGTGCTCGTCGGCGACGGTCCCCCGCACCCGGCCGCTCTGTGCCAGCGCCGGGAAGGCAGACGCCGCCAGCGCCAGCAGCAGCGCGCAGCCGGCGCGGGCAACGGCGAGACGGAATCGCAGCGGCATGGATCGCGGCGCCCGGAGCCTTCGACCGCAGTATAGCGCCCGGCCGGGCGCATAATCGTCCGCACCAGGAGGAGCCGCCGTGATGCTCGCAGTCCGTGTACCTCTGCCCGCGAAGCTCGCCGGGCTCGTCGTGTGGAGCCTCGTCGTCGCCACGGGCGGCGTCCACGCGCAGACGCCCGCGCCCCCGGCCTCCCGGCCGGCTGTCGTGTCGCACGGGATGGATGTCGCCGTGCTCGACCGCATCGCGCCGGTGGTGGAGGCGGCCATCGCCGACCGGCGGATGCCGGGGGCGGTTGTCCTCGTCGGCCGCGGCGACACAGTCGTCTACGAACGCGCCTTTGGCCAGCGCGCCATCGAACCCGCCGCCGAACCGATGACGCTCGACACGGTCTTCGACGCGGCATCGGTGACCAAGGTGGTGGCGACGACGACTGCCGTGATGCAGCTGGTCGAGCAGGGAAAGGTGCGTCTGGCCGATCGTGTGTCAGCGTACGTACCGGGCTTCGAACGCTACGGCAAGGGCGACATCACCGTCCGGCACCTGTTGACGCATACCTCCGGCCTGCGGCCCGACCTCGATCTCACCGACGAGTTCGAGGGCTACGACACCGCCATCGCACGCGCGGTCGAGGAGGTGCCGGTGGCGGCGCCCGACGAGCGGTTCATCTACAGCGACATCGGCTTCTTCCTGCTCGGCCACATCGTCCAGCGGGTGAGCGGCCAGCGGCTCGAGGAGTACGCCCGCGCGCACGTGTTCGCCCCGATCGGGATGGTCGACACGATGTTCCTGCCGCCGGCCGCGCTGCGGCCGCGCATCGCGCCGACCGAGCGCTGCACGCCGCTGGGCTGGCCGTGCGGCGTCCCCGGACAGGCGATACTTCGCGGCATCGTGCACGATCCCACGGCGCGCCGGATGGGCGGCGTGGCGGGCCATGCGGGGATGTTCACGACGGCCCGCGACCTCTCGCGGTTCGCGCGGGCGCTGCTCGGCGGCGGAACGATCGACGGCGCGCGGATTCTCGCGCCGCTCACCGTGGCGCGCATGATCACGCCGTCGACCCCCGCGGGCATGCGCAACGTGCGCGGGCTCGGCTGGGACATGGACTCCAGCTACTCGTCGAACCGCGGCGAACTGCTTCCGCCCGGTTCCTTCGGCCACACGGGATGGACCGGGACCTCGGTGTGGATCGATCCGCGGACGGGTGTGTACGTCATCTTCCTGTCGAACCGCGTCCACCCTGACGGCAAGGGCGACGTGACGCCGGTCCGCGCGCGCGTGGCCACCATCGCGGCCTCGGCGTTGCGCGAGGCGCTGCCGGCCTCCGCCTCGGCGGCTGGCCTGGCGCTCGCGCCGGCCGGGTCCGCACCGGTTGAGCCCGTCCAGCAGGTGCTCACCGGCATCGACGTGCTCCGCGCCGAGGGCTTCGCCCTGCTCAAGGGCCGCAAGGTGGGCCTGGTCACCAACCACACCGGCCGCGCGCGCGACGGCATGTCCACGATCGACCTGCTGGCCGGGGCCGACGGCGTGCAGTTGGTGGCGCTCTTCAGCCCCGAGCACGGCATCCGCGGGATCCTCGACGACAAGGTGCCCTCCTCGCGCGACGAGAAGACCGGTCTCGTCATCCACTCGCTGTATGGCGAGACGCGGCGGCCCACCGGCGAGATGCTGCGCGGCATCGACACGATGGTGATCGACCTGCAGGACATCGGCACGCGTTTCTATACCTACATGAGCACGATGGGGCTCGTGATGGAGGAGGCGGCCAGCCGTGGCATCCAGGTCGTGGTGCTGGATCGGCCGAACCCGATCAACGGGTGGCAGATCGAGGGGCCGGTGGTCGACAAGGCGTCGCTCGGCTTCACCGCCTACTTTCCGATGCCCGTGCGCCACGGGATGACGCTGGGCGAACTGGCCCGGCTCTTCAAGGACGAGAACGCCATCCCCGCGGATCTCACCGTCGTGAAGATGCGGCACTGGCGGCGCGCCGCGTGGTTCGACGATACCGGCCAGCCCTGGGTGAACCCCTCGCCGAACATGCGCAACCTGATCCAGGCCACGCTCTATCCCGGCATCGGGGCGATCGAATGGGCCAACCTCTCGGTGGGCCGCGGCACCGACACGCCCTTCGAGCAGGTTGGCGCGCCGTGGATCGACGGCGTGGGGCTGGCCGAGGCGCTCAACGCGCGGCGGCTGCCCGGCATCCGGTTCTACCCCGTGTCGTTCACCCCGGCGTCGAGCAAGTACAAGGACGAGCCGTGCCAGGGCGTGTTCATGGTGGTGACCGACCGCGAGGCGGTGCGTCCGGTGCGCGTGGGGCTGGAGATCCTCTCGGCGCTGCGCCGGCTCCACGGCGACAGGCTCGACCTGGGCAACACGGCCAGGCTGTACGGCTCGGCCGGGCAGTTGACGGCGCTGCGCGAGGGTGAGGATCCCGACCGGATCGCGGCGTCGTGGAATGCGGGCGAGGCCGCGTGGCGGCTGCTGCGGGCGAAGTACCTGCTCTACTGATCTCGGTCCTGGAGCTGGCGCGCGCCGTGCGGCCGGCCGGCTACAGCCGGTAGAGCATCCAGTAGACGACCACGCCCGTCACCGACACATAGAGCCACAGCGGGAGCGTCCAGCGGGCGAGCGCGCGGTGCCGCTCGACACGACCGCGCAGCGCGTGGGTGACGGTCATCAGCACCAGCGGCACGATCGCGGCCGCGAGCACGACGTGCGTGAACAGCAGCGTGAAGTAGATCGGACGGATCGGTCCGATCCGGGTGAACGGGCGTGAGCCCGTGTGGTAGTGGTAGATGACGTAGGAGGTGAGGAAGGCGGCCGAGGCCGCCAGCGCCATCGTCATGCAGGCGCGGTGCCTTCGCACGTCGCCGCGGCGGGCGAAGATCCAGCCGGCGATCAGCAACAGCGCGGCCGCCGCGTCCAGCGACGCGTTGAGGGCGGGAAGGTCCTTCACCGACATCACGGCAATCAGCCCAGCGTCCGGCGCTCGACGAGCACGACGCCAGCCGCGAGCATGGCCGTGCCGAACAGGACGGTCACCACGAGGGCGGCGGGCAGCGGCGGCCCGCTGGAGTGGCCGAGCAGGACCGCCTGCAGCGCCGACACGCCGTAGGTCATCGGGTTGGCGAGCATCAGCCACCGCAGCCAGGGCGCGGCACCGGATGCCGGGAACACCGCACCGGACAGCAGCCACATCGGCACGAGCAGCAGGTTCATCACGGCGTGGAATCCCTGCGTCGAGTCGAGCCACCACGCGATGAGGAACCCAAGCCCCGTGAGCGCCAGCGCGAGCAGCGCCGCGACGCCGATGGCCTGCGCGGCCCGCGCCGCGTCGAGCGAGATGCCGGCCAGCGGCGCCAGCAGCAGGAACAGCATCGCCTGGGCGAGCGCGATGGTGGCGCCGCCCAGCAGTTTGCCCAGGACGATGGCGGAACGGGGGACTGGCGCGACGAGCACGCCCTGCATGAAGCCCTGCTGGCGATCCTCGATGACCGAGATCGTGGAGAAGATCGCCGAGAACAGCACGATCATCGCCAGCGTGCCGGGGAAGAAGTACTGCAGGTAGCCGCCATCGGATCCGTGCTGGGCCGAGAACGACCGTCCGAGCCCCGCGCCAAGCAGTGCCCAGAACACGATGGGCGTGGCGAGCGAGCCCACGACGCGGCTGCGCTGGCCGATGAATCGCCGTACGTCGCGCTGCCAGAGAGCCTGCACCGCCAGCCGCATGTCAGTTGAACCGCTGACCCGTGTGGCGCACGAACACGTCCTCGAGCGTGGCCCGTGCGAAGGTGACCGAGTCGATTTCGCCCGGGAAGGCCTCGATCACCGCCGGGATGAACTCGTGCGCGCGTTCCCGCTCGATGCGCACGCGACCGTCGACGACGTCGGCTGTGACGCCGAACTCGGCGCGCAGGCGCGCGGCGGTGGTCTCCGGCGAACGCGCGGCGATCCACAGCACCTCGCCACCGACGGTGGCCGTCAGCTCCCGGGGCGTGCCCATCGCCACCAGCCGGCCCTGGTGCAGGATCGCGACGCGGTCGCACAGCCCGGCCTCGTCCATCGAGTGCGTGGTGAGCAGCACCGTCGTCCGGTGTTCGGCGCGGCGCTGGTAGAGGTGATCCCAGACCTCGCGCCGGGCGTTCGGGTCCAGTCCGGTGCTCGGTTCGTCCAGCGCGAGCACGCGCGGATTCGGGATGAGGGCCTTGGCAATTTCCACGCGCCGCTGCAGGCCCCCGGAGAGTTGCTTCACGAGCATGTCGCGCCGGTCGGCGAGGCTGAGCGCCCCGAGCAGCGCGTCGATTCGGCGCCCCAGATCCCGGCCGTGCAGACCGTAGAGCGCGCCGTGGCAGTGCAGGTTGGCGGCGACCGGCAGCAGCGGGTCGAGCGCCGGTGCCTGGAACACGACGCCGAGCTGACGCCGGACGTCGCGGGCCTCGACGCGCACGTCGAAGCCGGCCACGCGGACCGTGCCTGAGGTGGGGGGCAGCAGCGTCGAGAGGATCCGGAAGAGCGTGGTCTTGCCGCCGCCGTTGGGACCGAGCAGGCCTACGATCTCGCCGTCGCCGACCTCGAGGCTCACGCCGCGCAGCGCCTCGTGCGTCCCGTAGCGGTGCGCGAGGTTGTCGACGGCGATGGCGGGTGGCATGAACGGCGGGCTGCTAGGCTCGCGTGGCGAGCATCAGCACCCACATCAGCGGCAGGTAGATGAGCGAGCCCAGGAAGAGCCGCAGCGCGGTGGCGCGGGTGCGGCGCCGCGCGAACCGTGCGCCGAGCAGCAGGTAGCCGACACCCAGCGCCGACGCGCCCACGAGGTAGATCGGGCTGGCGAGGCCGATGGCCGCCGGCACCAGGCTCACCGGGATCAGCACGGCGCCGTAGGTGAGCACCTGGCGCGCGGCGCTGCGCCCGTCGGGTTCGGTGACGACCAGCAGCGGGAAGCCGGCGCGCGCGTAGTCGTCGCGATAGAGCCAGGCGATCGCCTGGAAGTGCGGCATCTGCCACAGGAAGACGATGGCGAACAGCACCCAGGCTTCGCGCGTGAGCTGACCGGTGGCGGCCGTCCATCCGATCATCGGCGGCAGGGCGCCGGGCACCGCGCCGACCACCGCGGCGAGCGGCGTGATCGGTTTCAGCGGCGTGTACATCCCGGCGTAGGTGATCAGGGCGGCGAAGGCTACGAATGCGCTCAGCGCGTTGGCGCCCAGTGTGAGCCAGGCGAGGCCGAGCGTCGCCGATGCGATGGCGAACACCGCCGCGTCACGCGCGCGCAGCCGGCCGTCGGCGAGGGGGCGCAGGCGGGTGCGCTCCATCAGGCGATCGGTGCGGCGCTCGTACGCCTGGTTGAGCGCCGAAGCGGCCGCAGCCACCAGCGTCGTCCCGCCGATGACGCTCGCCGCGCGCATCCAGCCGCCGCCGTCGCCGGCATCGCCGAGGTAATAGCCGGCCGCTGCCGTGGCCACCACCAGCGCGTTCAGGCGCAGCTTGGAGATCGTGATGAAGTCGGCGACGCGACCCGGGCGGGCCAGTGGCACCACCATCGCCTCTGAGTCCATCAGGCGATTATAGCGTCCGGCGCTCACGGGGTCCCCGCCGCTGCCGCCTGGGCCCCGGCCGGCGCGCCCGCCTCGCGCAGCTTCCGCAGGATGCGATCCTCCACCCACTGGCGGCTCCACCAGTCCACCGGCGTCACCTGCACGCCGTGCACCAGCATCGTGAAGTGCAGATGGTCGCCGCCGGCCAGTCCCGTCATCCCGCTGCGGCCCAGCACCGTGTCGCGGCTCACGCGGTCGCCGTCCTTCACGTCGACCGACGACAGGTGCGCGTAGAGCGACTGCACGCCGAGCCCGTGATCCACCACCACGCAGTTGCCGTAGATGCCCAGCCAGCCGGCGAAGATCACCACGCCGTCGTTGGCGGCGCGCACCGGGATGCGCGCCGTGACCGCGAGGTCGAACCCGAGGTGCACCTGCCGGTCCACTTCCTCGCCGTGGTACAGGTAGGTGCGCTGGTCGGCGAAGCTCGCCTCCACCTTCGAGTTGCCCAGTTGCAGGAACGGCTGCGACCAGAGCATGCGATCGCCGGTCCTGGCGGCGAGCTGCTCGATGGTGGCGTTGTTCTCGTGCCGCAGATCGCGGTTGATCCGCAGGAAGGCGGCGAGCAGGTCGCCGGGGTCGTCGACGGTGAGCGACGGCGTGTTCTCGAGGATGGCGGGCACCACCCGCTGCAGGAAGGTGTCCGGGATGTCGATGCGGCTGGCTCGGAACGGCTTCGGGAACACCCGGTAGTCGAATGGTGCCGTCGCGAGGTTGCCGGCGGCGTCGCGTGCGAAGAGCCTGATCGGCGTGCCGAGGTCCTGGTCCCAGGCGAGCGCGAAGAAGGCGACGCGCAGCGAAGGGTCCGCGCCGGTGACGCCGGCCGCCGAGGCTGGGTAGCCCGGGAACTCGCGGTCGCCGACCAGCACGCCCGAGACGACGTCGGGCGGCGTGGCGCGGTAGACGACCAGCTCCGAGCCGCCGTGGTTGATGAAGTGGTGCAGCGACACGATGCCGACGCGCGGCGGCGTGAGGCGCACGGTGAAGTCGCGGGTGGCGGTGGCGGCCGCCTGGCGCAGGCCGAAGAGCACGGGGCGCGCGGCGGTGACCACGATGCGGGCGGGCCCTTCGGCGAGCTGCGGCACGCTTGTCCTGCCGAGCGGGCGCGACACCGAGACGAGGTCTTCGCCGGCCTGCGCGAGCGTGAGGGCGTTGTCGGCAAGCGTCCCGAGCGGCACGCGCGTCCCGTTCTGCTCGAGGGCAACCTCGAGGCTGGAGAGCGCGCCGCGCGGCGCCGCCACGGTGAAGGCGAGCGTTCCCTCCCGTCCGACGAGCGCCCCAGGCTGAGCGAACTCGATGGCGGGCGGCGCGGCCCGGCCGGCCAGCAGGAAGGCGCCCGCGGCCAGCAGGAGCACGAAGAGCAGGACGGTCCCGGCGATGCGCATGGTTCCTGCCATCCTCGCACAACTTGACGATCCCCCGCCGGGCGGGTAGACTGGCGGTTCCTGCGACCCGGGTGCCGGTATCGTCTAGGGGTCAGGACACGTGGTTCTCAGCCACGGGACCGGGGTTCGAATCCCCGTACCGGTACCAA
>JBDIBB010000090.1:0-15849 GCA_039812685.1 Vicinamibacteraceae bacterium
CTCCTCTCGGCCGCGGTGCTCGCCCTCGAGGGACCCGCGCGCCCGTGGGCCTCGCCCTTCACCGGCATCGGCGGCGTCCACCTGCCGGCGGTGATCGGCGCCATCTCGGTGGCGGTGATGTCGTACCTGGGCTTTGACGCCATCGCGAGCTTCGCCGAGGAGAGCACCGGCAGCTCGCGCCAGGTGGGACGCGCCATTCTGTTCTGTCTGGCCGTGGCCGGCGCGCTCTTCGTCCTGCAGACGTGGCTGGCGAGCCTGCTGAGCGCGATGGATCCGCGCGATCTCGCGGCGCACCCGGAACGGCAGGGCACGGTCTTCTACGACGTGGTTCGGGCGGGGATCGCGCCGTGGCTGGCCACGCTGCTGTCGGTTACCAAGGGCGTCGGCCCGGCCTTCTCGGCGATGACGGCGCAGGCGGCGGCCGCCCGGCTGCTCTTCGGCATGGCGCGCGACGGGCGACTGCCCCGCGCGCTGGCGCGCGTCGACACGCGCCACGGCGTCCCGTGGGTCGCGCTGGTGGCCACGGCGGCGCTCACGCTGGCCGTCTCGGTCTGGGCCGCCCGGCGCGCCGACGGGCTCGACCTGCTCGTCTCGGTCGTCGATGTCGGCGCGCTCGCCGCCTTCACCCTGCTCCACGCCTCGGTCATCGGCTTCTTCGTCGTGCGGAGGAAGGGCCCCGCGCGAGCCGTGCACTACGGCCTGCCCGTCGCCGGCGCGCTGGTGACGCTGGCGGTGATCGCCGAGGCGAGCGCGCTCGCCCAGGCGGTGGGCGCGGGATGGGCGCTGGCCGGCCTGGTCGTCTACGGCCTTCAACGGCGCCGGGCATGAGTCGGACCGGCCTCCTCCTCCGGATGCGGGCCGCCTCCCCGACGATGGCGCCTGCCCTCCGGCAACGGGGGACCGGCGCGGTCCGGGCGCGCACGACCGCCATCACGCCACGAGATGAGATCATGGGCGGATCATGAATGCCACCAGAACCGATACGCCAGGCCGACAATCCACCGATGCGGCAACGACCGGACCCGAGGCGTTCGACGGCCGGATCGTGATGGTCGGCTGCGGCAGCATCGGGCAGGCGGTGCTGCCGCTGCTGGCGCGTCACGTCACGCTGGCCGCCCCGATCACGGTGCTGTCGATGGACGAACGCGGCCGCGGCATCGCCAGGGCGTGCGGCGCGCAGTTCCTGCACTGCCACCTCAAGCCGGGCACGTTCCATCGCGAGCTGGGGCGCTACGTCCGTCCGGGCGACCTGCTGCTGAACGTGTCGGTGGACGTCTCGAGCCTCGATCTCGTGGAGTGGTGCGCCGAACACGGCGTGCTCTACGTCGACACGTCCATCGAACCCTGGCCCGGCGTGTTCGACAACCCGATGCTCACCGTGCGGGATCGGACCAACTACCTGGCGCGCGACCGGATGCTGCGCCTGGCGCGCCGCCTGGGCCCCGACGCGCCGACCGCCATCGTCGATCACGGCGCCAACCCCGGCCTCGTCTCGCACTTCGTCAAGCGGGCGCTGCTCGACCTGCGCGTTCAGATCGAGCCTCCGGCCCAGCCTCCCGCCGAGCGCTCCGGCTGGGCCGCGCTCGCCCGCGACCTGGGCGTCTCGCTGATCCAGATCTCGGAACGTGACACGCAGGCGGCCGAGCGCCCCAAGCGTCCCAACGAGTTCGTCAACACCTGGTCGATCGACGGCTTCGTCGACGAGCTGATGCAGCCCGCCGAACTCTCGCTCGGCACCAGCGAGCCGGGCCGGCCGCAGGGCAGCCTCCATCATCGCCGCGGCTCGGGCACGATCTATCTCAAGCGGCCTGGCGGGGCCACCTTCGCTCGAAGCTGGCTGCCGTCGCTCGGCGGGTTCCAGGGCCTGCTCGTCACCCACGACGAGGTGTTCTCGATCGCCGACTACCTGTCGGTGCGCGACGGCGGGGTGTTCACGTACCGGCCCACGGTCCTGTTCGTCTACCACCCGTGCGACGATGCGATGCTGTCGGCGCTCGAGCTGGAGGGGCGCGGGTGGCAGATGCAGCCCAACCGCCGCGTGGTGACCACCGAACTCGTCACCGGCGCCGACGAACTCGGCGTCCTGCTGGCCGGGCACCCGCGCAACGCCTACTGGTTCGGCTCGCAACTGTCGATCGAGGAGGCGCGGCACCACGTCCCGCACGCCAACGCCACCACGCTGCAGGTGGCCGCCGGGGCGCTGGCGGGGGTGGTGTCCGCCATCCGGCACCCGCGCCGCGGCGTGCTCGAGGCCGACGATCTCGACTTCGAGGAATGCCTTGCCATCGCGGGCCCCTACCTGGGCCGGCTCGTCGGCGCGTTCACCGAATGGACGCCGCTTCAGGGCCGCGGCGAGCTCTTCGACGAGGCGCTGGACCCGCTCCAGCCCTGGCAGCTGCGCAACGTCCGCGCGCGGCAGTGGCGCGCCTGATCGGGCCCGGCGTGCGCCCGGAGGATGACGCAAGCCACCTCGCGGGGTTACGATCGAGGGACATCGACACGCCCGCCCGGTTCACGAGTCGACACGGCGCGCCCGGTTCCATCGCGGCGGCGCTGGTCCCCGACGCCGCGCAGGCGTAACTGGGGAAACGCGATGGAACACGCATTCGACCACCTCATCGTCGGCGCCGGCATGGCCGGCGAAGCGGCCGCCGAGGCCATCCGCGGCGTCGACGACACGGCCACGATCGGGATCCTCGGCGCCGAGCCGCACCCACCCTACGACCGTCCGCCTCTCAGCAAGGCGCTCTGGAAGGACGGCCACGAGCAGGACATCTGGCGCACCGTCGACAAGGCCCGCGCGACGGTGCACCCCGGTCGGCGCGCCGTGCGCATCGACCGGTCGGCGCGCCGCGTGCACGACGCCGCAGGCGACACATGGCGGTACGGGAAGCTGCTGATCGCCACCGGTGGCACTCCGCGCACCCTGCCCTTCGGCGATGGCTTCATCTACTTCCGGACGCTCGACGACTACCGGCGCCTGAGGCGCGCGGCCATGCCGGGCGCCCGGGTGGCCGTGATTGGCGGCGGGTTCATCGGCAGCGAGATCGCCGCGGCGCTCACGCTCACCGGCTGCAAGGTCACCATGCTGTTTCCGGAAGCCGCCATTGGCGCGCGCGTCTACCCCGCCGCGCTGGCCGCCTCGGTGACCGAGTACTACCGGCAGCGGGGCGTCGACGTGCGAAGCGGCGTGACGGCCACCGGCGGCGCGACCGACGGCGGCGGCGCCGAACTGACGCTGTCGGATGGCAGCACGCTGCGGGCCGACGCGGTCGTGGCGGGGCTGGGCATCGTCCCCAACGTCCAGTTGGCGCGCGAGGCCGGGCTCGAACTCGACCTGGGCGGGATCGTCGTCGATCAGCACCTGCGCACATCCGATCCCGACATCTACGCCGCGGGCGACGTCGCGGCCTTCCCCGCGCCCGCCCTGGAGCGTCGGATGCGCGTCGAGCACGAGAACGCCGCGCTCACCATGGGACAGCGCGCGGGCCTGTGCATGGCCGGCCAGGACGCCCGGTACGACGAGTTGCCGTTCTTCTATTCCGACCTGTTCGACCTCGGGTACGAGGCCGTCGGGCTGCTCGACGCGCGCCTCGAGACCGTCGAGCAGTGGGTCACGCCGTTCCGGGAGGGCGTCGTGTACTACCTCGACGGCGCCCGCGTGCGCGGCGCGCTCCTGTGGAACACCTGGGGCCAGGTGGATGCCGCGCGGGCGCTGATCGCCGCGCCCGGTCCCTTCGACGCCACCACGGTCCGCGGACGGCTGCCCGTGGCGGAGTGAGCCCGCAAGCGGACATGCGAAGCGCGCTCCAGGATCCCCGGCGTTGTCGTCGCGGCCCGGAGCATGCGCATCGACTCGAATCGGAGGGCTCCCATCGTGGTTCGTAGAACCATCGCCGCCGCGGCCGTCGCGGGCCTCATCGTGATCGTCGGCCACGGCACAGGCCTGCGGGAGCAGCCCGCCGGCGGGACGGGCGCCGTAGCGAATCTCGCCGGCAAGGTGCTCACCGTGAAGGGGCCGATCGACCCGTCGGCGCTGGGCCCGACGCTGACGCACGAGCACATCTTCATCGACTTCAAGGCGCCGCCGCCGATGATGCCGCCGCCCACCGGGATCCGCGTGATCCAGGATTCACCGAAGGAACGACGCGGCGGCCTCACCGACTACGGGGAGTCGCTCGCCGAGATCATGGAGTTCAGGAAGGTCGGCGGCGGCACCATCGTCGACCTGTCGAACTTCGGGCTGACGCGGGATCCCGAGGCGCTGCTGCGCGTGTCGAACGACTCGGGCCTCAACGTGGTGATGGGGGCGGGCTGGTACATGAAGACCCTCCACCCTCCCGACATGGACGAGCGCACGGTCGAGGATCTGACCGCCATCCTCGTGCGCGACATCACCGCCGGCGCGCAGGGCACGCGCGTGCGGTCGGGCGTCATCGGCGAGGTGGGCACCGGCGCCTTCGGCGACAGGGGCCCCCTCACGGAGAACGAGATCAAGAGCGTGCGGGCCAGCGCGCGCGCCTCGCGGATCACGGGCGCGCCGATCGTCATCCACAGCTTCGCGCCGCCCGCCGAGCTGCAGCGGGCGCTGGACATCATCGCCTCGGAGGGCGTCGCCCTGGACCACGTCGCGATGGCGCACACCGGCACCGGCAACGTGGAAGCGATGAAGCGCTACACCGACCGCGGAGCGTACGTCGAGTTCGACTTCATCGGCCAGGCGCCGGGCGTCATGGGCAGCCGCGGGACGCTCGAGCAGGGCGCCGAGCGCGTGGCGGCCGACATCAGGGCGCTGATCGACGCCGGCCTCACCGATCGCGTCCTCCTCGCGCACGACATCTGCATCCAGGGCCAGTTGAAGAGGAACGGCGGCGGCGGCTACGCCTACATCTCGAACATGGTCGCGCCGGCGCTCAGGGCGAAGGGCGTGAGCGAGGCGACCCTGCGCCGGATCCTGGTGGACAACCCGGCGCGGCTGCTCACGTTCGTGGCGCCACAGCCGCCGCTGGCGCCCCGGTAATCGCCGGGCGGACGCGGCGGGCCGATCCACGTGGCGGCGGGCCCGCGTTTCGCCTTACGCGGGCCGTGCCGTAGGATGGATCGATCCGGATGACTCGCCCCCCTCTGCGAGGAGAACGCCTCATCATGACCGACAACACCAAGAAGTGCCCCGCAACCCGCCTGACGACCGATTTCGGCGCGCCGGTCACGACCAACCGCGACAGCCTCACGGCCGGCCCCCGCGGCCCGCTGCTCGCCCAGGACGTGTGGCTGAACGAGAAGCTGGCCAACTTCGTGCGCGAGATCGTCCCCGAGCGGCGCATGCACGCGAAGGGATCGGGCGCCTTCGGCACCTTCACGGTGACCAACGACATCACGCGGTACACGCGCGCGAGGATCTTCAGCGAGGTCGGCAAGAAGACCGAGATGTTCGCACGTTTCACGACCGTGGCCGGCGAGCGCGGCGCGGCCGACGCCGAGCGCGACATCCGCGGCTTCGCGCTGAAGTTCTACACCGAGGAAGGCAACTGGGACATGGTCGGCAACAACACGCCGGTCTTCTTCCTGCGCGATCCCCGCCAGTTCCCCGACCTCAACAAGGCCGTCAAGCGCGATCCGCGCACCAACCTGCGGTCGGCCACCTACAACTGGGACTTCTGGACGCTGCTGCCCGAGGCGCTGCACCAGGTCACGATCGTGATGAGCGACCGCGGCATTCCGGCCAGCTACCGCCACATGCACGGTTTCGGTTCGCACACCTACAGCTTCTGGAACGCGGCCGGCGAGCGCTTCTGGATCAAGATGCACTTCCACACCCAGCAGGGCATCAGGAACCTGACCGACGCCGAGGCGGCCGACCTGATTGGCCGCGACCGCGAGAGCCATCAGCGCGACCTCTACGAGGCGATCGAGCGCGGCGACTTTCCCAAGTGGACGATGTACGTGCAGGTGATGCCAGAGGCGGAGGCCGAAAGCTGCCGCCTGCACCCGTTCGATCTGACCAAGGTCTGGTACAAGAGCGACTACCCGTTGATCGAGGTCGGGGAGTTCGAGCTGAACCGGAACCCGGAGAACTTCTTCGCCGACGTCGAGCAGAGCGCGTTCGCGCCGGGCAACCTCGTGCCCGGCATCGGGGCGAGTCCCGACCGCATGCTGCAGGCGCGGCTGTTCAACTACGCCGACGCGCAGCGCTACCGTCTGGGCGCCAACTATCAGCAGATCCCGGTCAACCGCGCCCGCTGCCCCGTCCACAGCAACCACCGCGACGGCACCGGCCGGGTGGACGGCAACTACGGGAGCCTGCCGCACTACGAGCCGAACAGCTTCGGCCAGTGGCAGGCGCAGCCCGAGTTCATGGAGCCGCCGCTGAGGCTGACGGGCGAGGCCCGCTTCTGGAGCTACCACGAGGACGACTCCAACTACTTCGAGCAGCCGGCGAAGCTGTTCCGGCTGATGGACGCCGCGCAGCAGGAGGCGCTCTTCGGCAACACCGCGCGCGCCATGGGCGACGCGCCCGAGTTCGTCAAGTTCCGCCACATCCGCAACTGCCATGCGTGCGATCCCGCGTACGGCGCCGGGGTGGCGGCGGCGCTCGGCCTCGACCTGCCGAAGGCGCTCGCCTCGAAGAAGGACGACCCGATGAACGACAACCCGCTGGCGCCCGGCGGGCTCCGGTTCTGATCGCGGCAGGGCGGCAGCGACGGGGAGAGGCAGACAGCGGCGCGATGCGCCGCGGCCTCTCCCCGGCCGGTTGGCGCGGCGCAGGAGGCGTCAGGTGGCCACACGCACGCAGGTGGAACGGGCGGAGCGATTCCGGATGCTCCACGATCGCTCCCGCGTGCTGCTGCTTCCCAATGCCTGGGACGCCGGCAGCGCCCGGATGTTGGCGGCTTTGGGCTTCGATGCCATCGCCACCACGAGCGCCGGCCTGGCCTGGTCGCTGGGCCATGCCGACGGCGAGCAGGCACCGCTCGTCGAGATCCTGGCGGCGGTGCGGCGGATCGTGCGCGTCACGCCGCTGCCGGTCACGGTGGACTTCGAGGCGGGCTATGGCGTCTCGCCCGAGGCGGTGGCCGCCAGCGTCCGCGCGGTGATCGAGGCAGGCGCGGCCGGCATCAACCTCGAGGACGGCATCCGGCACGAGACGCTGCGGGAGGTCGACGATGCGGTCAGGCGGATCGCGGCGGCAAGACAGGCCGCGCGCGAGGCGGGTGTGCCGATCGTGATCAACGCGCGCGTCGACACGTGGATGATCGGCGGGCCGGCCGGCGACGACGATCGCCTCGACGAGGCGCTGCGCCGCGCGCGCGCCTACCTGGCGGCCGGCGCCGACTGCGTCTACCCCATTGCCCTGGCCAATCCCGACGTGATCGGCCGGCTGTGCGCGGCGCTCGACGCCCCGGTCAACATCGGCGCGCGCGCCGGACTGCCCGACGTCGCCGCGCTCGGTCGCCTGGGCGTGGCGCGCGTCAGCACCGCGACCCGCCTCGCCACGGTGGCGCTGTCGGCGGCGCGCGATGCCGCGCGCGGCCTGCTCAGCAGTGGCCGGTTCGACTCCCTCGACGCACCCTTCGGCTATGCGGACATGCAGCGTCTGTTCTGATACTCCCGGGGATCGACAGGAGGCCCCCCATCGTGCAACAGCGTCTCGACTACAAGCAGGCTTCGCCTGAGGCCTTTCAGGCCATGCTCCACCTCGAATACCAGATTCACAAGAGCGGGCTGGAGGAATCGCTTCTCGAACTGGTCAAGACCCGCGCGTCGCAGATCAACGGCTGCGCCTGGTGTCTCGACATGCACACCAAGGACGCGCGTGCCCGCGGCGAGACCGAACAGCGGCTCTATCTGATTTCGGCCTGGCGCGAGGCGGCGTGCTACACCGATCGCGAGCGCGCCGCGCTCGCCTGGACCGAGGCGGTGACGCAGGTCGCCGGCACGCATGACGTGCCCGACGCGGTGTACGCCGACGCGCGCAGGCACTTCGACGAGAAGGCGCTGGTGGATCTCACCCTGGCGATCATCGCCATCAACGGCTGGAACCGGCTGAACGTCGCATTCCGCACACCGGTCGGCGACTACGTCAGCCCGCACGGCGCCGCGCGCTGACGGCGTGGCGGCAGTCGCCGCCACGCCCCGGAGCAGGCCGATGGCAAGCCGCCATCGCACGTGGTTCCGCACGGTGGTGAGCCGCCGGCCCGGTGTCTCACCACCCGGCGTTCACGCGGTCGTGGCCGGTTCACGCGCGAACCCGGCCGCCACGCGCGCCACCTCGGCGACCAGGTCCCTCATGTCCTCGATCGTCGTGCGGAAGCCGATCGGGCAGATGCGCAGCGTCACGACACCGCGGATGCGCGTCGTGGAAATCAGCCAGCGGCCGCCCCGCGTGATCGTGTCCGCGATGTGCTGGTTCAGCGCGTCGAGCCGTATGGGATCGTCGGTCTCCCCGGGCCGCGCCCGGAAGCACAGGATCCCCAGCGTCGCCGGCGAGAGCACCTCGAGCGACGGCTGCCCACGCACCAAGTCCTCGGCATGGACGGCCAGCTCCATGGAATACGCAATCGCCTCGCGGAGCGTGTCCAGGCCGTAGTAGGAGACGCCGAGCCACACCTTGATGCCGCGCGCCCGTCGCGTGAGCTGCTCGCCGTAGTCGGCGAAGTTCACCTCGGCCCCGGCGCGCTCCGAGTCCTTCAGGTACTCCGGATGGATGCTGAAGGCAGCCGCCAGGCGCCGTGGCTCCCGTACGACAAGGCACCCGCACTCGAACGGCACGTACAGCCACTTGTGCGGATCCATCGTCACCGAGTCGGCCCGCTCGATGCCGGCGAGGGCCCGGCGGCCGCGCTCGCAGAGGATGCCGAAGCCCCCGTAGGCGGCATCCACGTGGAACCAGACGCCTTCGGACCGGCTCAACTCCGCGAGCCGGTCCAGCGGATCCACCGCGCCGGTGTTGGTCGTGCCGCCATTGCCCACGATCATCAGCGGCACGAGCCCCGCCGCCCGGTCCCGCGCCATCGTCTCGATCAGCTCGTGGACCCGGATGCGATGCTGCTCGTCGACCGCGATGGCCCTGACGTTGGCGCGAGGGATGCCCGCCAGCCAGGCCGCGCGGACCATCGATGAATGGGCCTGATCCGACATGTAGACCGTGAGCCGCGCGATGCGCGCCCCGTCGTCGAGCGTCGCGGCGTGCCGGGCCGAGACCACGGCCGTGAAGTTCGCGTTCGATCCGCCGGAGGTGAGCAGGCCCCCGCTGCCTTCCGGCAGGCCGAGCCACTGGCGGAACCAGTCGAGCACGACCAGTTCCACCTCATTCGGCCCGGACGCCATGGGCCAGACGCCGCCGAAGAAGTTGTAGCCGGCGGCGAGCCAGTCGCCCAGCACCGCGGGGAACGTCGGGCAACTCGGCACGTAGGCGATGAAGCCCGGGTGCGGCTCGCGCGCGGCGTGCGCGAAGACGCGCTCGCGCAGGGTCGCAAGCAGGGTCTCCCAACTGACGGCACCAGCGGGCGGCGGCTCCGAGATGAGGCGCTCCGCCGTGCGCCGATCGATCTCGTCGACGACGGGTTGCTCACGCAGCGAGGCGAGATGACGGGCCACGACGTCGACCACGTCGTGGCCCAGTCGACGCATCGTGTCGAGATCGAGATCCAGCGGCGAGCGACGGAAGGCTGGTGCAGAGGTCATGGGTCGGGTGCTGTCGTCGGCTCGGGCGCCTCGTGGCGCCCGGCCGGGCGCCGTTCCCGGCGCCGCCTCCTCACGCGAAGCCGTCACCGGCGGCCTGCGAGCCTTGCCGCCTGCAGGGTGGCCGCATGGAGGTTGAGGCGCGAGTAGATGCCGAATGCTGAGCCGTTGTCGAGGAAGCCGCCGCCGGGTCCGAGCGTGTTCGTCAGGATGGCGTTGGCCTGGTCCAGCGTCAGCGACGGGAAGGCCACCGTCAGCAGGTAACCGGCCTCGGGAGCGGCCTTCGCCACGTCGACGACGGCACGCGCCTGTTCGGGATGAACCACGGGCAGCCCGTAGGTCTGCGTCGCGGCGTAGAAGGCTTCGTTCGCCGCTGGGTCACTCAGCCGCCCGATGTCCTCTCTCGCGCACTCGGCGACGGTCTTGCCGCATGCCGCTTCGAGCGTCTGCACCACGTCGGCGCGGGCCGCAGCCACGGCGGCGCCGAAGTCCGCGATCGCCGGGACGCTCCCCAGCGATTGCCCGACGTAGGCGGGATCGTTGGCCAGCAGGTGCGCCATGGCGTACAGGGCCAGCGTGCGCCCGGCGATGACGTCCATGGCGTAGTGCGCGCCGACGATGATGCGGTGGTTCCCGTACTCCGCCGCGCGCGCGATCATCTCCGGATACCGCTCCGGGACCAGGACCCCCAGGATCACGGCCCCTGTGTAGGAATAGGTCGTGTGCCCGCTGGGATACGACGGGTTGTTGGTGAGGTTCATCATGGGCCCGCGGTTGTAGACGAGGTTGTCCGCCGGGGTCCCGAAGTAATCCCGCCCGACGATGCGCGTGAGGGCCGCTTCGACCTGGAACGGGCGGGCGCCGCCGTAGTTGCCGGCGCCGGGGCTCCCGGCCGGCACTCCGTAGGCGTGACCGAACATGTCGGGCGATCCACCGCTGTCTTCGAGCAGCGCCATGGCCTCGGCCGACGCCGGGGTCTTGCCGTCGATCGTCAGGTTGGCGAAGAAGTACTTGGCGGAATTCGAATTCGAGCGGGTGGCCGCCCGCGTGTAGGCGATGAGATCGGCAACCCGCTGCGACAGGCTCGTGAAGCGATCGCGATCGATGTAGTGCGCGCGGGCGACGTAGGCCGCGCCCAGCGTGGTTCCGAGCCCGTCGGACAACTGGGCCAGGTTGCCGCCCGTCTGGAAGACGTCGCGCAGCGCCAGCTGCTGCTGTTCCGGGAAGGGCGCCAGCGCCGGCTGCCGGATCTCGCCGGACTGAATGCCGACCGTAATCGTGAAGTTCGCGCCCAGCGCGGCCCGTCCGGCCTCGGTCTTGCGCAACGTCGTGACCGGCGACAGTCCCTTCAGGACCGCCAGGTCGGCGGCCGACTGCGCCTCCGCCCCTGACGAGACCAGCGTGAGGACGACCAGCCCGCCAACCAGGATCTTGTTTGACATGCAACCTCCGAGGGTTCCGAACGACGTGCCCGGCCGGACTCCGTGGGCCCACCCGGGCGTGGGTGAACAGGGCGCCGCGGGCTGCCATCCCCGCGTGGCCGACGGGGCGTGCGTGGCGCCCGGCATCTTACCGAATCTCGCAGACCATCCCCAATCCCGAATCATGGCCGTCGACCCGGCTGGGCCGTCCGCGTCGCCGCGTCGCTGCTCCGGGCGAGCACGCGCCTCCGGCCCGGCCGCCCTGAAGTAGACTGGAGGCTTGGCAACGGAGGACCACTCGTGACCGAGCGCAAGGTGGCGGTGCTGCTGGGCAGCCTGCGAAAGGACTCGTACAACAGGCGGCTGATGCTGGCCGTCGAACGGCTCGCGCCGCCATACCTGAGGTTCGAGCACGTACGGATCGACGACCTGCCGTTCTACTCGCAGGATTTCGATGCCGACTACCCGCCGGCCGCCCGGCGCCTCAAGCAGGACATCGAGTCGGCGCAGGCGCTGCTGTTCGTCGTGCCCGAATACAACCGGTCGGTGCCCGGCGCGCTGAAGAACGCCGTGGACATCGCTTCGCGGCCGTGGGGCACGAACTCGTTCGCCGGCAAGCCCGCCGCGGTGATCGGCGTCTCGACCGGAGCGGTCGGCACCGCCGTCGCGCAGCACCACCTGCGCAGCTCGCTGCACTTCCTCGACGTGCCCACGCTGGGGCAACCCGAGGTCTACCTCCAGTTCCGCAACGAGATCATCGCCCCCGACGGGACGATCGCCTCCGATGCGACGCGGGCGTTCCTGCAGCGGTTCGTCGACGCCTACGTCGCGTGGATCGAGCGGTTCGCGGCGAAATGAACGCCCGGTCGCGGACCAGGCATCGCCGGCGGTCTACCGCCCGCGCGATGCGATGAGCGGCGCCGGCACGCCGGCACGCCGCGTCTGGACGATCGGGCACTCCACGCGGTCGACCGAAGAGTTCGTCGGGCTCCTGCATGCGCACCTGATCGACTGCGTGGTGGACGTGCGCCGGTACGCCGGCTCGCGCAGGCACTCCCAGTTCGGCCCGGCCGCGCTCGAACGGTCGCTGTGCGCCGCGGGGATCGAGTACGTCCCGATGCCCGCGCTCGGCGGACGCCGCGCGCCTCGCCCCGATTCGCCGCACGGCGTCTGGCGCAACGCCTCGTTCCGGGGCTACGCCGACTACATGGACACGCCGGCCTTCGCCGCGGCGCTGGACGCGCTCGCCGCACGCGCAGCCGCCTCGCGCACCGCGATGATGTGCGCCGAGGCACTGTGGTGGCGCTGCCATCGCGCGCTGATCGCCGACGCCCTGAAGGCGCGCGGCTGGCAGGTGCTGCACATCCTCGGCGCCGCGGCGCCGGTCGAACACCCCTACACGGCCGCCGCGTCACTCGTCGACGGCCGGCTCGAGTACGGATGCGGTCCGGCGCGCTGAGGTAGGCTATGCACGCCCGTCGCCCGCCCGATTCGCCCCGATGAAGATCACCCCGCCAGAGAGCAGCCCCGCCACGCGCCCGCAGTCGCGCCGCTGGATCCTCCTCGCGTTGATGTGCACGATGATGCTCGCGGCGATGGACACCACCATCGTCTCGACGGCGATCCCCCACATCGTCGGCGACCTCGGCGGCTTCGCCCACGTCAGCTGGGTGTTCTCGATCTACCTGCTGGCGCAGACGGTCACCATCCCCATCTACGGCAAGCTCGCCGATCTGGTGGGCCGCAAGGCCGTGCTGGTGGTCGGCACGCTGCTGTTCCTGGCCGGATCGGCGGCGTCGGCCGCTTCATGGAACATGTTTTCGCTGGTTGCCTTTCGCGGCCTCCAGGGCGTGGGCGCCGGCTCGATCATGGCAACCGTGGCGACGCTCGCCGGCGATCTCTATCCGGTGCGCCAGCGCGGCGTCATCCAGGGCTGGCTGTCGAGCGTCTGGGGCGTGGCCGCAATTGCGGGGCCGGTCATCGGCGGGGCGTTCGCCGACTACGCGTCGTGGCGCTGGATCTTCCTCATCAACCTGCCGATCGGGCTCATGGCCCTGCTGCTGATCGGCGCGTTCCTGCACGAGCGCTTCGAGCGCAGGCAGCCGCGGATCGACTACGCAGGGGCCGGCCTGGTCCTGGTCGCCGTCGGCGCACTGGTGTTCGGCCTGCTGCAGGGCGGGCAGAACTGGCCGTGGTGGTCGCCGGCCAGCGCCGCGGTGTTCGGCGTGGCGGCGGTCGCCGGTCTCCTCGCCATGCGCGTCGAGGGCCGCGCCGCCGAGCCCGTGATGCCGGGCTGGCTGTGGCGCGACCGGCTCCTTGGCGGCTGCAACCTGTCGATGATCGGCATGGGGCTGGTCATGATGGCGCCCTCGACCTACCTGCCGACCTTCTCGCAGTCGGTGCAGGGACTGGACGCCATCGGCGCGGGCCTCGTGCTCGCCTGCATGAGCATCGGCTGGCCCACGGCCTCGGCGCTGTCGGCGCGCGCGTACATGCGATTCGGGTTTCGCGACACCGCGCTGGCGGGCGCGGCGCTGGTGATCGTGGCCCTGCTGGCCTTCTATGCGCTGCCCTCGCCGGCGTCGGTGATCGGGACGGCCGCGACGCAGGTCGCCCTCGGCGCGGGATTCGGCCTGCTCTCCACGCCGATCCTGGTCGGCGAGCAATCGGTGGTCGGGTGGGAGCGGCGCGGCGTGGTGACGGGCGCCAACATGTTCTCGCGCTACCTCGGCGAGAGCCTCGGCGCGGCCATCGTCGGGGCCATCTTCAACCGGACGCTGGCGGCGACGCTGGCGACCGCCCCGGCCTCGCTCGGCGCCGCGCTCCCCGGCCGGATCGACGAGGTGATCGACGCGCTGCACGGCCCCGCCGCCGATCCCGCCACACAGGCCTGGCTGCGCGAGGCCATCACCCTGGCCACACGGCACGTCTTCGCGGCCGTGACGGTGCCGGCGGTCGCCACCCTCGTCGTCCTCTTGTTCGTCCCGCGCCACTTCCCGACGCACACGGGTCGCGGCGACACCGGCGCCAGGCCTCGTGACACGGCGTCCGACGCGGCAGAGGATCGCGGCCCGGCCTCAGCGTCCGGCCGGCCGTGGCCCGGCGTCTGAAGGGCGCCAGGACAGCGAGTGCGGCGTGCGCACGGGGGACGTCCTGTTACAGATCGCGTTCCAGCCGCGATCTGTACCTTCCGTTTGGCCGGCGACTGTGGCACCGTCTCCCAACATCACCATCACGTTCCTGGCTCGACACAGCGACGGAGGAGATCTATGCGCAGGAGAACCTGGCTGCTGCCGGCGTTGACGGCCGCCCTGGTGTTCGGACCACTCGGTTGGAGCGCCCCTGATGCCCAACAGGAGACGCTGACGCCGGCGCCCGCCCGTGGGGCGAACGAAGGCAAGGGGCCGTTCAAGACCCTCGTCATCCGCGGCGGCTTCCTCATCGACGGAACCGGCGCGCCCCCGGTGGGCCCGGTGGACATCGTCGTCGAGAACAACCGTATCGCCGCGGTCCGGACCGCCGGCACGCCGGGCCTGCCGCTCGAGCCCAAGCGTCCGCCCCAGAACGCCGACCTCGAAATCGATGCCACCGGCAAGTACATCCTGCCCGGCTTCGTCGATCTGCACGTGCACGCCGGCGGCGCCCCCAAGAATCCCGAGGCGGAATACGCCTACAAGCTGTGGCTGGCGCACGGCGTCACCACGGTCCGTGGCGTCTCACTGGCCTCGCACGACCTGACGGTGTCCGAGAAGGCGCGCAGCGCACGCAACGAGATCGTCGCGCCGCGCATCTTCAACTACCAGACACCGGGCAGCGGCTGGAAGGGCGGCATGGTCGACACGCCCGAACAAGCGCGCGCCTGGGTCCGCTGGGGAGCCGAGAACGGCATGGACGGCATGAAGCTCTTCTCGGCGCGGCCCGAGATCATGGCGGCGCTGCTCGACGAGGGCAAGAAGCTCGGGCTCGGCTCCACGGCCCACCTGGGGCAGACCGGCGTCGCCCAGATGAACGCCATCAAGGCGGCCCGGCTCGGCCTGGGCACCGTCACGCACTTCTACGGCCACTTCGAGTCGCTGCTGAAGGACTACGTCGTCCAGCCCTGGCCCGTCGACCAGATCAACAACGACGAGTACATGCGGTTCAGCCAGGTGGCCCGGCTGTGGGACAAGATCTACCCGCCGGGCAGCCCCGAGTGGAAGGCCTACCTCGAGGAGCACCTCAAGCTGGGCACCACCTTCGACCCGACGCTCACGATCTATTCGGCCGGCCGTGACCTCATGCGCTTCCGCAACGCCGAATGGCATGCGAAGTACACGCTGCCGTCATTGATGGAGTTCTATGCCCCCAGCCGTCGCAACCACGGCTCCTACTGGTTCTACTGGACGACGTGGGACGAGGTGGCCTATCGCAACTTCTACAATGTCTGGTTCAAGCTGCTGAACGACTACAAGCGGATGGGTGGCCGCGTCACCACCGGCTCTGACTCGGGGTTCATCTACCAGACCTACGGCTTCGGCTACGTCAACGAACTGGAACTGCTGCAGGAGGCCGGCTTCCACCCGCTCGAGGTGTTCCAGGCCGCCACCATGAACGGCGCCCTCACGCTGCACGCCCCCAAGGGCACGCCCATTGACTTCGGCGTGGTGCGCGCCGGGCTGCTGGCCGACATGGTCATCGTCGACGAGAACCCGATCGCGAACCTGAAGGTGCTCTACGGCACGGGCGCCCTCAAGCTCAACGACCGCAC
>JBDIBB010000091.1:0-15845 GCA_039812685.1 Vicinamibacteraceae bacterium
CCGCCCCCGGCCCGCCCGCCTGCCGGCAGGTCCACGGCGCGGCGGCCGCCGGCCGTCGCGTCGCGTGCGCCCGGATCGAGCACGAGCGTCGGCGCGTCACCCGCCGGAACGCCCTCGGCTTCGAGGGCCGGCACGACCACCGTGGAAGCGAGCGGGTCGGCGCCGCCGGCCGGCGCCCACGGGCCCAGGATCACGGTCGCCTCGCCCCCGCGCGCATGGCGCCAGGCGACGGAATCGTCGACGATCACGGTCGGATCGTCGGGCGAGGCAAGGCGAACGACGGTTGAATCCACGGCCCCCCCTGGCGTCACCCGCCGCGGCCCTGCGGGCGGTGCTGCACCATCGCGGCGCAGTCAACGGCCGATCCGCCAATCGGCCTGCGGCGCGCCGGCCTTTACTGGAGACTGCCGCAAGGCTGGAGGCAGGTAACAGGATCGGCCTGGCCGAAGGCTCGCGTCGAGCCGCCGGGCACGACGATGGCGAGGTGATCGCGGGCCGCGGCCTTCAGCCGATCTGATCCGCTCGTGCAACGGGCGCGTCCCCGCTTGGGGTTCCCGCGCGGGTAAGGTACCTTTGGAGCCGGATGTTCAACGGCCCCGCGGACAACCAAAGGAGTCGTCATGATCGAGTTCAAGCACATCCTCTGTCCGACGGACCTGAGCGAGGCGTCGCGTCCGGCCCTGGCCTGCGCGTCGGCGTTCACGGTCTGGTACGGCGCCAGGCTCTCGGTCCTGCACGCCGTGCCCACGTTCGATGCCATCCAGGTCCCGCCGGCCGCATTCGGCCAGTCGGTGCAGGTCGTCTATCCCTCGAGCCGCGAAGAGGTCACGGCCGAGCTGCAGCGCCAGATCGAGGCCGTCGGCGCCACGGCCGCGTCTCCTGAACTGGTCGTGGAAGCCGGCGACCCGGTCGACACCATCGTCGATCTGGCGCTGGCCCTGTCCTGCGACCTCATCGTGATGGGCACCCACGGCCGCCGCGGGTTCGATCGCCTGCTGTTCGGATCGGTCGCCGAACGGACGCTGCATCGCGCGCCGTGCCCGGTGCTCACCGTGCCACCGCACGCCTCCGCCGCGCGCGACAAGGTGACGTTCAAGCGCATCGTGTGCGCCACCGACTTCTCGCCAGCCTCGCTGCAGGCCCTCGGGTTCGCGCTCGATCTGGCCCGGCAGGCCAACGGCGCCGTCACCGTGCTCCATTCCATCGAGTGGCTGGCTGACGAAGAGCCCCGGCAGTACGCGCACTTCAACGTCGCGGAGTTCCGCACGTACCTGATCGAGGACGCGCGCAAGCAGCTCGACCAGCTTCTGGCCGGGGAAGAGCGCACCTGGTGCGACATCGAGAGCCTGGTGACAACGGGGCGGGCCTATCGCGAGATCCTGCGCGTCGCCGAGGAGCGCACGGCCGATCTCATCGTGATGGGCGCGCAGGGGAAGGGAGGCCTGGGTCTGCGGCTGCTTGGTTCGGCCACCCACCAGGTGGTGCGGGGCGCCAGGTGCCCTGTGCTCACCGTTCGCGGCGCGGAGGCGCCGGCCGCGGGTTGAGCCCTCGCGCCTGACCAGCGCATCCACCGGGGCGCCGTGCCGGCAACGCGGCGCCCCGCCTCGACGGGCCGAAGACGCCGCCGGGCCGGCCGACGGGGGCATGAATCCAGGCCTCGGTTGCACCACGCCGGGGCCAGTTGCGGCCGGGCAGTCCGGCTGGTCGGATCGGTCGCCGCTCACCGGGCGTCGAAGCGATGCCCCCGGCGCCGGCCGACCGGCTGCATGGTCAGCGTCGTCTCGAAGAGTTGACCGTCGCGGCTCACGCGTACGACCACGCGCTCGCCGGCGCGTCGCACGGCGAGCAGTTCGCGTAGCCGGCGCGAGTCCTCGAACTCCACGCCGTTCACCATCAGCACCCTGTCACCGGCCAGCAGGCCGGCACGGGCGGCCGACGATCCCTCCATCACGTAGCGGATTTCGGTGGACTCGGCGTCAAGGGTGATGCCGAGCGTACCGGGAGGGGCAGGATCGGGAACCCCGTGCACGGGCGAAGGCACGGCGAGATCCGTGTCGGGCGCGCGTGCCGGCGCCACCCAGTAGAACGGCGCGGCGGCCGCCGCCACGACCAGCGCCAGGCGTCGCAACAGCCGGAGCACGCTCGACGAGACGCTGATCATTGCCAGATTCCACCGAGTGCAGCGCGCTGGCGGCGCCGCGGGCGCGGCCCCCGCTCGAAGCGCGGGCGCGAATTCCCCGGCCACCGCCCACCCGGAGACGAACCTGCGATCTGCGGTCCGCCTCCTCGCCACGCTGCGCGGGTGATTCTGACACGACCGGATGCCGGCCGGGCGATTCGTCCGGACGCCGGACCCCACGCGGCCGGCGGCGCCGGCGGCTACGCCGGCCGGTCCGGCCCTCCGTTCTCGAGCGCTGCAACCAGCGCGGCGGGCATCGACACACCAGCGCGGCGGAACGGCCTCGAAGGCCGTCCCGCCGCGCGTCCTGAGGTCCTGTCAGGCCCGCGGCCTACAGGTTGATCTGCATCATCGAGATGTTGGCCGCGCCGTACTGGTGGCAGTTCACCTCGATGTCGCCCTTGCCGCCCGCCACCTTCTCCAGGTCGGCGTCGCTCAGCTCGCCCTCGCCCGCCACGTGCGGCACCACCACGTAGGTCGTGTCGGCCGTCTCGACCACCGCCTTCACGTTCACGTTGCCCAGGCTCAGCGCGAACTGCTTCTCGATGATCGCCTTCGGGTTGGCCACCAGGGCCTCGCGATACTTCGGGTTCTCGGTCGCGAACTTCGCCAGCAGATCCTGCACCTGACCGCGCGTCATCTTCTCCGCCATGATCGTCTCTCCTGCGCCGCCCGTGGCGGCTGTTCCGGAAGTGGCCGCCGGCGCCTCATGCGCCGTCGGGTGATGCCCTCCGTAAGAGCAACCGCGGTGCCAAAGAGGCAGATCGCCGTTCTTCCGCGAATTCCCGCCAGAATTCGCGCATCCTCGGCCCACGCCCGACCGCAGCGCCCGGGACCGGGCGAGGCCCGACACGAAGTGTTGGAGCTGGAGCCCCAACACCGACGACCGACGTACGGAGGGGGTGCGGAAGCCGACCGGGGCGTCACGCGCCACGCATGAGTCTGCTACGATGCCTGCTCGGCGATTCCACACCCACAACAGGAGGACACATGCGACGCACTACCTGCGCGCTGCTCGCGTTGGTCGCCATGGCGGCGGCCACGACACTGGCCCAGCAGACCACCCAGGTTCACCCCGGCAAGGGCGGGAGCCCGCACGTCCGCAGCCAGTGGACGGTTCACGGTGCCAGCATCTCGATCGAGTACGGCCGGCCCTACCTCAAGGGCCGTGCGGAGGCCGAGCTGATGCCGGCCGGCAAGCCCTGGCGCACGGGGGCGGACGAAGCGACAACCTTGAAAACGGACAAGGCCCTGAAGTTCGGTGACGTGACGGTGCCTGCCGGCACTTACACGCTCTACACCGTGCCGGAAGCCGGTCAGTGGACGCTCGCCATCAGCAAGCGCACGGGCCAGTGGGGCATTCCGGTCCAGGTGAACGACGACCTCGGGCGCGTGAAGATGGCCGTGGCGAAGACCGCCGCGCCAGTCGAGCAATTGACGATCTCGATCGACGGCGCGGCCAGCGGCGGCACGCTCCGCATCGAATGGGGCACGGTCTCCTCCACGGTGCCCTTCACGGTGGGGTAGCAGTTCGGGGAAAGAGTCGGCGCCGCCGGGCGTCGGTGCGGCCCCCAGGCCGCCTCGCCCGGCGCGTCTCATCGTCGGTTCGCGGAAGATGGCCGCGCCTCGTCACTCGCACCGATGACAGTTCCGGCGGGAAGGGCCGACGGAGATCCCTGTGCGAGAATGGCGGGGCCCGACGCACGGAGGGATGGCCGAGCGGTTGAAGGCAGCGGTCTTGAAAACCGCCGTAGTCGAAAGGCTACCGTGGGTTCGAATCCCACTCCCTCCGCCAGCAACCCCGTATCAGAACGTTCGACGTCCGCACCTCAGAGAACCGGCGTAGCCGCTCTTCCGGAGGATGCCCGCGCGCCTCGCTGACCGGCGCGTCGAGAAGTCCTCGAGAAGTCCTCGTCGCCGCTTGCCGCGCACCGGGCTCCGGCTGAACCCGGAGAAAGATGCACAATGGCGAGTCCTCCTGTCCATGCCGTCGGTTGCTCGAAGTTCTGCCGCGAGCTTGGACTCAAGCCGAATCAGACTCAGGCTGCCCATTCCGCCGACAAGAGCGCCGCCTGCTCCAGCACCGTCTGCGTCGCCTTCTCCTGCTTGTCGGGCGGGTAGCCGTGCCGGCGGAGAATGCGCTTGACGAGCACGTGCAGCTGCGCCCGGACGTTCTCGCGCAGCGTCCAGTCGATGGTGACATTCTTCCTTACGGTCTCGACCAGCTCCCGGGCGATGCCGCGCAGAGTCTCGTCGCCGAGCACCTTGACCGCGCTGTCGTTGGTCTCGAGCGCGTCGTAGAAGGCGAGCTCGTCCTCGGTCAGGCCGAGCTGCTCGCCGCGTGCGTTGGCTTCGCGCATGTCCTTCGCGAGCTGGATCAGCTCCTCGATCACCTGGGCCGCTTCGATGGCTCGGTTCTGGTACTTCCGGATCGTCTGCTCCAGCATCTCGGCGAAGGAGCGCGCCTGCACGACGTTCTTCCGCCGGCGCTCCCGGAGCTCGCCCCGGAGTAGCTTCTGGAGCAGCTCGACCGCGAGGTTGCGCTGTGGCATGCCCCGTACCTCGGCCAGGAACTCGTCCGACAGGATCGAGATGTCCGGCTTCTCGAGCCCGGCCGCGGCGAAGATGTCCACGACGCCTTCCGGGGCCACCGCGCGCGAGATGATCTGGCGGACGGCGTGGTCGAGCTCTTCCTCGGGGCGGGCGTCGGCCGGCGCCCGCTTCGACAGCACGGCCTGCACCGCCTGGAAGAAGGCCACCTCGTCGCGGATGCGCAGCGCTTCCTCGTGCGGCACCGCCAGCGCGAAGGCCTGCGACAGCTCGCGCACGGCGCGGAGGCAGCGATCCTTGCCGTTCTCCTGGGCGAGGATGTGCTCCTGGGCCGGCGGCAGGAGGCCGAGCCGTTCCTGCGGCGTGCCGGTGGTCCACTTCGCGCGGTCGAAGCCGTGGAAGAGCCCGCAGCACACCTCGTACTTCTCCAGCATCACGGCGACCGCCTCGTCCTGATCGAGCGCCGTCCGCCCCGTGCCGCCGCTCTCGGTGTAGGTCGCGAGCGCGCGCTTGAGCTCGTGGGCCAACCCCAGGTAATCGACGACGAGTCCGCCCGGCTTGTCCTTGAACACCCGGTTCACGCGGGCGATCGCCTGCATCAGCCCGTGACCGCGCATGGGCTTGTCCACATACATCGTGGAGAGGCTCGGCGCGTCGAAGCCAGTGAGCCACATGTCGCGGACGAGCACCATGCGCAGCGGATCCGCCGGATCGCGAAAGCGCTTGGCCAGCGCCTCGCGTCGGGGCTTGTTGCGGATGTGCTGCTGCCAGTCCGCGGGATCGGAGGCCGAGCCGGTCATGACGACCTTGATCGCCCCCTGATCGTCCTCCCCACCCACCCAGGTGGGCCGCAGCCTGACGATCTCATCGTAGAGTTCGACGCAGATGCGCCGGCTCATGCAGACCACCATCGCCTTGCCGTCCATCGCCTCGAGCCGCCGCTCGAAGTGCTCCACGATGTCGCGCGCCACGATCTCGAGCCGCTTCTTCGAGCCCACAACCGCCTCGAGCTGCGCCCACTTCGTCTTGAGCATCTCCTTGCGCTCGACCTCCTCGCCCTCCGTGGCCTCCTCGAAGTCCGGGTCGATCCTCGGACGCTCGGCCTCGTCGAGCGCGAGCTTCGCGAGACGGCTCTCGTAGTAGATCGGCACCGTGGCGCCGTCCTGCACGGCGCGCTGGATGTCGTAGATGCTGATGTAGTCGCCGAACACCGCGCGCGTATTGGCGTCCGCGAGCTCGATTGGCGTGCCCGTGAAGCCGATGAAGGAGGCGTGCGGCAGGGCGTCACGCATGTGCCGCGCGTAACCGTCGATGAAATCGTACTGGCTGCGGTGCGCCTCGTCGGCAATCACCACGATGTTCCGCCGGTCGGAGAGCGCCGGAAGCCGGTCGCCCTTCTCGTCGGGGAAGAACTTGTGGATGGTCGTGAAGACCACCCCGCCGGCCGTGACGGACAACAGCTCGCGCAGGTGCGCGCGCGACTCGGCCTGTACCGGCGGCTGGCGCAGCAGCTCGGCGCAGCGCGAGAAGGTGCCGAAGAGCTGGTCGTCGAGATCGTTGCGGTCGGTGAGCACGACCAGGGTCGGGTTCCCCATTGCCGGCTCGCGGATGATGCGGCCGGCGTAGAAGGCCATCGTCAGGCTCTTGCCCGAGCCCTGCGTGTGCCAGACCACGCCCACGCGCCGATCGCCGCGGCTGCCGCCGGGCTTCCGGCCCGCTTCGTAGCGCCCGCCGCCCTCGGCCACCCGGTCCGCACGGGCCAGCTCGGCGGCCCGGAGCGTCTCGCCCACGGCCACCTGCACCGCATGAAACTGGTGGTAGCCGGCCATCTTCTTGACGATGCGCCCGCCGCCGTCGTCCTCGAACACGATGAAGTCGCGCACGAGATCGAGGAAGCGTCGCGGCGCGCACAGGCCCTCAATCACCACTTGCAGCTCGGGCATGTGCGCGTCTGCCAGCGCTTCACCCGAGATCGTGCGCCAGGGTTTGAACCACTCACGCCCGGCCGTGATCGTTCCGGCGCGCGCCTCGACGCCGTCCGAGACGACCAGCACCGCGTTGGTCGCGAACAGCGCCGGCACCTCGGCCTTGTAGGTCTGGAGCTGCTGGAAAGCGGTCCAGATCGTGGCGCTCTCGCTGGCTGCGTTCTTCAACTCCAGCACCGCTACGGCCAAGCCGTTGACGAACAGCACCACGTCCGGCCGGCGGGTGTGCTTGTTCTCGACCACCGTGAACTGGTTGACGGTGAGCCAGTCGTTGCTTGCCGGATCGTCGAAGTCGATCACGCGCGCCTGGGCTCCCCGGATCGCGCCCTCTGCGTCGCGATACTCCACGGTCACGCCGTCCACCAGCAGGCGATGGAGCGCGCGGTTGCGCTGGATGAGATCCGTCCCCTCCGGCCGCGACAGCCTGCGGAAGGCGTCCTCGAGCGCCTCGGCGGGCAGCCCGGGGTTGAGGCGGGCGAGCGCGTCGCGCAGGCGCTGCGCCAGCACGACCTCGCCGTAGTCGCGCCGCTCGGCCGCGGGCATGTCCGGCGCGATGTCCGGGCCGTGGGCGATGTGCCAGCCGGTCGCTTCCAGCCAGCCAAGCGCGGCGTCTTCGACGGTGGATTCGGTGACGCCGCAGTCGCTCATTGGCCGTCCTCGAGCAGGTTGAGGACGAGCCGGATCATGAGTTCCTTCTGCGCCGGCTCGCTCTCGGCGATCAGGAGCGCCAGCGCCACCATCGCGTTGTCGGCGAGGCGCGGCTCGCCGCTCGCGCGCAGGAGCAGACCGTTGCGGCGCAGGTACTCGAGGAAGAAGAGCGTGCCCAGGCGCTTGTTGCCGTCCCCGAAGGGATGGTCCTTGATCACGAAGTAGAGCAGGTGCGCGGCCCGGGCCTGTGCGCTCGGGTACAACGGCTCACCACCAAAGGTCTGCTCGATCGCGCCGAGGATCCCGGCCAGGGCCCCGCCGCGCTCCTGACCAAATAGCACTCCCGCCTGGCCGTGGCCAAGCAGGTCATCCCGCAGCCGCGCGGCAGCAGCGCGGGCGTCGTCGAGCGAGAGCACCGCGGTCGGCGCCATCGGATGCCCCGGTGCCTCCGCCAGGCGCTGTTCGTCGTACTCCAGCAAGAGCCGCCAAGAGCGCGTGTAGCGCTTGACGACGTCGAGAACGGCCCGCCCCTCGTCGGTGATCATCGCGTGGGTCGTGAGCGTCCGTGCCAGCAGGCCGACCGCCTGCTCGACCTCGTCACGTCCCCGTTCGCGCAGGCGGCGCTCGTTCAAGGTATAGCCGTGCAGCAGGTGGTCGCGCAGCGTGCGGGTGGCCCAGATGCGAAACTGGGTGCCGCGTTTGGAGTTGACCCGATAGCCGACGGAGATGATGGCGTCGAGGTTGTAGTGCCTCACAGCGCGCTTTACCTGCCGGCGCCCCTCGGTCTGAACCACCGAGTATTCCTCGGTAGTTGATGCCTCATCCAACTCACCCGCGCTGAAGATGTTCTTCAGGTGGAGACCGACGTTATCGATCGAGGTGTCGAAGATCTCCGCGATCTGCCGCTGCGACAACCAAAGGGTCTCCCGCTCGACCCTGACATCGACGCGCACCTGGCCGTCTGGGGCTTCGTAGACGACGATCTCGCCGCGCTTCTCGTCCATCACACGACCTCCCTCACAACCCGCTCCGCGTCCTTCACGCGCAGCTCGCCGGAGATGAGCTTGGGGAGGAGTGCGTCGCGCAGGGCGGCGAGGTTGCGGGATTCGCGCTCGTCTTCAACGACCTTGCAGTACATGGGACGCGACAAACGATCGAATGCGCCCAAGACCCGAGCAGGAGGCGCGACTGTGCGAATTGGACGGAAGCTCGCCTTGCTGATCTCGAGGAATGTTGAGCCGTTGGCGTGACTGAGGATCTCGTCGTGAGCAGCACGTGCCCAGCGTAGCAGGAAGAGGTTTGACACACCCTGTCGTGGCTTCATCGCGATGAAGCCCTGATTCACGGCGACCGGCACCTCAGCGATGGCGAGGTAACCGATGGGCGCACGCGACGAAAGAAGAACGGTGCCCTTCGGCAACAAACCCGAACTGATCTGTCCCAAACCGGCGTCGGTGGTCTTTCGCTCCGTGGCGAGCAGGACTGGCGTCGAAAGCCCCGACAGATCCTTCGGCGTGACCCAGTGATGCGTGCCGCCATCCCAGTACTCGGCCAGCTCGGTCTTGGGGGTGCTGCCGCCGACGACCTCGGCCAGCTCGCCGATCGGCTTCACCTCCCACCCCTCCGGAATCTCGCCGAGTTCGGAGTCGACGAGGCGGGCGGGGAACAAATGGTCGAAAGCAAAGCTTTCGACCATACCCTCACCCCCAACCCCTCTCCCAAGGGGAGAGGGGAGGGCCGCTTCGGCAATGGCTGGACTCTCACCCCCGGCCCCTTTCCCAGCGGGAGAGGGGAGGGTTGCTTCGGCAATGGCTGATAGAACGGATTCCGGGTTGTCGAGGAGTTGTGCATTGGGGAAACGAATTACGGCGTAGCCCTGCGCCTGCATCCAGGCGTCGCGTTTGCGGTCCTTCGACCGTTTTGAAGCGTGCACGCCGCCATCCAGTTCGATAACAAGCCGATGGTCGTGACAGTAGAAATCGGCGACATAGTCACCGAGCTGATGCTGCCGACGGAACTTCAGCCCCAGGAATCGGCGGCTGCGCACGAGGTGCCAAAAGACTTCTTCAGCGGGCGTCTGTTTGCGACGCAGGTCTCTGGCCGTGTCCAGCAATCCCGAGAAGTCGTATCCTCCACGATAATGACCCCTTCCCCTTGGGAGAACGTGGTGTGAAGCTCCGGGCGCGCGCTGATCTTCCCTCCCAACAGAACTCCCCTCTCCCTCTGGGAGAGGGGCCGGGGGTGAGGGTTGATTTCGAGCACGGGCGGCGTTGCGCCGCACGGGATCGAAATCAATGAACCACGACTTGAAGAGCGCCCGCGCCATCGCCTCCAGCGTCTCGCTCATCCGCCGGTTCAGCTCGATCTTGTCGTCCAGCGTGCCGAGGATGTGGGCGATGGCGCGTTGTTCGGGGAGAGGCGGCACGTCGAGATCGAGCATGTACACGGCAGCTCGCGTGGTCGAGGGAATTGGCGAGCCATCATCGACCTCTCCGAGCTTGTAATGCTTGATGGCGTAGTACAACCACTGCATGTCGAGTTCGGACTTCGGCACAACGTAGTACGCCGTGTCGATTACGAAGAAGGGGTCGCGCGAGAACTCTACGCCGCGGTAGGCTCCCTTTCGTCCCAGGATGACCCCTGGCCCATCAGCAAGTGGTTCGTCTGTCCAACCGATCGGCCCGTTGGAGCCGAACACGCGGTAACGGCCTTGTGCTGTCTCATGTCCACGCAACGCTTTGCCGTACTCGAGCGAGATTTCGTCGCCCCACGTCGATGCGCGCCACTCACCCGCCATACCCAAGCTCCTTCAGGTTGGCGGCAATCGCTGCATCGAGCTTCGCCGCCTCGGCCCGCCGGCAGGCTGCCCAACCGCGAAGACCACACGCTGCGCCAACGAATGCGCGCGCGATCAGCCGTGTTCGGCGGCGGCTGAAGCCTGTCTGGCGCCCGCCACCACCGAACGGATAACCGCGCGCAACTGTCGAATAACCGCGCGCGGTTATCTCATGCGCGGCGCTCATACCAGGCTCCTTTCTTGCTGCCATGCTGGGCGAGCCGCCCTTCGTCCTTCAGCCGTGTGAGCAGGCGATAGGCCTGATCCGGCGACAGCCGGCACAACTCCGCCGCTTCGCGCCGCGTGATCCGGCCGTGCTTTTCCACGTACTGCAGCACCATCTGTTCCTGCTGCAGGGGCTCGAACCCTCGCTGGCGTACGTAGCCAACCTTGTCGCCGAGCAGCCGGTACGCCGCCGCGGAGAGGTGCCAGCTCCGGCCCCGTTTCTGGCCGCGCTCCTCGACGAGCCCGGCTTCGACCAGGCGGTGCAGCGCGGTGCGTGCCTGCGCTTCGGGCTTCTGCACGAGGCGGGCGGCGTCATCGGTGGTCACGCTGCGCGTCTGCCAGAGCGCGTTGAGGATGAGCAGCTCGTCGAGCGCGAGAGCGCGTCCCTGCTGCGCCTCGGTCACCAGCAGACGCACGAAGTCGAGGTTGGCCGCACCCCCGGGGACGACGACGCTCACCGTGGCCTCGTTGCTGCGTTCGTAGGAAGGCGCCGGGCGGCCGTTGCGCAGTTGCTCGAAGAAGATGGTATCGATGCCGCGCGCGGTGCGTTCGACGATCCCCGCGCGCTTGAAGGCGTCGGCCAGCAGCGGATTGCGCGGCCGCGGTGCGGTGACGAGCAGGTTGTCGAGCCGCACCCCTTCGGGGAAGCCGCCCGGACTGGAGATCTCGATCTGGTCTGTCTGCCACTGAAAGTGCACGGCACCGAGACGCTGGTAGTCGCGATGGATCAGCGCGTTGGCCAGCGCCTCCCGCAACGCCCGCTCCGGGTAGTCTGGCACGCCCACGCGCAGCAGGCCCACCATCAGCTCCTGCTCGCGATTGCGGGCGCGGACGCGCGCCTCGCACTCCTCCATCACGCGCAGCAGAGGCCAGCGGAAGAAATCGTTGACCTCCACGTCGAGTCCGCGCAGTACCTGGAAGGCGACTTCGTGCGTGGGTACGAAGCGCTGCAACGCATCTTCCTTGGCGAAGAGCAGCAGGGCAGCCAGCCGCACGCCGTGCACGCTGCCATTGGCATCGACCACGCCGAGCGCTTTGGCGAGCTCCAGATCCGGCAGGTCGATCAGCGATTCGTCGCTTCTCCCCCGCCGTTCGCGGACGCTGCGCCGGAAGCGCTCGAACTCCAGCGGGTCGAGGTGCTCCCAGCGTGCCTCGGCAACGATCTGCGCCGAGGGGTCGAGCAGGCCGCGATCCGATTGGAGCGACTGCACCGCGTAGCCATCCATCGGCACGCAGGCCGGTCTGCCGTCACCGCCCAGCGTGCTCCGCAGAAAGAGGCCTTCGCTGGTGGCCACCGGATGGTGTTGTGCCGGCATCTCGATGACCGACACCGGCTTGCCGTCGATCGTCACGCTTTCTGCTCGTACGGCAATCGATGGGCGCGTGCGGTTGGCGATCAGGGTGGCGATCCTGGCGGGGTCGGTCGTCTCGCCATGCCGGGGCCGGGCGCCAGTGATGCGGCCATCGTCCTCCACGCCGATCAGGAGATGGGCGGGCGCGGTCCCGATCCGGTTGGCCAGGCAGACGATCGCCTCGACCAGATCACGATCGCCGAGCGACGCGCGTTCTTCGCCTTTGAACTCGACGCTCAGGGTTTCGCCACCGTCGATCAGCTCGCGAAGCGCATCCGGCGTCATCTCGACTCGCTCCAGAAGCCGAGGTCTTGCAGGTTGGCAGCGATGGCGGCGTCGAGCTTCGCGGCCTCGGCCTGCTGTTCGCGCAGCGTCGCGACGAGGCGCTTCATCTTCTCTTCGAACGGCTCGCCGTCGTCTTCCTGGGTTTCGGCGCCGACGTAGCGGCCGGGGGTGAGGACATGGCCGTGCTTGCGCACCTCATCGAGCGCGGCGCTCTTACAGAAGCCGGGGACGTCCTCGTACGCGCCCGCATCCTTCTCTCCGCGCCAGGCGTGGTAGGTGGCGGCGATGCGGGCGATGTCCTCGTCGGTCAGTTCACGGTGGGTGCGGTCCACCATGCGACCGAGCTTGCGGGCGTCGATGAAGAGCACGTGGCCGCGGCGGTCGCGGAATCTGCCGTTCTTCCGGTTGCGCGCAAGAAACCAGAGGCAGGCCGGGATCTGCGTGGAGTAGAAGAGCTGACCGGGCAGCGCGACCATGCAGTCCACGAGGTCGGCCTCGACCAGGCTCCTGCGGATCTCGCCCTCGCCGGACTGGTTGGACGACATCGAGCCGTTGGCCAGCACGAAACCGGCCACGCCCGCGGGCGCCAGGTGATGGATGATGTGCTGCACCCACGCGAAGTTGGCATTGCCTTTTGGTGGGGTGCCGTACTGCCAGCGCTTGTCGCCGGCCAGCCGCTCGCCGCCCCAGTCGGAGATGTTGAACGGCGGGTTGGCGAGGATGAAGTCGGCCTTGAGGTCAGGGTGGCGGTCGTTGTGGAAAGTGTCGCCGTGGGCGATCTGGCCGTCGATGCCGCGGATGGCGAGGTTCATCCTGGCGAGCCGCCAGGTGGTGTAGTTCGACTCCTGGCCGTAGATCGAAATGTCCGGCTTCACCTTGCCGCCGTCCGCCCTGCCGCCGTTGCCGTTGCCGCTGGCGTGCGCGCGGATGAACTCCACCGACTGGACGAACATCCCCGAGGAGCCGCAGCAGGGATCGTACACGCGGCCGCGGTAGGGTTCGAGCATCTCGACCAGGAGCTTGACCACGCAGCGCGGGGTGTAGAACTCGCCGCCCTTCTTGCCCTCGTCGCTCGCGAACTGCGAGAGGAAATACTCGTACACGCGGCCGAGCACGTCCTTGGCGCGGCTCGTCTCGTCGCCCACCCGAATGTTGCTGATCATGTCGATCAACTGGCCGAGGCGCGTCTTGTCGAGCACGGGGCGGGCGTAGTCCTTGGGCAGCACGCCCTTGAGCGCCGGGTTGTCGCGCTCGATACCGGCCATGGCGTCGTCCACGAGCTGGCCGATGATGGGCTGCTTGGCCTGCGCCTTGAGGTGCGCCCAGCGCGCCTCCGCCGGCACCCAGAAGACGCTCGCGGCCCGGTACTCGTCGGGATCCTCGGGGTCGGCGCCCGCCGCCTGCTCGGCCAGGAGCTTCGCGTGCTTCTCCTCGAAGGCGTCGGAGATGTACTTGAGGAAGATCAGGCCGAGCACCACGTGCTTGTACTCGGCGGAGTCCATGCTGCCGCGTAGCTTGACGGCCATCTGCCAGAGCTGTGCTTCGTAGCCGACGATGGCCGAGGTCGGGTCCGACTGGCCGGGGGGGTTCTTTCGCTTCGCCAATGGCTACCTCACCCGAACGTGTGGCTGGCGTCGTGTCCTGAGGGTCTGACGTTCCGTCGGACTCCGGTGCCAGTTGCCAGGAGCCCCCTGCTGGAGCACCTGGCTCCACCCTGCGAGGCACCGTCTGGCCGGGATTCTGCGCGGGCGCTGCACAAGGGGTCAAGGACCTGTGGCTGCTTCGAATGAAAAGCTTGTCCGCCCCGGCTCGCCCTCTCGTTCAGTGCTCGTGCCGGGTCGGGCGGTCACGGCTAAACACCAAGGCCGCGGCCCATCGCGGTCGCGGCCCGACGCCGCCGCTCAGGGCTGCTTGTCTCCCAGTCCCGCCCTATGTCTCCTCCCTTCCTTCGAATTTCCGGGGCGACCTTCATCAGGAATTCGACGATGGTCTGCGTGCCCTGCGCGCCGTTGGCGAGTCGCGCGTCGAACTCGGCTGAGTCGTGGCATTTCATGATTCCTTCACCCCCTTCGACCAGGAGCGCTCCTGAGGTTGAGCGCAACCTCTGCGCACCCTCGATGCGCATCGAGCATCAACGCCAGGGGTGACAGGGCGGGCCACGCGGCGTTCTCCCGCAGCGAGCGGCTGACCGAGGCGAGACTCGTACGCACCATGCCGCACGTCGCCGGGCGCGAGCGGACCACCATCGTGACGTTCACCGAGGCCGGACTGGAGCTGCTCGAAGGGCACCGCCGACCGTCATCGAGCGACAGCCGGGAGGCGCCGGCCACGGGAGGACCGACAGGGGTCCGATACCGCGCAGTTCTCGGACAGACGTCGTCTGGCGCAACTGTCCCCGGGATTGTCCCTGCGAGCGGCGAGCAGCGGCCGATCGCAGCCCACGGCAGCCAACGCGCTCAACTGTGGAAGTGCCTGGAGCGGAGGGCTATGCGCTGAGAAACCCGAATGATCGAGAGCAGATCTGGCGGTTTTCAAGACCGCTGCCTGTAACCGCTCGGCCATCCCTTCGTGCCGCGATCGTCGGCCGTTCTCGCACAGCGGTTCGAGGCACACGCTTCGCCGGCCACGACGGGAGCGCGGCCCGTCAGGGTCTCCCCGCACCCATGGCCTCGAAGATCGCCGTTGACACCCGCCGCCGCCTGTGGCACCAAGAGCGGTCAACGCCCATGGCTCACCACGACGACCTGGTCGATTCCTGGCGCGAGGCGTTCCGCGACGCCTACGACGCCGATGCCCGCAACGCGGCGCGCCAGCCCTTCCGCGACTACTGGGGCTGGGTGCGCACGTTCCTCGTCACCGGCGGCGCCGGCCAGCGCTCGTGGCTCGCCCAGTGCGACACGACGCTGCGCCGCGTGCGCGAGGCCACCGAGGCCGAACGGCTGCGCGCGAGGATGCTCGATCTGGGGCGGCTGATCGCCGCCGAGTGGGCCAAGGACAGCGGCGCGCGCCGCATCCACTCCACGTTCCTGCAGGGCTCGCCCAACCTGCAGACGTGGGGCCGGCTGCTCCAGCGCACCGCCGACGCGGATGCCGGCGATGGGCGGGCGATCGACGATGCGCTCGATACCATCGAGCGCGAGGCGCGCGGCGCGCTGAAGGGCTGACGCGGCCGCGCCGCTCAGACGTCGAGGCCGTAGCGCTCGCGCAGCAGGCGCAGGTGGTGCCGCACGTGGCCCGCCATCACGAACACCATCGCCCGCACCGTGATCGGGTTGCCGCCGGCCGTTCCGCTGGCGAGCCACGCCGGCTGGTCGAGCCGCTCCAGCATCGCCAGGTTCGCCGCCCGCACGTGCAGCAACTCGTCGACGAGCACCGCCACCGGAACGCCGGCGAACCCGCCGTTGGCCACGTAGAGGTTGTCGTCGTAGGAGGCAAGCGGCGCCGGGTCGCGGCGGCTGAAGCAGAACGCGCGGTGCCCGAACACCCGCTCGGTGTCGCCAAGGTGTCCGGCCACCTCGCGCACGGTCCACTTGCCGGGCCCATACGCGAACGTCTCGCGGTCGGCGGGCACGGCGCGCGCGAACCGGCGCAACCCGTCGGCCTGCGCCCGCAGCACGGCCAGCACGTCGTCTTCGGGCACCTGCGCGACGTAGTTCGCGAAGTAGGGCGGGTACTCCTGCTCTGAGGGTCTGCCAGTCATGCCCTGAGCATAGCAGCCTGCGGCAACGGCGGCGCGCCGCCCGCACGACGACAGGCGCCGCGACCTCCTGCACCCGGCCGGCGGG
>JBDIBB010000092.1:0-15742 GCA_039812685.1 Vicinamibacteraceae bacterium
CGGCGATCATCAGAATGATGGCGTTGAGCAGCTCCTGGCCTGAGCCTGAGAAGGCGTTGGAGATCGCGCCCGCGAAGATGGCGACGACCTCTCCCTCCCGGCGCTCGAAGGGCACATCGCCGGTACAGCCTGGGTGAAACCGGTCGGTGTCGGCGCCCCACTCGATCTCGAGGATCCGGCCGGGCGGCGTCGCCGGCGGCAGGATGCGCGCGCTCGGCGTGACGATGAGGCCGGCCAGCCGGCAGACGTGCTCGCGCCAGCGCCGCATCGGCTCGGCGAGCAGCAGCCGATCGGCCAGCGCCTTGCGCGAGCCGGGGTGATCGACGACCGGCGCGTTCACCTCGAGCACGCCGAGCGCGCCGGACCGCCGCGCCGCGAGCATCCCCTCGCCGCCGAAGTTGTGGTAGCGCTCGATCACCGCATCGGGGCCGAGGCGTTCGGCGAGCCGGCGCACGGCGCCCGCCCGCAGCAGCCGCAGGTGGGGCCGGCCGCCGGGGGCTGCCACGCGATGCCAGGTGAGCGGGGCGGCGCCGGGCGGTGCCGCCGGGAAGCCGCCCGGGCCCTCGCCGGTGAGCACGTGGACCTCATGACCCAGGCGCGCCAGGCCCTCGGCCACCGCGCGCACGTGCGTGGCGCCCCCCACGGTGCCGGGGATCACCTGGTCGAGCGCGCAGTAGAGCAGGCGCATGTGTCAGCGCGGCGGGGCGGCTGGGGCGCCGTCCTTCACGAGCAGCGCGAAGAAGGGGCCGGACCGCACGCGCCCGAACAGCGCGAGGTCGATCATCATCAGCCGCGTGAGCAACCGCAGTCCGTGATACGTGAGGCCGCGCCGCGCGATGTGTTCCTTGGCCCGTGCCCGCGCGGCGCGCACGTCCTCGTCAGCCGCTTCGCGCGGGCCGCGTCCGTCGGCGGCCGCCGCGCGTGTCGTGAGCCGGTGCTCGACCAGCCGCATGAGGACGTTCTCCACGAACCCGCCGACCAGCGGCGTGTAGTAGCGGATGCGGGCGATGCGGAAGCCACATTCGGCGGTCAGCCGCTCGAGATGCGGCACGTCGGCCACCGGGTTCACGTGGTCGGACTTGCGCAGCCGCTCGTGGCGCAGTTCCACCCAGCCGTGTCGATCGAGCCAGGACGCGAGCCTGTTGATGGCGCGCAGACCGAGCGCGAGACGCGAGTTCCTGCGCACGTGGGAGTAGACGAAGAGCGCGCCGCCGGGGACGAGCACGCGATTGGCCTCACGCAGCATCTCGCGCAGGGCGTCGATCGACAGGTGTTCGAACACGTCGAGCGACCACGCCTTGTCGAAGCTCGCGTCGGGCAGCGGGAGCCGGCGCAGGTCGCCGAGTACGAGGTCGTGTGAGGCCCGCGCTTCGTGCGCGAAGTAGGGGCTCACGTCCACGCCGACGAGCCAGGCGCCCGAGTCGCGGTTCCAGGACATCATCCGGCCGCTGCCGCACCCGAGATCGACCACGCGATCCGACGGGCGGGGATCGAGGAAGGCGCGGAGCATCGCGTTGCGGACGCCTGCCCCGAGCAGCGGCGGCGACACCCGCTCGTGGCGCGCGTCGGCGTGCAGCGCGGCATCGGTGTACTTCGTGGTCTCGCCAAACGCCTCCGACGGCCGCAGATCCAGGTAGTCGCCCGCGGCGTCGACCTCACGTCCGCAACCGGGACAGCAGAGGCGTGCCGCCTCCTCGCGCAGCGCGTGGTGGCAGTCGGGGCAGAGGACCAGGGCACGAAGGCGGGCGGAGATCATGGAGGGCGTGGGCGAGGGAGCCCGCGCTGGCCGCGCGGGCGTCGAAACCTGGAATTGTACCCCGGCGTCACGCGACCGCGTCGAAGAGCGTTTCCAGCCGCGCGGCGCGCGCATCCCAGGTGTACCGACCGGCCAGCGCGCGGGCCGCCTCGCCCAGCCTCCGCCGCATCGGCTCATCGTCGCGCAGGCGGGCCAGGGCGCCGGCCAGCGCGGCCGGATCGTCGGGCGGGACCAGCAGCGCCTCGCCTTCGCCGATCACCTCGCGGAAGGCAGGGAGATCGGAGGCGACGATGGGCCGGCCCGCCGCGAGGTACTCGAAGAGCTTCAGCGGCGAGGTGTAGGCGGAGGAGATGGTCGTTGCGCTGTTGGGCAGTGCGAGCGCGTGCGCGCGCCGCAGCCAGGCAGCGACCTCGCCCGGCGGCACCATGCCGGCGAAGGTCACCCGCGAGGCGAGCCCCAGCCGCATCGCCAGCGCCTGCACCCGGGCGAGGTCGGGCTCGCCGGGATGTCCGCCGACGATGGTGGCCGTCACCCCGTCGGTTCGGGCCAGCGCGTCGATCAGCGTGTCGACGCCCTTCCACGGGTAGAGGTGCCCGGCGTAGATCAGGTGCATGGGGCCGTCGCCGGAGGGCGGTTCGACGAAGGGGCCGGGTGGACGCGTGCCATCGGGCACGACCGCCAGGTGGCGGCGATCGCCGAGGGCCTCGCGCAGGTGGGTCGCGAGTGCGGCGGTGATCGTGACGTAGCCCTCGGCCGCGTGCCACACCAGACGCTCGCGGGCGGCCAGCCGGCGCTGCTTCCGTGGCGAGGCGGCGTGGCCCGTCGACAGCAGCGACCCCATGGCCGCGGCGACGACCGCCGCGTGCCCGTGCGATTCGTAGACGACGGGGGGACGCAGTGTACGCGGCATCCGCAGCAGTGCCGCCGCCACGCCGAGATCGCGTGTGAAGAGGAGATCGGCGTCGCGGCGCGACGCGCGTTCCAGCGACCAGGCCAGGTACGCCGCGCGGCGCAGCGCGGCCGGTCCGCGCACCGAGATCGGCTGCACGTGCAGTCGCGCGGCCGGCGCCGCGCCGTAGAAGAGGAACGGGTCGCGCGGCGGGGCGTGGGCGTCGGCTCGCACGACCAGCGCGACCTCATGACCCCGGCACGCGAGCGCGTGGCAGGTCTCGAAGGTCTGGATGCCGTTGGCCCGCTCGATCGGGAAACGGGTGTCGGCGAGGTAGAGGATGCGCATGGGCGGAGTGGTCGGGCCTCGCGCGGCTGGCGTGCGGCCTGCGGGCGGGCGGCCGCTACGGCTCCTTCCGCCGGTAGAACGATTCGCGATCGAACAAGTAGCGGTACGCCAGCCCGGGCGCCTGGCGCGGCAGCGCGACGAAGCTCGTGTAGGCGTTGCGCGCGGGCTCCATGCGCTGGCGGTCCATCAGCCCGGCCCCGAACTGCACCATGAGGCCGAGGTTCCACCAGATGCCGGCCGCGCAGGCCAGGCCCAGCGCCGTGCGTGCCGGCCGGGAGCGCGCGGCCTCGGACAGCGCCGCCAGCCCGACCACCAGCAGCGCCGTAAGGGCCACGAAGCGGCGCTGGCCGAACGCGCCGGCCACGGTCCACGACTCGACGCTGCCGGCGACGTAGGCCTGCAGCGCGATCATCACGAGGGCGCAGAGGGCGAAGCGGCGCCGATCGCTGACGGCCTCGCGGGTTCGGCCCCCGGCCAGCGCCAGCCAGGCGAGGCCGGCCAGGGCGAGGGCGGCCAGCGGGGTCCACACGAGGAAGCCGTGGGCGGGCGAGGCGAGCACCTCGATGAGGTGCGGCGCCGTCCAGTCCATCTTGCGGCGGACCAGGCGCGAGGGACCGGGATAGCCGTTGAGCGCCTGATAGGCGGCCAACTGCGGCAGCAGGCCCAGCGCGAGCGCGACGCCTGCCGTGGCGGCCGCCCGCAGCGTCTGCCGCGCGTCGCGGCCGTGGCGCAGCCACACCTGCTCGCGCAGCGTGAGCGCCAGGTCGAGCGCCGGTCCGGCGGCGAACAACGCGTCCTGTTCGCGGACCATTGCCATCAGCGCGCCGGCGAGCCCGAGTGCCACGGCGCCGCGAAACGACCAGCGGCGCCGCGCGCGCCACCAGACCCAGACGAACAGCGCGACGGCGAACGCCGAGCAGGCGTGCGACATCGGCGGCGCAATCAGCATGTAGAAGAGCAGCGGTGTGCCGAACCAGACCGCGAAGGCGGCGCCCGGTCCCCGGCCCGTCAGTTCGCGCGCCAGTGGCACGGCGAGCAGCAGCGCGAGCAGCCCGTAAACCGCCGACCCGTAGGCGACGGCGGCGACGTACGGCCACGAGTCGCCGTCGCGCACGCCGCCGGCCAGCGCCACGCCGGCGTCGGCCACGGCGTAGAACGGGCTCCAGAGCAGCGCGCAGCCGATCGTGCCGAAGTTGATGCGCCGCCCCGTCTCGGTGGTGCGCTCGAGGAACGTCTCGTGGAACCCGGCGTCGGCGGCGATGCCCCGATCGTAGAAACGCTGGTAGTCGTTCTCGAACGACACGTCGCCGTCGAACCACAGCGAGCGCAGGTACGCGAAGTACTGCACCTCGTCGGAGGCGTAGATGCGCGGGGTGACGGCCGGCAGGGTGAGCGCGAACGCCACGACGAGCCACCAGGAGCCGCGCGCGCCGTTCATGACACGAGGGCCTGCCGCAGCACTTCCAGCAGGTTGAACAGCGCGTGGGAGACCATGGGCGCCACGAGGCTGCCGCGCCGCAGGTAGATCGCGCCCCACGTCAGCCCGAGCAGCGCCGTGAGGACGACCGCGTCGTAGCCCTGCACCAGGTGGCCGAGACCGAACGCCAGGCTGAAGAGCCACAGTCCGAGGGCGGCGCCGCCCAGGTGCTGGCGGAACCGGTGCAGGATGAAGGCGCGCTGGACCTCCTCGCGCACGCCGCCGGCCAGCACCACCACGACGGCGAAGACCACGAGGTTCGATCGATCGCGGAGCAGCGGCGCGAACGGGTTGTCGGCGACGTTGTGCAGCCAGGGCGCGGCCCGTTGCAGCGCCAGCGCGAGCAGCGCCACGCCCAGGGCGATGGGCAGGGCGAGGGTGAGGCCGGCCAGCGCCTCCCCGCGCACGCGGCGCGCGCCGAGGAGCACCCGGCGCGGCGACTCGCCGCGGGATCGCAGGAACAGCAGCGCCAGCGTCACGACGATGAGCGTGTCGGTCAGCGAGAGGACGGCGATGTAGCGCAGCGAGAGGCCGCCGTCGCCCGCAAAGGGGCGCCACCCCAGTCCCTGCAGCAGCAGCGCGAGCAGCAACTGCGACGGGACGCCCGAGCAGAAGAACACCTCGAGCGCCGACGCCGTCCGGTCGCGCAGGCGTGGCGTGGCGCTCCCGGCGGCGGGGGCAAGCGGGGGTATCGCACCGGGGAGCGAAACGCCTGGCTCGGCCGGCGGGGTCTCGCCGAGGGTGGCGGGCGCGTCGTGCACCGGGCGACTGTAGCATCCGGACGGCATGGCCGCGACAGGATCCCGGCGGGCGCGTGGCCGGTCGGCTCGTTGTAGACTGAGGGCCGGCTCCCTCCCGCGCCCGCAGCGCACGCAGCCCGGCGGCTCCCCGGCGGGGCGCGGTCCGGGCGGCCCGGACGCGGCCCGAGTGCGCTGCCGCATCACGTCATGGAACGCCAGGCTCCTGTGGAACAGCCGCCAATCCCTCGCGACGCCTCCGGCGAGCGTGTGCTGATCGTCGAGGACGACACCTTCGCTCTCACCGGGCTGATCGAGCTGCTGCGCTCGTGGGGCTACGAAGCCGACGGCGCGGCCGACGGCGAACAGGGGCTGAGCAAGGTGACCGAGTTCCGGCCGGCCATCGTCATCTCGGATCTCGTGATGCCGCGCATGGACGGGCTGCAGCTGCTGCACGCGCTGCAGCCCGATCTCGACGATCTCACCTTCGTCCTGCTCACGGCGCAGGGGACGGTCGACACGGCGGTCGAGGCGATGAAGGCCGGCGCCTACGACTACCTGACCAAGCCGGTGGACTTCGGCCGGCTGCGCATCCTGCTCGAGCACGTCGTCGAGCGCCAGCGGACGCTGCGCGAGGTGAAGACGCTGCGCCGGCGCCTGCGCGAGCACGGCACGTTCGGGCGCCTGGTCGGCAACAGCCCGGCGATTCGCCGCATCTACAGGACCATCGAGCAGGCCGCGCCCACGCAGGCGTCGGTGCTCATCTGGGGCGAGTCGGGAACGGGCAAGGAGCTGGTGGCGCAGACCCTGCACGAGCTGAGCCCGCGCTCGGCCTACCAGTTCGTGGCCATCAACTGCGCCGCGATTCCAGAGACGCTGCTCGAGAGCGAGATCTTCGGCCACGAGAAGGGCGCCTTCACCGGAGCCATCGATCGCCGGCTGGGCTGCTTCGAGCTCGCCCACCGCGGCACGCTGTTCCTCGACGAAATCGCCGAGATGACGCCGGTGACGCAGGTGAAGCTGCTCCGCGTGCTGCAGGAGCGTACCTTCCGCCGCCTCGGGGGACGCCAGGAGCAGCACGTGGACGTACGGGTGGTGGCCGCCACCAACATGGATCCGCTCGAGGCCGTCGCCAGCGGCCGTCTGCGCGACGACCTCTACTACCGCCTGAACGTCTTCGCGCTCGAGATCCCGCCGCTGCGCGATCGCCGCGAGGACATTCCGCTGCTGGTCCAGGCCTTCATCCAGGAGTTCAACCAGCGCAACGCGCGGCAGGTGAAGTCGGTGGACGCCGACGTGCTGCGGATCTTCGAGCGGTACCCCTGGCCGGGCAACATCCGCGAGCTGCGCAACGTGATCGAGCGCGCGACGATCGTCGCCGAGGGCGACTTCGTCACGGCCGAGCACCTGCCGCCGCACATCGTGCGGGCGGCCGACAGCCAGGCGGCCAGATCGGTGGCGGCCGGGCCACCGCAGCCCGCGGCCGCGGCCGGGCCGCTGGTGACGCTGGCGCCGGGCACCACGGTGGAGGAAGCCGAGACGCGGCTGATCGAGCTCACGCTGCAGCACACGCGCAACAACAAGACGCGCGCGGCCGAGATCCTGGGCATCAGCCTGAAGACGCTGCACAACAAGCTGAACCGTCTCCGGGCGATGGGTACGCCCATCGAGCCGCAATAGGCGATGGTTCCGGCCACGGTTCCCGCGCGCCCGTCCAGCCCGCGCCGTCCCGCGCGCCGCGGCTGATCCGTGATGCGTCTCAGCCTCAGGACCAAGCAGGTGGCGGGCGTGACCGCCATCGTCGCGTTGTCGATGGTGGCCGTCAACGCGCTCTACCTGGCGCGCATCGCCCGCATCAGCCTCGAGGAGAGCCAGTCACGCGGGGAGCTCCTCGCGCGAACCGTGTACCAGACCGCCACGGTCCTGACCGGCTCCCAGGCGACGGCCGAGGCGCTGCGGGAGAACGAGGCCGTGCGCGTGCTGGTGGAATCGGGGATGGCGTTCTCCGAGAACGTCACCTACGTCGCCATCACCGATGCCGGCGGCCGGGCCATCGTCCACAGCTCGCCGGTGCTGGCCGGAGAGCTCGTGCCGCCCGCCGAGGAACTGGCGACGGTGATCGCCGGCGGCCTGCTGGCGCACCTGCGCGCGATCTACTCGGACCGCACCTTCGAGGTGCGCGAACGGCTGGTCGCCGGCGAGGGCGGCGCCACGCGCGAGTTCGGCGCGATCCGCGTGGGCCTGTCGATGCTGCTCGTGCGCGAGAACCTGCGCGAGGCGATGGCGCCCACACTCGGCACGCTGCTGGGCGCGGTGCTGATCGCGCTGGTGGTGGCCACCGGGTTCGCGCAGTGGCTGCTGCGGCCCATCCACGTGCTGCACAGCGGCCTCGCGCGGCTTGGGCGCGGTGAGATGGGCGTGAAGCTCGACCTGCCGGGCGGTGACGAGTTCGGCGATCTCGGCGCGTCCTTCAACACGCTGAGCGCGGAACTCTCGGCGGCGCGCACCTCGCTCGCCGACCATCCCGCGCGCCTCGAGTCGGTGGTCGATCGCCTCGAGGACGCCGTCGCCATCGTCGGGCCCGCCGGCGAGGTGATGTTCGCCAACCGCAGCATGCGGCACGTGCTCGGGGCCGATGACACGCCGCAGTTGCCTGCCGATCACCCGCTGGCGCCGGTGCTGGCCCGTGCCACCGCGGGCCACGCGTCGATCGGGCCGGTGATGGTGTCCCTGCCAGGATCCGAAGGCCGGCCCGCCGCGTACCAGGTGTACGCGCATCCGATCGCCGACCGGAAGGGGCGTCACATCGGCGCCATGCTCTCGGCGCGCAACGTCGCCTATCTCTCCGAGGTGCAGTCGACGATCCGCTACTCGCGCAAGCTCGCGGCGCTGAACCGCCTGCTCGCCGGCGTGGCGCACGAGGTGAAGAACCCGCTGAACGCGATGACCATTCATCTCGAACTGCTCAAGCAGAAGCTCGCGGGCCGCCGCCGGCGTGACGATGCGACGGCGGTCGAGCCGCCGGTCCCGCCCTTCGATGTGGCCGGCGTGATGAAGCACGTCACGATCATCTCCGATGAGATCCGCCGGCTCGACACCGCCGTGCAGGGGTTCCTGAAGTTCAGCCGTCCCGAAGAGCTGGCGCTCGCCAACGTGGGGCTCTGGGGTGTGTGTGACGATGTGGCGCGGGTGGTGGGGGCCGAGGCACAGGCCGCCGGCGTGAAGATCGAGAACGCGTGCCCGCCGGACCTGCCCGACGTCTACGCCGATCAGGCGCTGCTGCGGCAGGCGGTGCTCAACCTGGCGCTCAACGCCGTGCAGGCCATGCCCGAGGGCGGCACGCTGCGCTTCGATGGCCGCCGCGGCGCCGGGCGCACGGTCGAATTGAGTGTTAGCGACACCGGCACCGGCATCCCCCCCGATGCGCTGGCGAGGATCTTCGATCTCTACTTCACGACGCGGGCGGGCGGCACCGGGCTCGGCCTGTCGATGGTCTATCGCACCGTGCACCTGCACGACGGGACGATCGAGGTGGAGTCGACGCCGGGCCGCGGCGCGGCATTTAGGGTACAGTTGCCTCAGGCATGAGTCGGGATCCGGCGGCGCGCGGCCTGAATTCATCGGGGGCATCGCCGCAGGGCCCGGACCGTCATCCGGCCATGTCGCACGCGCGCGTGACGCTCCTGGTGCTGCTGTTCGCGGCTCTCGCCGTGGCGGGCTGCGTGCGCCCGCGGCCCCAGGCGGCGCCGGCGCCGCCGCCGCTCGAGGTGCCTGCGGTGCCACCGCACGTGATTGCGGCGCTGCCCGATGCCCCGGAAGACGAGAACGACGTGGTGCCGCCCGGACCGGCGCCGAGACGGGTGACGCGGCCGGCACGTCCGCGCCCGCGTCCGGCGCCAGTGGAGGCGGCGAAGGAACCTGCCACGCAGCCGCTCCCCGAGCCGGCGGAGCCGGCGCGGTCGGCTGACCCGGCGCCGGTGCTGCGCACGCCGGAGACCGCCGACGATTCGGAGGCGGTCCGCCGCGTGCGCGACGCGTTGTCGCGTGCCAGCGGTCAGCTCGCCCGGGTCAACGCCGCCGCGCTCGGCGCCGATGCGCGGGCGCAGTACGACACCGCGCGCCGCTTCATCGATCAGGCCGAGGGCGCGCTGCTCGTCCGCAACTACATGTTCGCCTCGTACCTGGCCGACAAGGCCGAGACGCTGGCGCGAGGGCTGGCTGGGCGTTGAGTCGTCGCCGGCCTCGCGCCGGCGCGTCCCGTCAATTGCCCGGTCCGGCTTTCCACACCCCAGCCGGCCGTCAAGCCGCTGATCCGGTTCGGGTTGCGGAAACCGTCCACAGGCCGCCATCGCCAACATCTAGGGTGTTTGAGGAACATCGAACCCAATATCTTGCGGTGATCGGTCCACTTCCAGGTTGACTTACCACCGGGAGCGGCTCATCATGCTGCCCGCAGCGTAGAGCCGACGAGAGGGATTCTTCCCAGCATCCCGGCCGGCCGCGCGCGACCATTCGCCTGAAGGTCGGGGATGACCACCGGGGCGCGCCGACGCGTCCGCGGCGGCGTGTCGTCTTCCCGGGCAGCGGGCGACGCACGGCGGGAGCGCCAGACGAGCCGGCGTGAGGATGCGGGAAGCGTAGCTGATGGCCTGTCCGGCGGACGACCGTTTGTCGGGCGTGCCGGGGCGGGCGAGAATTGACACACGACGATGGTGAGGGCCGGCGCGGAGGCGCGGGCCGTCGCGGAGGGTGACCATGCAGAAGGGCGCAGGGCGGCAGGCGGATGTTTCGGCGACGCCACCTCACGCGCAGGGGGAGCCGGCGGCGGTGCCCGGACTGGAGTTCCCGCGGATGTTCACCCGCGAGGGCCTGGATCCCTTCGACGAGGTGGAGTGGGAGCTGCGGTCGGCGGTGATTGCCAGCGATCGCGGCGAGGTGGTGTTCGAGCAGCACGACGTCGAGTTCCCGAAGGCGTGGTCGCAGCAGGCCACCAACATCGTCGTCTCGAAGTACTTCCGCGGCACGATCGGCACGCCCCAGCGCGAGCGCTCGGTGAAGCAGTTGATCGGCCGGGTGGTGGACACGGTGACCGGCTGGGCGCGGGCGCAGCAGTACTTCGCCAGCGAGGACGATCTGCTGGCGTTTGGCGACGAGCTGAAGCACCTGCTGCTGCACCAGAAGATGGCCTTCAACAGCCCGGTCTGGTTCAACGTGGGCATCGAGCCGAGCCCGCAGTGCTCGGCGTGCTTCATCAACGGCGTGCAGGACACGATGGAGTCGATCCTGACGCTCGCGCGCACCGAGGGCATGCTGTTCAAGTACGGGTCGGGAACGGGCAGCAACCTCTCGCCCATCCGCTCGTCGAAGGAACTGCTGGCGGGCGGCGGCACGGCATCGGGTCCCGTCTCGTTCATGAAGGGCTATGACGCCTTCGCCGGCGTGATCAAGTCGGGCGGCAAGACGCGCCGCGCCGCGAAGATGGTGATCCTCAACGCCGATCACCCCGACATCGTCGAGTTCATCAACTGCAAGGTGGAGGAGGAGCGGAAGGCCTGGGCGCTGATCGATGCCGGGTACGACGGCTCGTTCAACGGCACCGCCTACTCGTCGGTGTTCTTCCAGAACTCGAACAACAGCGTGCGCGTCACCGACGAGTTCATGCGCGCGGTGCTCGACGACGGTGAGTGGCGGACTCACGCCGTGCTCTCGGGCGAGCCGATGGACACCTGCAGGGCGCGCGATCTCATGCGGCAGATCGCCGATGCCACCTGGGTGTGCGGCGACCCGGGCATGCAGTTCGACACGACGGTCAACGATTGGCACACCTGCCCGAACACGGCGCGCATCAACGCCAGCAACCCGTGCTCGGAGTACATGTTCCTCGACGACTCGGCCTGCAACCTGGCGTCGCTGAACCTGATGAAGTTCGTCGACGAGCGGGGCGAGTTCGACGTGGCGGCGTTCCGGCACGCGGTGCGCGTGACGATCACGGCGCAGGAGATCCTGGTCGACAACGCCAGCTACCCGACGAAGGCGATCGAGCGCAACAGCCACGCGTACCGGCCGCTGGGGCTGGGCTACGCGAACCTGGGCGCACTGCTGATGTCGCGCGGCCTGCCCTACGACAGCGACGAGGGGCGCGACTACGCGGCCACCCTCACCGCCATCATGCACGGCGAGGCGTGCGCGCAGAGCGCGCGCATCGCCCGCGATCACGGCGGGCCGTTCGCCGGCTACGAGATCAACCGCGAGCCGATGCTGCGCGTGATGCGCAAGCACCGGGAGGCGCTGAAGGACATCGACCGCACGCGGGTGCCCAGGCCCCTGCTCGACGCCGCGCGCGAGGTGTGGGACGAGTGCGTGGAGCTGGGCGAGGCCCACGGCTATCGCAATGCGCAGGCCACGGTGCTGGCGCCCACCGGCACCATCGGCTTCATGATGGACTGCGACACGACGGGCGTGGAGCCCGACATCGCGCTCGTCAAGTACAAGAAGCTGGTGGGCGGCGGGCAGATGAAGATCGTCAACACCACCGTGCCGGCGGCGCTGCAGCGGCTGGGCTACGCGCCGGTGCAGGTGCGGGAGATCGTCGAGTACCTCGACGAGCACGAGACCATCGAGGGCGCGCCGCACCTGAAGGACCAGCACCTGGCGGTCTTCGACTGCGCGTTCAGGCCCCTGAAGGGATCGCGCTCGATTCACTACATGGGCCACATCCGGATGATCGGCGCGGTGCAGCCGTTCCTCTCGGGCGCCATCAGCAAGACGGTCAACGTGCCGAAGGAGGCCACCGTCGAGGAGATCGAGAAGGCCTATATCGAGGCATGGAAGCTGGGCGCCAAGGCGGTGTCGATCTACCGTGATGGCAGCAAGCGGACGCAGCCGCTCAACACGTCGAAGGAGCCGAAGGCCGTGGCGGCCGAGGCGGTGGCGCCGGTGGTGACCGGCCCCATCCGGCGGAGGCTGCCCGACGAGCGCCGCGCGATCACGCACAAGTTCGACATCGGCGGCCACGAGGGCTACATCACCGTGGGCCTGTTCGAGGACGGATCGCCCGGCGAGATCTTCCTGGTGATGGCCAAGGAGGGCTCGACGATCTCGGGCTTCGCCGATGCCTTCGCGCAGGCGATCTCCTACACACTGCAGTACGGCGTGCCGCTGCAGGTGCTGGTGGACAAGTTCACGCACGTGCGGTTCGAGCCGTCGGGGATGACCAGGAACCCCGAGGTGCGCTTCGCGAAGTCGATCGTCGACTACGTGTTCCGCTGGATGGCCTCGAAGTTCCTCTCGCAGGAAGCGCAGTGGCGGGCGGGGATCAACGGGACCGACGACGGGGCGCCGCGCGTGGTGGCCGGCGGCGCGGCGGCCGGATCGCCCCCGGCGTCCGCACCCGCGCTCGCGACGCAGCCGTCACCGCACTCGACGATCCAGAACCAGGAGGACGCGCCGCCCTGCTCGACGTGCGGTTCGATCATGATGCGCAGCGGCGCGTGCTACAAGTGCGCCAACTGCGGTACCACGAGCGGGTGCGCCTAGCAGCCCGTGGCGGAAGTGGCGCTGCATTCGACGGGCGGGGCATCCCGGCTGGCGGCGTTGCTCCTCCCTCAAATACTGGCCGTATTCTCGGTCGTCGCGCCTGGCCAGCCGGGCGCCGCGCCCGTCTCGGTGCGACGCGGCACTTCCACCACGGACTGCTAGCACGCGGCCACCCGTCCGTCACGATGCGCGCGGCGCGGGGGGCTGGCCCGGAGGGGCCGGCTCCCCGCGTTCGCGTGTACGGGCGCCGCGAAGCCGATCCCGCCGCGGATTTCGGCCTCGGGCGCGGCCATCGTTCGGAAGGGCCGTGATCAGACGGCGTTGGCCGTCTCGCCGCCCGTCGGCGTGCCGTCGATCTGCTCGCGCACCCTGGCGGCCAGTTGCTCCACCGTGAACGGCTTGGCCAGGAATCCCGCCCCGTCGGCGGCCCGGCCATCCTCTGCCAGGGCCAGTTCGGCGTAGCCCGACATGTAGAGGACGGCGATCCCGGGACGAGTCGTGCGGAGCGCGGCGGCGAGCTCGCGACCGTTGAGCCCGGGCATCGCCACGTCGGTCAGCAGCAGATCGATCGGCTCCGGATGGCGCAGGGCCAGGGCGAGGGCCGACGGGCCGTCCTCGGCCTCGATGACCCGGTAGCCGCGCGACTCGAGGGCGCGCGTGGCGAAGCGCCGGACCGCCGCCTCGTCGTCGACGAGCAGGATCCGCTCCGACCCGCCCGCCGCCGGCGGCGCCGGCACCCGCGTGGAGACGGTGTGCCCCGCGTGCGTCTCCGGGAGGAACACCGTGAACGTGGTGCCCTCGCCCAGCCGGCTCTCCACGGTGATGAAGCCCCCCGCCTGACGGACGATGCCATGGCACATCGAGAGGCCAAGGCCCGTGCCTCGTTCGGCCGGCTTCGTGGTGAAGAAGGGTTCGAAGATGCGTGGCAGGTGCTCAGGGGCGATGCCGCTGCCCGTATCGCAGACCCGCAGCGCGGCATACCGTCCGCCGCCAGTCCTCGCGCCGGCCGGGATCAGGTTCGCCGGGACGTCGCTGACCAGGGTCTCGACACGGACCACGCCGCCGCCGTTCATCGAGTCCCTGGCGTTGAGGACCAGGTTGAGCAGTACCTGCTCGAAGTGCGTCGGATCCAGCCAGACGCCCACGGGCTGATCGCTGACGGCGAGTTGCAGCGTGACGTGCGTGCCGGCGGCCTGGCGCAGCAGGCGTTCGAGATGCCGGACCACCTGGTTGAGATCGACGGCCTGCGGCGTGGACGGCTGGCGCCTGGCGAAGGCGAGCAGTTGTCCGGTGATGCGCGCCGCCCGCAGCGACGCGTCCCGCGCCTCGGCGAGGTCGTGCGCGAGGGGGCTGTCGGGCGTCGCCTGGCTCTCACACAGGTCGATGTAGCCGAGAATGGCCGTGAGCAGGTTGTTGAAGTCGTGGGCCACGCCCCCGGCCAGTTGTCCGAATGCCTCCATGCGCTGCGAGGCGCGCAGCTGGGTCTGCAGCCGCAGGAACTCGGTGATCTCCGTCGACACGCCGATCGTCGCCCACGGCTCGCCGGCGGCGTCGCGCAGCGCGGCCTTGGTCGAGAGGAAATACTGTCCCCGACCCGCCTCCTCGAACTGCTGGGGCGACTCGTGGCGCATCGCCAGCAGATCGTTGGCCCGAATCGCGGCCGCCAGATCCGGCGGCAGCAGTTCGGCGTCGGTGCGGCCGAGAATCCGGTCCCGGGGCAGCCCGACGCGTTCCTCGTACTGCCGGTTCACCAGCAGATACCGCCCCTCGGGATCCTTCACGTAGACGATGGCGGGCGAGTTCTCCAGCAACGCCCCGAGCAGCGTCTCCCGCTCGGCGAGCGCGCGTTCGGCCCGCCGGCGCTCGAGTTCCGAGGCGGCGCGGCTCGCGAAGATCCGCAGGGTGTGCTCCACCGATGCGGCATCGGTCACGCGACGCCGATACAGGCAGGCCAGCAGGCCAATGGTGCGACCCGTCGAGTCGAGCAACGGCCGACCGACGTAGCCGCGCACGGCCATGGCGCGCAGGCCGGCGTCCTCCGGGAAGTGCTGCTGGACGTCGTCAACGTAGGTGCATGCCCCGCCGGTCATCACCTTCTGGCACGGCGTGCCCGCCAGCCTGTAATCGGCGCGTTCGCCCTCGGCACCGTCGATCCAGAGCGCCACGACGCGCATTCGATCGCCGTCGATGAGCTCGCCCACCAGCGTGACGTCAGCCTCGAGCACCTGCGCCGCGTGACGGACGAGCGAGGAGAAGACCTGCTCGCCGGTCGTGCCGACGACGCCGCGCGCCACCTCCACCAGGATGCGTTCCTGCTGCTGTCGCGCGTTCTCCGCGCGGACGGCAGCCCGCCGCAGCAGCCAGAGCCGTTCCCCCAGGCTCGCGCTGACGAGGGCCACGGCGGGGAGGGCGGCGAGCCGGTACAGGTAGTCCGCGCGCAGGTTCCCCGGCAAGTGGAAGCCCATCTGCACCAGTTGGCCTGCGATGGTGCCGCCCGTGATGAGCAGCCACGCCAGCACGAAGCGTCGTGCCGGCGCGTAACCGCCGGCCCACGAGTGGGCGCCGATGAGCAGGCTCGCCAGCAGCGCACTGGCCGACACCGTCAGGTACGGAACGGTGTACGGGACCAGCAGGCCGCCGACGATCACGGCCACGCCGAAGATCGCCAACACGCGGTGAGCGGCCGGCGCGCGCTCCTTCAGCGCCAGGAACTGCGACGTGAACACCAGCAGGCTCACCACGGTGACGACCGACGCGGCGGTGGTGATCGTCCCGGCCCACGGCGTCAGGCCGGGCCAGAGGTAGAAGGTGCCGACACCGTCGAGCCCGAGCAGCGTGACACAGGCCGCGATCAGCGTCACGGCGAAGGTGAGGTGGCTGCGATCGGGTGCGCCGAGCGCCAGCAGCAGCTGGTAGCAGGCCGTCAGCGCCAGGGCGCCGTAGAACACGCCACTGAAGGTCGCGCTCTTGCGATCGGCGGCGAAGAAGGCCGCCGGCCG
>JBDIBB010000093.1:0-15662 GCA_039812685.1 Vicinamibacteraceae bacterium
TCGGCGCGACGCGGCACTTCCACCACGGACTGCTAGCCCCGCCCCTTCCACTGCGTCATGCTGGAGGTCGCGCCGAGGGTGCCGGAGATCAGATTGAAGACACCCGCCGGCAGGATCCCCTTCAGCGGCGGCGTCACCTTGACCAGCCATGGCGCGAGCACGGCGCGCTTGTTCGAGAGCACGGCGCGCGTGACCAGGTTGGCGAGCCGCTCCGGCGTGAGCATGCGCGTGAACAGCGGCGGCTTCGCCCCGTCGAACAGCCCCGTGCTCACGTAGCTGGGGCACACCAGCGTCGTATGCACGTGATGGTGCCCGAGCATCTTCAGCTCGAGATCCAGCGATTCGGTGAAGCCGATCACGGCCCACTTGCTCGACGCATAGGTCGAGCCGTAGGGCAGCCCGATGTAGCCCGACGCGCTCGCCACGTTGACGATGTGGGCGTCGGGGCGGCTGATGAGATCCGACAGGAACACGTGGGTGAACGACACCGGTCCCATCGTGTTCACGCGATACGTCGTCAGGTGCTTCTCGAGCGGCAGGTCGAGGAAGGGACCGCCGAAGACGAGGCCGGCGTTGTTCACCAGCACGTCGATCGGCCCGCCCTCGGCGTTCACCTTTTCGCGCAGCGCGGCGATGCCGGGTACGTCGGTGACGTCGGCGGCGTACGCCCCCACGCGCCGGCCGCCAGCCGAGAGCTCCGCCGCGGTCTGCTGGAGCAGCGCATCGTTGAGGTCCACCAGGATCAACTCGGCGCCCTCGGCGGCGAACCGTTGCGCGAGGCTCCTGCCGATGCCAGACGCCCCGCCAGTGATCAGGACGCGTTTGCCGGTCAGCGTGCGCACGATGCCCTCCTCCGGCCGCCTGGACGCGGCAGCCTTCGACAACGCCCACACGATACACGGGTTTGACGCATTGCGGCAATCCGCGGGCTCACGGTCGCGGCCGCACCGCGGGTCGCGGTCACGGCGCGGGTGGTAAGCTACGGACAGGCTTCCCTCCGGCCGCCATCCAGCATGGGCACCTTGTCTTCCGAGTTGCGCCGGGCCATCGAACGCGCGCCGGGTGCGCCGCGGGTCTACGCCGACGCGAACGTGCCGGCCGGCATCGTCGGCTTCCTGCGTGAGCAGTTGCGCTGGGACGTGTTCTTCGTGATGGAGCACGCCGAACTGCGCCGCGCGCCCGACCGGGAGCACTTCCGGCTGGCCCGCGAGATGCACCGGACGCTGCTGTCGCTGGATCGCGACTACTTCGACGACCGGCGGTTTCCCGCCGCCAGCAGCGGCGGCGTGATCGTGGTGAGCGCCCCCGACGAGCGACTGCTTGCGAGCGTCCTGCGGCAGGTGGATCGGCACCTGCTGCGCGCGCCCGCGCCCGGCGGCGGCGAGCCCGGCGCGCTTCCGCTGGCGGGCCGCAAGGTGCACGCGCATCCCGGCTGGCCAGGCGAGGGCGGCGGCCCGCGCCGGCGTTCCGGCTCTGACGATGTCGCGCCAGAGCGCTCGCGCGGCGCATCGCGGCGTCAGCGCGGGCTTGGCGCCAGGTAGTGCGTCGGATCCTCGAGGCCCGCCTCGCGGAACGCGTCGTGGCGTTCGCGGCACTTGCTGCAGGCGCCGCAGTGCCGGCCCTCGCGCGGGCTCATGCACGAGAGCGTGAGGTGCAGCGGCACCCCGAGCGCGACGCCGCGAGCGATCACCTCGTGCTTCTCGAGATGGCGATACGGGGCATCGACGGCGATCGCGGCATCGAGGCCGAGCGAGGCGGCGCGGGCGATCGCCTCGAAGAACGCCGGCGTGGCATCGGGGAACGGGTTGCCCGCCAGCGGCCCCAGGACGATGCGCGACAGGCGCAACTGGGCGCAGAGCACCGCCGCCTTGGTGATGAGCACGAGGTTGCGTCCGGCGAGGTAGACCTCCTCGTCCGGCGTGTCGTAGGCCGGCGGCTCGCCGCGGATCGCCCAGTGCGTGGCCGGGTAGACGTCGCGCATGTCGAAGGTGACCACGCGGGCGGGCGCGGTCCGTCCGGCCAGCGGCGGCAGCTCGAGCAGGCGCCGCAGGGCCTCGCGCTCGTCGTGTTCCCAGGCCAGGCCCACCGCGACGTAGATCGGGGTGACGGGGCCCCGCGCGGCCTCCTCGGCCAGCAGGACCACGCTGTCGAGGCCGGCCGAGCACAGCACGGCGGTGCCGCCTTGACCGTGTGCGGAAGCGTTCTCTACCATCGGGTTTCCAGGCGCAGGATCGGGAACGTGGCGCCGTGGCGTCATTCCATCACGGTTCCCGTCCGGCCGTCACTTCCTGAGGCTGTCTCCCCATGTATTCGGTCACGAAGCGTATCGAATTCTGTTATGGACACCGGCTGCTCGATTACGACGGGATCTGCAAGCACCCGCACGGGCACAACGCGCTCGCCGAGATCGAGGTCCGCACCGGCGGGCTCGACAACCGCGAGATGGTGGTGGACTTCAGCGACATCAAGCGGGCGGTGAAGGGGTGGATCGATCGCGAGCTCGATCACAAGATGATCCTGCGCCACGACGATCCGCTCGTGAAGCCGCTGCAGGCGCTCAACGAGCCGGTCTACGTGCTCGATTCCAATCCCACCGTCGAACGGATCGCCAGGCTGATCTTCGACAAGGCGTGCGAGCTCGGCGTTCCGGTGGTGCGCGTGCGGGTGTGGGAGACGCCGTCCTCGTTCACGACCTATACCGGCCCATGACCGTCGTGCGCCTGGTGGCGTTCGACCTCGACGGCACCCTGATCGATTCGCGCCACGACCTCGCCGCGGCGGCCAACGACGTGCTGGCGCGGTACGGCCGCGCCCCGCTGCCGGTGACGCGCGTCACGTCGATGGTGGGCGAGGGCGCCCGCGTGCTGATGGAGCGGGTCTTCGCCGCCTCGGGGCTGCCGGCGCCGGCCGATCACGACCTCGACGCGTTCGCGCGGTGCTACCACGCGCGGCTGGTCGAGACCACGCGCCCGTACGACGGCGCGGACGAGACGCTGCGCGCGGTGTCGGCGCGTTGCCGGGTGGCGCTGGTCACCAACAAGCCGCTCGCCCACACCATCCGGCTGGCCGGGCACTTCGGCTGGGCGCCGCTGCTCTGCGCGACGATTGGCGGTGACGGGCCCTGGCCCCGCAAGCCCTCGCCCGACGGCCTGCGCGGCGCCATGGCCGCCTCGGGGGCGACGGCCGACACGACGGTGCTCGTCGGCGACTCCGCCGTCGATCTGGCGACGGCCCGGGCGGCTGGCGTGCGCTTCGCGTTCGCGCGCTACGGGTTCGGCGCGCCCGGCGTGGCCGCCGGCGCGCTGGCATCCGACGACTGGATCCTGGACAACGCCGCCGACCTGTTGCGAAGGCTGGATGGGTAGCGGAGAACGGGGCTCGCCGCGACCGGCTGCCGTCACAACAGGTAGGCCAGCGCGAAGCCTACCTGCGCGACGAACATCATGCGGTACATGTGCGCCCAGGAGACGTGGTTCTCCTCGACGGCGAGCGACTCCGGGTGCCGCAGCATCAGGTAGCAGACGTAGAGGCCATAGGCCGTCATCACCGCGCCGAGCGCGTGCAGCAGCCAGTAGTTGCCGGTGAGCACGCCGGTCTCGGTGCCAGCCACGATCAACAGGAACGGCACGACGAAGGACGGCGAGATCATCCACGCCGCGCGGCGCACGCCGTAGACGATGGGCAGCGTGCGGCAGCCGCCGCGCGCGTCGCCTTCCATGTCGGCGAAATCCTTGGTCGTGCAGGCGCCGAGCAGGAACAGCCCGAAGATGGCGCCGATGAACCACGGTTCGACGCCCATCACCGTCTTCACGCTGGACCATCCAGCCACCTTCAGCAGCACGCCCCTGGGGATGGCGATGGTCACATTCGCCCAGATGCCGAACCGTTTGGTACGCGCCGGCGGCGCCGAGTAGACGACGGTGAGCACGGTTGCCGCCAGCACGATCCAGAAGCACTCGTGCCGGCCGGCTGGCGCCACCAGCCACGCCAGCGCCAGCGCGACGGCGTAGGTGACCCACGTGAAGATCCAGGCGGCACGCAGCGGGATGCGGCCCTCGGGCAACGGCCGCCGCGGCTTGTTGATGCGATCGATGTCGAGGTCGTAAATCTGGTTGAGCGTGTTCGACGCGGCATTGAGCACGGCCGCCATCAGCGCGCCGAGCACGGGGTAGATCACCAGCCACGGGCTCCACGGCTCGTAGGGCGCCGCGCCGATGGCCGTCAGCCCGCCCGACAGGAAGCCCAGCGCCGGCGCCACCAGCGTGAACGGCCGCGACAGTTCCAGGTAGTCGTGCAGCGTGCGGCGCGCCATCAGGCCCCCGCGCGGTCCAGCGCCACGGCGAGAGCGGCCGCGATGGCCGTCTGCAGGAAGTTCAGCAGGTCGTTGTTCACGAGCCCTCCCGGTTCGAGCGCCGCGGCGATCGCGCCTTCGGCCGTCATCGCCACGATGGACGCGGCGGCGATCGTCCACGCGGCGGACGCCGGGACGATGCCCAGCGAGGCGGCCAGCGCAGCGAGGCCAGCGGCGGCGGCGGCGCCACCGAGCGTGCCGGCCGCCGACATGCCGCCGGCCGTGCCCGGCGGCACGCGCGAGCGCGTCAGCGGCGACCATGTCGTGCGGCCCCAGGCCTTGCCCACCTCGCTGGCCGCCGTGTCGGACGCGCCCGACACCAGCGCCGCGGCCATCGCCAGGGAAGCCGCTGCCGCGTGCGGGCTCATCATCCCCACGCAGGCCGCCGCGGCGCCCAGGCCACAGTTGGCGAATGCGTTGGCCGCGCCACGGCGCCCGCCAGCCTGCTCGGCGATGCCCAGCAGGCGCTTGCGCGAGAGACCCAGCCGCGACGTCGCGGCGGCAACGATGAAGCCGGCCAGCAGCAGGCTCCAGGCGGCCGGTCCGGCCGCGAGCCAGATCACGAGGCCGACCGCCAGGCCGCCCGCGACGCCGGATCCCGACACCGCGCCGGCCCGCCAGCCGGCGAGCGCCACGATTCCGTTCACCGCAACGGCAGCCGGCGCCCTGGCCCATGCCGCCGACAGCGCGCCGGCGGCCAGCGACCCGTCGATCAGCGTGAGACCCCAGAGCACGCCAGCCGCCGCGGCCGGCACGCTCACGTTGTCGTCGAGCCCCACGGGCATCGTTTCCGCCAGCATGGCGAGAAGCGCCGCGGCCGGCGGGGCGACCCACAGGAACCAAGACGGCACGGCCACGGGCACGGCCGGCGCCGTCCACTGCGCCACCGCGATGCCCGCCGCGGTCGCGCACACGAGGAACGCGGCGCTGGCGGCGATCCGCTTGTCGGGGTTCCACGGCCATCGTGGCGCGCGGGCGCCGAGCCGACGGCCCACGAGCGTCGCGACGCCGTCGCCAACGGCCAGCACGACCCATGCGATGGCCGTCAGATCGATCCGTGATCGGAAGACGACGATCAACGCCAGCACGGAGGCGGGGTAGATCGCGATGCCCGCGGGCCGGCGACCGGCCAGTTCGTCGGGCCGGAACAGCCAGTGGCCAGCGAGTCGAGGCAGCACGAACAGGTTCACGGCGAGCGCGGCGGCCGCGCAGATGGCGGCCTGCTGCCACGAGAGCCACGGCAGCAGCAGCGCGCACAGGCCCACGCCCATGTGCACGAGCTTCCGCGACGACTCGGAGAATGCGGTCATGCGACCCCGGCCCCCCTCTCGACGGCAGCCAGCGTGCGTGTCATCGCCTCCTCGAACGGCGTGATCCGATACCCGAGATCACGCTCGGCCGCGCCGCTGTCCACAGGCCAGTCACGCAGCAGGATCTCGACCGTGCCGCGCGTGAGCCGGGGCACGCCACCGAAGGCGCGACCGCGCCACTCGTCGAGCGCGCCGGCGGCGCGTGCCAGCGCGGGCGGCAGGTCCAGCGGCAGCCGGGTCCGGCGGCGCGCGCGCACCCACTCGAACATCGCCATCTGCGGCAGGTTCGGCCCGCCGAGACCGTAGCACGCCCCGGGCCGGCCACGCTCGAGCGCCAGCACGTGGCCCATCGCCACGTCGTCGACGAACGAGAAGCTCCACGTGCGGCGTGCCCCGACGGTGGCAGGCAGGCGGCCGCGCAGGTGGTTACGCAACAGGCCGCTGGCGAGATTGCCCGCGGTCGGCGCGCCGGGTCCGAGGATGACGCCGGGCGAGACGGTGACGATGGGAACGCCCGCGGCGCCTGCATCGGCGGCGATCCGCGCGGCCGCGGCCTTCGTCCGCTGGTAGTCGTTCGTGCGGCGCAGCGGTGGCTCACCGGCCGGTGTGGTGGCGAGAAACGACGACGTGTAGACCAGACGACGGAGGCCCAGCGTGGCGACCGCCGCCAGGGCGTGGCGCAGTCCTCCGACGTTCACCCGGTCGAAGTCGGCGCGACGTCCCAGGATCTCGACCTTCGCCGCCGCGTGGCAGATCGCCTCGCAGCCTCGCGCGGCATCGACCAGCCACGCGGCGTCGCCGACGTCGCCGTCGATGGCCCGCCACGGCAGTCCGGCGCGGGTGGCCTGGCGGGCGGCGATGACCGGCTCGTGACCCCGCAGGGCGAGCGCCCGGGCGATGTGGCGGCCGAGGTAGCCGGTCCCGCCGGTGACCAGGACGACCACCGGCGGCCCTCAGCTTCCGGGCCTCGCGCTGGTGCGCTGTCGCCAGTCATCGAGCACGTCGGCCATCGTCCGATCGACGGGAAGCGCGGGCCGCCAGCCCGTGTCGGCCGTGAGCCGGTCGTGCCGGCCCAGCACGAGCGGCGTGTCGTTCGGGCGCAGCAGGGCCGGATCGGTTTCCACCGTAACCGGCACGCGGGCGCTGGCGATGAGCGACTGCAGCAGGTCGCGGATGGCGAAGGCCGTGCCGCTGCACACGTTGTAGGCCGTGCCCGGGCGGCCGTGCCGCACGAGCAGCTGGTAGGCGGCGACGACGTCGCGCACGTCGGTGAGGTCGCGGCACGCGTCGAGGTTGCCCACCCGCATGATCGGCTGGCGCGCTCCGCGTTCGATCGCGGCGAGCTGGCTCGCGAAGGACGAGAGCACGAAGGCGGGCGACTGCCGCGGGCCGGCGTGGTTGAAGGCGCGCGCGATCACCGTGTGGAGGCCGTCCTCCTGCCAGGCGCGCGTGGCCAGGCGTTCGGCGGCCAGCTTGCTCAGGCCGTAGGGGCTCGACGGGCCGAGCGGCGCGTCCTCGTCGAGCGCCGACGACGACGCGCGATAGACGGCCGCGGAGCTGACGACGAGCACGCGCGCGCGGGGGGCGTGGACGCGCAGCGCGTCGAGCAGGCGCGCGGTGCCCAGGGCGTTGATCTCGAGCGTGTCGGCCACCGACGAGAACGACTGCCCCACGTGCGCCGCGCCGGCCAGGTGGAACACGACGTCCGGAACGGCGGTCGCGACGGCCCGCTCCACCGCGAGCCGATCCGCCAGGTCGATCTGGGTCCACCGTGCGCTGCTGGTCTCGGGTACGGCCTCGCGCGTCCAGGCGTGGACCGTGACGTCCGGCTCTCCGGCCACCAGTGGCAGCAGGTGGCTGCCGGCGAAGCCCGAGGCGCCTGTGACCAGGACCGAGTGCGCCACGGCTCCTAGAACCCCCGGTTGCCGGTGGTCGTGCCACCGAGCATGCCGAGCGGGCTGGCGAAGGTGCCGATGCCGGCCAGCGTGAAGGAGATCGTGAAGCGCGTGTCGTTGCGCAGCAGGCGCGAGGAGAGCAGGCCGAAGTTGTACTTCTGGTACTCGACGACGATGCCGCAGCACTGGGCGTTGTAGAACCCGTTGATGCGCTGCTGGATCATCCGGCTGTTGGCGAAGTCGTAATCGAAGATGTACTGCCCGCCGAAGCGGCCATCGGCGAACCGCATGTTGGTGCCGAGGTTCAGGTAGTTGTCACTGCGCAGCGTGGAGATGTTGTAGACCTCGTAGCGCCGCTGGCTCCAGCCGCCGGTCACCTGGACGCCTCCGCGGGTCACCGCGCCGTTGGCGCGCATGCTGATGATTTCGTCCGAGGTCGGGCTGTACTCCAGGCGGAAGGATCCGCTCACCTCGGCGGTGGGCGTGGCGCGCACCATCAGCGAGACCGGGGTGAACTTGCTCGTCGGCAGGCCCTGGAAGCTGTAGAGGTAGGCCGGGTCGTACTGGGTGGCGCGTTCGTCGGTGTAGTACGACTGGCTGATCGACACGTTGAGGAACTCGCGCGCGTTGCGCCGCCCGCCCTCCAGGCGCCGCGCGAGCAGCCGGTTGGTCAGCCCGTAGCCGATGCGGGTGGTGCCGCCGAAGGTGTAGTCGTAGGAGTCGAGCTTCACGATCTGGTCGTAGTTGTCGATCAGCGTCACGCGCTGCATCGTGAAGGTCGGTTCGACGACGTGCTTGATCTTGTCGGCGTAGCCGCTGCCCGGCGTGTCCCAGATGCGCGTGAGCACCGGACCGACGACCTCGCCCCGCAGGTCGAAGTAGTGGCGGAAGACGGGCTCTTCCACCTGTTGCCGGCCGACGATGCTCTCCGAGTACCAGGTGTTGCGCCAGGCGGCCACGCCCGTGAGCTGCAGGAACGGCCACTTCGTGAAGGGCACGCGCACCTGCGGGCTGAAGTCGATGCGCGTCAGGCCCTGCGCCACCTCGCGGGGTCCGGACTTGTAGGTGCGGATGATGTTGGCGTACTCGCTGCCGAACGACCAGTAGACGGGGGCGCCGCCGATCTTGCGTGGGGCGCGGCTGAAGGCCACCCGCGGGCCGAAGCCGTCCACCGTCGAGTCGACGTCGGTGAAGAACAGCTCGTTGAAGTTGAAGGTGCCGCTCAGGCTCCAAGCGCCCCAGGCCCCCGCCACGTTCGCGCCGTAACGTCGCTGGCGGCGTGACGCGTCGTAGAGGTTGCCGTAGTAGGTCTGCTGGACCGTGATGTCGGAGAAGTAGTCGACGTTGCCGCGCGCGCGCAGGCCGGCCGGCAGGCGCTGGACGAGGTTGGCGCGGACTTCGTAGCTGCGGCTCTCGGGCAGCGCGCCGGAGGTCGGCGTGGCCTCGGCGGCCGACTGTCGCAGCATGTAGGTGCGCACCGTTCCCTCCGACCCCGGCGCCGCCACGTAGCGGAACTCCCCGCCCAGCCCCTGGCCTGCGCGGCTGAACCAGTCGTGGAACACCGTCGCGTCGGCGCTGCGGTTGATCGCCCAGAAGAAGGCGTTGCTGAGGCTCTGCCCGCGGATCGTCGACGAGCCGTACTGCGGGATGAGGAAGCCCGTCGCGCGATCGTCCTTCTGGATCGGGTAGTAGAGCAGCGGCAGGTAGAGCAGCGGCACGCCCTTCACGTTGAGCACCGCGTTGCGCAGGATGGCGTACTCGTCCACGGTGAGCGTGGCCGAACTCGACGTCAGCTCCCAGCGCGGCGTCGGCTGCACGCACGTCGTGAACCCGCCCCGGGTGATGCGGTACTTCGCCTCCCCGAGCTTCTCGAGCACCTCGCCGTAGAAGTAGGCGTCCGGCTCCTGCGTGCCGAACATGCTGCGTTCGACGCGCGTGCCGAGCGACAGCGTGCCCGACGCGTTCTCGAAGCGGCCGGTCCTGTGGCGCGTGTTGAACACGAGCCGGTCGGCGGCGATCCGGCTCTCTTCCGACACGTAGACCACGTTGCCGCTGGCTTCGATCCGATCCTCGTTGGCGTAGTAGTCCACCACGTCGGCGAAGAACTTCTGTCCCTCCCGCTCGAGCTCCACCTGCCCGGTGAGCTGCCAGTGATCGCGGCCGACCCGCACGATGTGATCCTGCTTCCCCATGCTGAAGCCCGGGAGCTGCGCGAGCGCGGGCAGCGCCGAGGCGAGCAGCGCGAGCGAGGCGAGCGAACAAGACGGGAACCAGCGCATGACCTGTGCAGTGTAGTGGAGAGCGATGGGAAGAGGACAGGGCGCGGAGGCGGCCTGACGCCGCGTCAGGCGCCGCCGGCCGGCAGGTGCGACAGCACCTCGCCGACGAGGAAGATCGATCCGCACACGCAGATGCGATCGGCCGTGCGCCAGGCGGCCCGCAGCGCCTCCGGCTGTCCGGGCGCCACCTCGCAGGGCGTCTCGACGCCCGCCTCGCGAGCCAGGGCGGGCAGTTCCGTGGCGGGACGGGCCCGCGCCGTGGTCACCTGCGTGAACACGAAGGAGGAGGCCACGGGCGCCAGCGCGCGAAGCATCTCCACGCACGCCTTGTCGCGCATCACCCCGAACACGATCGGCAGCCGGGCCATGCCGGTCGCCTCGAGGTAGGCGGCCAGCGAGGCGGCGCCCGCGGCGTTGTGGGCCGCGTCGAGCAGCACGGCGCGGCCGCCAGGCAGTTCGCGCAGATCGAGGCGTCCCGGCCAGCTCGCGCCCGACAGCCCGGCGAGAATCGCGGCGGTCCCGACAGGGATCGCCGCCGGCCCGCCGCCTCGCGCGCCGCCGGGAGGCGGCAGCCGCACCGACTCGAGCAGGGCGACGGCCACCGCGGCGTTGGCGACCTGGTGCGCCCCGCACAGCGACAGCACGAGCGGGCCGTAGGCGGCGTGGGGCGTGCGCAGCCGCAGGTGCGTGCGCCCGTCGGCGCCCATCTGCCACTGCGTCTGGATCGTCGAGGCGGCGTCGATCAGCGGCGCACCGATCTCACTTGCGACCGCGCGGATCGCCTCCAACGGTTCGGCGCGCATCGGGCCGGTGACCAGCGGCACGCCCGGGCGCGCGACACCGGCCTTCTCGCGCGCGATCGCCGCGAGCGTGTCGCCGAGGTGCTGCTGGTGATCGAAGTCGATCGAGGTGATGGCCGCGGCGACGGGCGAGACCACGTTGGTGGCGTCGAGCCGGCCGCCCAGCCCGACCTCGACCACCGCCACCTCGACACCCGCGCGGCGGAACGCCTCGAAGGCGGTGGCCGTGCCCAGCTCGAAGAACGTCATCGGCAGGGTGATCCCGCCACCCGCGAGCCCGCGCGCTTCAGCGGCGAGCACCGAGGACGCGGCGTCCTCGAGGGCGTCGGGCGGCAGCGGCGCGCCGGCCACCACGAACCGCTCGGCGATGGAGACGAGGTGGGGCGAGGTGTAGCGGCCGGTGCGGTAGCCGGCTTCCGAGAGGGCGTGCGCGGCGATGGCCGCGACCGAACCCTTGCCGTTGGTGCCCGCGACGATGATCGTGGCGTACGCGCGCTCGGGATGGTTCAACCCGGCGCACAGGCGTCGCATCGGCTCGAGGCCGAGCTTCACGCCGAAGAACTCCCGCCCGAGGATCTCCCCGATGGCGGGGCCGGCCGCCGCCGCGTCAGGCACGATCGGAGGGCGCCATGAACGCCAGCACGTCAGTGAGGGTCGCCTTCAACTGCCGCCGATCCACCACCATGTCGATCATGCCCTTCTCGAGCAGGAACTCGCTGCGCTGGAACCCGTCTGGCAGCTTCTGCCGGATCGTCTGCTCGATGACGCGCGGCCCGGCGAACCCGATCAGGGCCTTCGGTTCGGCGATGTTCACGTCGCCCAGCATGGCGAAACTCGCCGTCACGCCTCCGGTCGTCGGGTCGGTGAGCACCGACACGTAGGGCAGCCGGGCGCGATCCAGCCGCGCGAGGGCCGCGCTGACCTTCGCCATCTGCATCAGCGACAGCGTCCCCTCCATCATCCGCGCGCCGCCCGAGCACGACACGATGATCAGCGGCTGGCGCGTGTCGCGGGCGCGTTCCACGGCGCGCGTGATCTTCTCGCCGACGACCACGCCCATGCTGCCGCCGATGAAGCCGTATTCCATGGCCGCCACCACCACGCGGTGGCCGCCCAGCTGACCGGTGGCCACCACGACGGCATCCCGCAGGCCCGTGGCGCGGTGCGACGCCTCCAGCCGCGCCTGATAGGGCTTGGTGTCGGTGAAGTGCAGCGGATCGAGCGAGGACAGCCCGCGATAGTGTTCCTCCCAGGCGCCGTCCAGCAGCGTGCGCAGCCGCTCGACGGCGCTCATCCGGAAGTGATGATCGCACTTGGCGCACACGTGAAGGTTGCCGGCGAGATCCTTGGTGTAGAGGACGGTGCCGCATCCCGGGCACTTCACCCAGAGCCCTTCCGGTACGCGGGAGGGCTTCTCCGAGGCCGGCGCGATCGGCTTCTTCTCGCGCTTGAACCAGGCCATGATTCGCGAAGCTTACCACGCGGCCACCACGCCGCCGGGGCTGCCCCGGCCGGCGGCCGGCGCGTCGCTGGCGGACCTTCGACGGACACGGCGCCGCCGATGCGGGGCGCGGCTCAGCCGGTCCTGGGGACGAAGTAGCGGGTGCCGCCAGCCATCGACCGCAGTTGGTGGAGCACGTCGTCGACCGCCGCGTCGGGCCACGAGAGGTCGAGTCGCGAGGTCTCCACGACGAGCAGCGGCGTCGCGGCGTAGTGAAAGAAGTAGTGATTGTAGGCGTCGGTCACCTCGCGCAGCGTCGCCTCGTCGAGCAGCGGGCGTCCGGCGCCCTCCCGCATCCGGTGGCGCAGCCGCTTCCAGAGGGTGTCGGCCGGCGCCTGGAGGTGGATGACGGCGTCCGGCGGCGGGACGTCGCGCGCCAGCAGGTCGTAGAGCCGCTGGTAGATGAACAGTTCGTTGTCGTCGAGCGTGACGTACGCGTAGATCTTGTCGCGGTCGAACAGGTAGTCGCAGACCGTGATCTGGCTGAACAGGTCGCCCTGTCGCAGGTCGCCCTGCTGGCGGTGACGCGCCAGCAGCGAGAAGAGCTGCGCCTGGAAGGCCGCGCCGGCGCGGCCCGCGTGCGCATCGGCGAGGAACGGGTTCTCCGCGTCGTCGAGGACCACCAGGGCGTCGAGGCGAGTGCCCAGCCGGTCGGCGAGCACCGACTTGCCCGAGCCGGGTGGTCCTTCGATCGCGAGGTGCCGGAAGTCCACGCGCGCACTATAGCCACCGGGCGCCGGGGCCAGCAAGCGTGCCGGATCCGCGTGCTACCATCTCGCCAGGAGCCCACCGGGCCGCCCGTGCACATCGATGGCATCCACCCGCGGCGCCTCCCGCGGCCCCTCGTACGTCGGTTCGAGATCACGGCATGACCCGCATCCGCCCATTGCTGCCCCTGGCCGCGCTGGCCCTGGTTTCGGCCTGCGCGAGCGCGCCGCCGCCGCCACCCTCGCCGCCCGTCTTCACGTTCGAACAGAAGCTCGGGTGGATCCTCCACCTCGAGGATGCGCGCGTGCTGCGCGAGGTCGAACCCATCCCGGCGCCAGCGCCGCCGCAGCCGGAGCCCGGTCGCCGACAGCGGGCCGTCCTCTCGCCGCCGCCGGTCTATCCAGACCTGCTCACGCTGCTCGACGATCACGATCCCCGGCTGCGGCGGCGCGCGGCCATCGCGATCGGGCGCGTAGGGCTGGCGGCGGGCGTCGACCCCCTCGTCGGACGGCTCGAGGATCCCGATCCCGACGTGCGGACCATGGTGGCGTTCGCGCTCGGGCTGATCGGCGATCGCCGCGCGGCCGACGGCCTGGTGCGCGCGCTGGCCGGCGACGCCGATCCGCGCGTGCGCGGGCGAGCCGCCGACGCGCTCGGCCGCCTCGGCGATCCGCAGCATGCCGGTGCGATCGCGCGCCTGGCGCGCGAGGTGATGGATCATGGCGCGCTTGCGGCGATTGCCGACGACGAACTCGGGTATCCGCTCGCTCCCGAGGTCGAGGCGTTCCGGCTGGCCATCTACGCCCTCGTGCGGCTCAAGGCGTGGGATGGGCTGGCGGCGGCCGTGCTCGACGGGGCCGGGCAGCCGCGCAGCCGCTGGTGGCCGGTGGCCTACGCGCTGCAGCGCATCGAGGATCCCCGCGCCGGGCCCGCGCTGCGCACGCTGGCGCAGAGCCCGGGCGCCGACACCGCGGCGTTTGCCGCCCGCGGGCTCGGCGCGCTGAAGGACGCCGGGAGCGTCGAGATGCTGCTGCGGCTGGCCGATCCCCAGCGACGCCCAGCGCGCGTGGTCGCCCAGGCGGTGCGGGCGCTGGGCCAGGTGGCCGATCCCGCCGCCGCCGCGCCGCTCGTCGCGCTCGCGCGAGGGCGCGAGGTCGACGACAACGTGCGGCTCGAGGCGATCGCGGCGCTCGGCCAGATCGGCGGCCGCGCGGCCGTCGAGACGATCGTCGACCACGTGACGGCGTCGTGGCCCGCGTTGCGAGGCGCGGCGTTCCGCGCGCTCGCGCGTGTGGATCCCGAGTCGTTCTTCACCGTCCTCTCCGGGCTCGATCCCGATCCGCACTGGTCGGTGCGCGCCGAGCAGGCCGCGGTGTTCGCGGGGCTCGACCCGGCGCGCGCGCTGCCGGCGATCCGTCTGTTCTGGGCTGACGCCGATCCGCGCGTCAGGGCGGCGGCGCTGCCGGCGCTGGCCGCGGTGAAGGCGCCCGACCTGGGCGCGCAGGTGTCGGCCGCGCTCGGCGACGAGTCGGAGGTGCTGCGGACGGCCGCCATCAACGTCGTGGCGCGGGAGAAGCTGCCGGACGCGGCGGCGCTGCTGCGCGCGGCGTACGACCGCGGCAAGCGCGACACCGGCTTCGATGCGAGGGCCGCCGCGCTGGAGGGCCTGGCCGCGCTCGGCCCCGATGCGGCGCGAGTGTCGCTGGTCGACGCGCTCGGTGACCGTGAGTGGGCGGTGCGGCTCAAGGCGATCCAGTTGCTGCGGGCACTGGATCCAGGGGCCGACGTGTCGGCGGCGCGGCCGGCGCCGACGCCGCGCCCGCGCGAGGCCTACGGTGATCCGTCGCTGGTGGCGCCGCCGTATTCACCGCTGGCGTACGTCGAGACCAGCCGGGGCCGCGTGCAGATTGAACTCGACGTGGTCAACGCGCCGCTGACCACGGCCAACTTCGTCGCCCTCGCGCGCAAGGGGTTCTTCAACGGCATCGCCATCCACCGCGTCGTGCCGAACTTCGTGGTGCAGGCGGGCGATCCCGGCGGCGATGGCGAAGGCGGACCGGGCTATGCGATCCGTGACGAGTTGAGCGACCTGCCGTACCTGCGCGGCACGGTGGGCATGGCGCTGTCGTGGGCCGATACCGGCGGGAGCCAGTTCTTCGTCACGCACGGGCCGCAGCCGCACCTCGACGGCCGCTATGCGGTGTTCGGGCGGGTGGTGGATGGGATGGACGTGGTGGATCGCCTGCGCCGGTGGGACGTGATCGAGCGCGTGCAGATCTGGGACGGGATCGAGTTGAGGTGAGGCCGCGCGGCCTCGCGCCGTACACAGCGAAGGGGGCGTCGGCCGCCCCCTCGGCTGCGTCCGAACGACTGGACGACGGCCGGTTACCGCTTCTTGGCCGTCTTCTTCTTCGCGCCGGCCTTGGTGGCCTTCGCAGCAGCCTTCTTCGCCACGGGTGATCCCTCCCTTCGAGGGCGTGATGTGACGCGTGCGCGTCGGGAGAAAGCGTGGGGCGGCGCGGGCGCGCCGCCCCGGGTCGCGTGCGGGCGACTAGCGCTTCTTCGCGGTCTTCTTCTTCGCGCCGGCCTTGGTCGCCTTCGCAGCAGCCTTCTTCGCCATTGAGCCTCCTTGGAGGGGTGCGTGCTCAGCCTGGCCCCAGGGTCCGAGGGGTCACTACATGTGGTCTGAGCTATCCACCCTCACGCAAGATGTAGATTAGGGGGCGAAAGAATCGCTGTCAAGCACAATCTTTTGCAAAAGTCAAAAACATGGACGCCTTGACAGGCGACGATGTCGGAATTGTCAATGCACGTTTCG
>JBDIBB010000094.1:0-15629 GCA_039812685.1 Vicinamibacteraceae bacterium
GGCCGACAACCCCTGGCCGCAGTGGCCGAAGGTGCTGCGCACCGACTACGGCCACGAAGAGGCGATTGCGCTGCAGGGCGCCGACCCGCGTGCCTTCGCGGCGCAGACCACCCGCTTCGCGGGCGATGCCGACGGCCGCGTGCGTGAGGTGCACACCGTGCAGGCGGAATGGCGCCGCGGCCACGACGGCCGCCTCTCGGCTCACGCCGTGCCCGGCAGCGAGCGCGTGGTGCCCGCCGACCTGGTGCTGCTGGCGCTCGGCTTCGTCGGCCCCGAGAGGCGCGGCCTCGTCACCGACCTCGGCCTCCGGCTCGACGAGCGCGGCGCCGTCGTCACCGACGGCGAGAAGATGACCAGCGTGCCGGGCGTCTTCGCCGCCGGCGACATGGTGCGCGGGCAGTCGCTGGTGGTGTGGGCGATCAGCGAGGGTCGCAAGGCCGCCCGCGGCGTGGATCGGTACCTGATGTACGGCGAGACGCACCTGCCCTAGCAGTTCCTGGCACTGAACTTGGGCGGATCAGGCATCCCGGCCAGCGGCGTGGCTCCTCTCTCAAATACTGGCCGTATTCTCGGTCGTCGCGCCTGGCGATCCCGGCGCCGCGCCCGTCTTGCTGCCACGCGGCAGGTCCACTACGGACCCGCGGGTTATTCATGAGCTGAGTCGCGCCGGCCGATTGTCCAGGTGTCATGCGGAGCGTCGCGCACGCCTCGGATCTCGAGCGGCCGGCGAGCCCGCCCGTGGAGCGCTCATCCGATCTGCCGGCGCACCTGGCGAAGGATCTGGTCACGCGGCTCGGGCGGGCCGTCCAGCGGGCGACGATCTATCCCGCCGGCCATCCCAGCATCCGGCTGGCCACCACGCCGCTCGTCGAGAGCCTGCACGAGCTGGACCTGCCGGAAGTGCTCGTCGGCTTCACCTCCGAACGGGTGTTCGCGGGGATTCACCACCGCGATGCGCATCCCTTCGAACTTCCGTGGTTGTCCTCCCGGCTCAGCGCGCGCGGCCTGTCCTCGGTCCGCCTGTCGTCGCGCCTCGCGCTGGAGGAAGCCGAGCGGCTCGTGGCCTGGCTGGCCGGCAGCGACGACCTGCTCGACCTCGACACGCTGCCCGTGTTCGAAGGCGCCACCGTCGCCAGGGTCGACTTCGCGGCCGTGCGCTTCCGCGAACGCCGGCCCGATGAGCCGGCGGTCGGATCGCCGGAGGACCTGGCCTGGCGTGCCGCCGCGCTGGAGCTCGCGGGTGACTGGGCGCCGCCGGGCTTCGGCGCCAGCCAGATCGACCCGACGGAACTGGCAGCCCTGGTTCGCGATGCCATCGAGCGCTTCGAGGGCACCGGCGTGGCCGAGCTCAGCGACCGCCTGACGTCGACCGGCGCGTCGGTCGCCACGCTGTCCGGCGAACTGCAGACGGTGGTGAAGGCGCGCCTGGGCCTGTTCGTCGCCGCGCTGCCCGCCGGGTTGCGCGGCCAGTTGCTGGCCGCCTCGGCCGCCGACGATCCCACCAGGCTGTCGATGCTCACCGATCTCGTGGAGCACCTCCCGAGCGCGGTCGTGCTGGAGGCGATCGAGGGCGTCGAACTCACGCACGGCAGCGACTCCCGCCAGTTCGTGTCGTTCATGCTCAGGCTCGCGGGCCTGGCCGCCGACGACCCCCGGCTCGTCGAGGCGTACGAGGGCCGGTGCGCGGCCGCCGGCCTGTCGCGTGACGTCGCGCACCTCGAGACGCCTGAACTGCGCCGCGTGCTCGAGGATCTCCTCCGGTCGCGCCCCGGCGATGCGCCGGGGATTACGCCCGAGCCGTACGAACAACGGCTGAACGAGCTCGGGGCCACACGCCTGGCCGTGCGCGCGCCCTGCGACTGCTCGGCCCACGCGCCGCCCGGGGATGCGGCGGTGCTCGCGCGACAGACCGCCCGCATCGCATTGCTGCTGGTTGCGGGCGCCGCAGGCGACGCGACGGATCGTGAGCCGTGCGTGGACCGCCTGGCGGCCGCGCTGGCGCCGGCACAGGCTGCCTGGGACGTCGAGTTGCTGGCGGGCATCGCCCACGCGGCGTTGCGGCTCGCAACCGAGGCCGGCCTGCCGGAGTCGCTCGCGAAGAAGGCGGCGGAGCTGGCGGCCTGGTTCGAACGGCCGTCGATGGTGGAGCCGGTTCTCGCCCGGCTGGAGGCGGCCGACCACGAGCCCGCGGCCGAACTGATCGTGCTGGCCAGGGCCGGAGGCGTCACCCTGGCCGAGACCGTGCTCGTCCGGCTGGTCCAGACGCCGGACCAGGGCGCGCGGCGACGGCTCTCGAGGGTGCTGGCGTGGCTGGATCCGGTCACGGTGCGGGCGGGGCTGTCCGACTTGCTCCGCAAGGCGCCGCGCGGCGCGCGCGCGCTGCTGGCCGCGCTCGTGGGCAGCGGCGCCGCGGGACCGGCCGCCGAGGCGGCGCGGCTCTGCCTGGCCGACGACGATCCGGCGCTCCGGCTCGACGCGCTCCGGGCGCTGCTCGCCTTCGAGACCAATCCGACGCGCTGGGAGGCGATCGCGCGCCGCGGCCTGGAGGACTCGGATCCGCGGGTGCTGCACCTCGCCGTCGACGAGGCGGCCCGTCGTCCACGGCCTGGCGTGCGGTTGCTCATCGACTTCCTCGATCACCGGACCTCGCCGGCGGCCGTCTCCGCGCAGCATCACGCGATTCTCGTGCTGGCCGCGGCCGGCGGACGCGAAGCCCGCGAGGGGCTGCGCGCCCTGCTCGTCGCGCACCGCACGAGGTTCGACGCGGCCTCGCGTGACGTGGCCGCGGCCATCGCCGCCGCGCTCGTGGTCGAGGGCGGTCCTGACGACGTCGCGGCCGCGCGCGCGTGGCGCCGCTCTCCGGCAGGTTGGGTGGCGTGGCTCGTCGGCGCCGGGAGGGCCGCATGAACGAACGGGTGGACGCCCTGCTGCGCGACATTCAGAGCGCGGTGTCGGCGCGCAACCTCTACGCGGCCGACCATCCACGCGTCGCCGATTCCGTGTGCCGCGTGATCGCCGCCGTGCAGGCGCTCACCAGCGACGGGGACATCTCGGTGCACGCCTTCGACCAGCGAGTCGTCTTCCACGGGATGCCCCTGCCGTCGAGCGACGCGCTGTCACGCGGCCTGTTCGGCTGGCTCGCCGCCCGCGGGTACCATCGCCTCACCCTGCGACCCGGCATCACGCCCGGCGAACTGTCGGCCTTCGTGACGGCGCTGTCCGATCTCTCGCGCGGCGGCGGCACATCGCCGCTCGACTCATCGCCGAACCTGCGGCTGTCGGTGATGCACGTGGGCGAGCAGGGGAGCGCCGAGGCGCTGGCGGCCGGCGCGTCGATTCCCGAGGCGGGCACCGCGCTGGGCACCGTCTGGCGCCAGGTGATGGAGCACCGGACGCTGGCCCTCGACGCGCTGGATGCCACCGTGCTCGCCCTCATCCAGACGGTGGAGCAGCACCAGGGTGCGATGCTGCCGCTTGCGAGCCTGCGCAACCACGACGACTACACCGTGGTGCACATCGTGAACGTGGCCATGCTGGCGGTAGCCTTCTCCGAGGTGCTGGGCATGCACGGGGCCCTGGTGCGCGAGGTGGGGATCGCCGCCCTGCTGCACGACATCGGGAAGCTGCGGGTGCCCCCCGAGGTCCTCAATGCGCCCGGGCGGCTGACCGAGGCGCAGCAGGCGCTGGTGCGACGTCACCCGGTGGAGGGTGCGCGCATCCTGATGGCCACGCCGGGCGTTCCGGAGCTGGCCGTCACGGTGGCCTTCGAGCATCACCTCCACTTCGCAGGGGGTGGCTACCCGGATGTGCCGAAGGGCTGGCGCACGAACCTCGCGAGCGAGATCGTCCACATCGCCGACGTCTACGACGCGCTGCGCAGCAACCGGCCCTATCGCGCGGGGCTCGCCCACGGGGCGACCGCCCGGATCATGGAACGCGATGCGGGGACGGTGTTCTCGCCGCCGCTGCTGCGCACGTTCTTCGATGCGGTGATGCCCGGGCCGGCGGTCGCCCACTGACGCCGGGCGCCGGGGGCCGTCTCGCTGCCGCGCGCGCCTCAGCAAGCCGACGGCGCCAGCGCGACGAACCACCCCTCGAACCGCGCCGCCACCGCACCGTCGTACTCAAGGACCGACGATACCGCGATGCGGGCCTTGCCGCGCCGCGAGAAGGTGCGCAGGAACGTCTCCCACATGCCGTCAACCGGGGCCGATGCCGTCGCCGTGAACGTGCCGGTGATCGGCAGGTCGTAGTGCACCGTGTTGCGCTGGATGACGAGGCGGGCGTCGACACCCGCCTCGCGCAGGCGCGTGTGCAGCAGCGCCCAGGCGCTGAGGATGGCCATCGCCGACACGCTGCCGCCGAAGGCGGTCCGACGGTGATTGATATTGGGCGCCAGCGGCGCGCTCAACACGAGGCGCGCCTCCGAGACGTCGATCACGGAGATCTGCATCGCGCGCGACACGGGGATGTGCGCGTGAAGGTAGCGCTGGAGGGAGGCCGCGGTCACGGGATGTGCGTATTCTACCGCCTTGCGCGGCGCCGGAGGCGGCGTGCGGACCTGGCCGTCCCCGTCCGCCCGGCGCCCGGGTTACCATACGGCGCCCATGCCTGATCCCGCGCCGCTGCTGCAGATGCGGGGCATCTGCAAACGCTTCCCGGGCGTCGTCGCCCTCGACCGCGTCGACCTCGACGTGCGGACCGGCGAGGTGCTCGTCCTCATGGGCGAGAACGGGGCGGGCAAGTCGACGCTGATGAAGGTGCTCGCGGGCGCCGAGCGGCCGGATGCCGGCGATGTGGTCGTCGACGGCCGCCCCGTGTCGCTCGCCAGCCCGCGCGTGGCGCGCCGCCTCGGCATCAGCGTCATCCACCAGGAGCTCACCCTGGTGCCGCACCTGTCGGTGGCCGAGAACGTGTTCCTCGGCAGGGCGCCGCGGCGCGCGCCGGGCCTCGTCGACTGGCGGCGCATGCGGGCGCTCGCCGACAGCCTGCTGCGCGGGCTCGGCACGACGCTCGATGTCCGCGCGCCGGTGAGCCGTCTCGGCATCGCACACCAGCAGATGGTGGAGGTGGCGCGCGCGCTGTCGGACGAGGCGCGCGTGCTCGTGATGGACGAACCGACCTCCGCGCTCAGCGCCGCCGAGGTCGACCAGCTCTTCGCGGCCATCGAACGGCTCGTCGCGCGCGGCGTCGCCGTCGTCTACATCTCGCACCGCATGGACGAGGTGTTCCGCATCGGCCACCGCGTGAGCGTGCTCCGCGACGGGCGCCACGTCGCGACGCGCGCCATCGGCGAGACGTCCCCGGCCGAACTCGTGAAGCTGATGGCCGATCGCGAGATCGCGGAGCAGTACCCCGTGCGCCGCGGACGGCCCGGGTCGCCGCTGCTCGAGGTGCGGCACCTCGCGCGGCGCGGGGTGCTCCACGACGTGAGCTTCACGCTGCATCGTGGGGAGATCCTCGGCGTCGCCGGCCTCGTGGGCGCCGGGCGCACCGAGCTGGCGCGGGCCATCGCGGGCGCGGATCCCGTGGAGGCCGGCGAGGTGGTGGTCGAGGGCCGGGTGGTGCGATGCCGCTCGCCGCGCGAGGCGATTGCCGGCGGCGTGGCGCTGCTGCCCGAGGATCGCAAGCAGCAGGGCCTGGTGCTTGGCATGAGCGTGCAGGCCAACATCACGCTGCCCACCCTGGCCGCCTTTGCCCGCTGCGGCCTCGTGAAGCGGCGGGCCGAGACCAGCGAGGCCCAGCGACAGATCGCCGGCCTGCGCGTCCGGACACCGTCGCCGCACACGCCGGCAGGCTCGCTCAGCGGCGGCAACCAGCAGAAGGTCGTCCTCGCCAGGTGGCTGCTGAGCCACGCCAGGGTGCTGCTCTTCGACGAGCCGACGCGCGGGATCGACGTGGCAGCGCGCCGCGACATCTATGACCTCATGGTGGCGCTGGTCGCCGGCGGGGCCGGCATCCTGATGATCTCCTCGGATCTGCCCGAGGTGCTGGGGATGAGCGATCGGGTGCTGGTGATGCGCGGCGGGCGGGTGCAGGCCGTCTTCGATGCGGGCCGCACCGACGCACAGGTGCTGCAGGCCGCGCTGGGGATCGCCTCGTGAGCCGGCTGCACGTCCCGGCGCGACAGCTCGGCACGCTGGCCGGACTGGCGGGGCTGTGCGTCCTGCTGACGATCCTCACGCCGCACTTCCTCACGGTGTCGAACCTGCTCAACGTCCTCGAGCAGACCTCGATCAACGCAATCGTCGCCGTCGGGATGACCTTCGTGATCGTCTCGGGCGGCATCGACCTGTCGGTGGGCTCGATTGTCGCGCTGGCCGGCGTGGTGCTCGCCAGCGCGCTGCGGCACGACTGGCCCGTGGCCGCGGCCGTGCCGGTGGCGCTCGCCGTGGGATCGGCGTGCGGGCTGGCCAACGGCCTGCTCGTCACCGCCGGCCGCCTGCCGCCGTTCATCGCGACGCTGGGGATGATGAGCGTGGCGCGCGGTCTCGCGCTGATGTGGGCCGAGGGGCGTCCCATCTCCGGCTTCGACGAAGGGTTCCGCGTCATCGCCACCGGCAGGATCGCGATGGTGCCCGCCTCCGCGCTCGTGATGCTCGGCGTCTACGCGATCGGGCAGGTGGTGCTCTCCCGCACGGTGTTCGGCCGCCACGTCTACGCCATCGGCGGCAACGAGGAAGCGAGCCGGCTGTCCGGCGTGCCGGTGTACCGTGAGAAGGCCGCCGTCTACGCGCTCTCGGGGGCGTGCGCGGGGCTCGCGTCAGTCGTGCTCACGGCACGGCTCAACTCCGCGCAGCCGACCGCCGGCGTGATGTACGAACTGGACGCGATTGCCGCGACCGTGATCGGCGGCACGAGCCTGCTCGGCGGGCAGGGGACGCTCGGCGGGGCACTGATCGGCGCGCTCATCATGGGCGTGCTGCGCAACGGGCTGAACCTGCTGAACGTGTCGGCGTTCTTCCAGCAGGTGGTGATCGGCGCGGTGATCATCGTGGCGGTGCTCGTCGACACCGCGCTCAAGCGCCGGCGGGGATGACCGGTTCCGGCCTGGCCGCCTGGGCCTGGCCCTGGACGAGGAGTCCGAGGATGCGACGTGTGATTGCGGGAATCCTGATGGCCACGCTGGTGGCGGCGGCGGGCTGCAACCGCCAGACCGCCCCGGCCGGCGAGGCGCGGCCGCGCGTCGCGCTGGTGCTCAAGACGCTCAACCACCCGTACTTCCTCGACATGCAGCGCGGCGCCCGCGAGGCGGCCGGACGACTGGGCGTCGAACTGGTGGTGCAGGCGGCCGAGCGCGAGCTCGATGTCGAGAAGCAGGTGCAGATCATCGAGAACCTGGTCCAGGCGGGCGTGTCGGCGCTGTGCGTCGCGCCGAGCGGATCGCGCGAGGTGGTCTCGGCCATCGCGAAGGCCAACCAGGCCGGCATCCCGGTCGTGGTCGTCGACACGCGCGTGGACGCGGACGCCGCGGCGGCGGCCGGCCTGAAGCTGGTGAGCTTCATCGGATCCGACAACTACCAGGGCGGGCGCATCGCCGGCGAGTTCCTGGTGAGGGAGTCCGGCGGAACCGCGAAGGTCGCCATCCTCGAAGGGATTCCGGGCCACGAGACCGGCGACTCGCGGCTGCGCGGGTTCCGGGACGCCATCGCGGCCTCGCCGGGCATCCGGGTGCTGGCGTCGCAGCCGGCCAACTGGGAGCGCGATCAGGGGTTCACGGTCTTCCAGAACCTGCTGCAGGCACACCGCGATCTCGACACGGTGTTTGCCTGCAACGACCTGATGGCGCTTGGCGCGCTCGAGGCCATTGCCGCGGCGGGCCGCGACGGCCACATCCGCGTGATCGGCTACGATGCGCTGGACGATGCGCGGAAGGCGATTGCCGAGGGGCGCATGGACGCGTCGGTGGCGCAGTCGCCGGAGGAGATGGGGCGGCTCGCCATCGAGACCGCGGTGAAGGCGATCCGCGGGGAAGCCGTCCCCGCAGAGCAGATGGTGGCCATCACGCTGGTCACCCGAGAGGCCGCCGGCGCGGCACCCGCCCGATAGTCCGCGCGTGCCGGCCACGAAGGAGAATCTTCAGCATGTCAGCGTCATCCCGTCTCAACATCGGACTCATCGGCCTCGGCAGGCTCGGGCAGGTCTACGCGCGCGACCTGTCATCCCGGATCGCGTGCACGCGGCTGGCGGCCGTAGCCGACGTCGACGCGGCGGCGGTGGACGCCGCCACGCGCCAGTTCGGCGTGCGCGGCTACACCGATCTCGCCGGCCTGCTCGCCGACGGCGGCGTGGACGCCTTCGTCATCGTCAGCCCGACGCACCTGCACGCGTCGCAGACCGCCGAGTGCGCGAAGACCGGCAAGCCCGTGTTCTGCGAGAAGCCGCCGTCGATCTCGCTCGACCAGGCGCTGTTCATGAAGCAGGCGGTGGAGGAGAGCGGCATCTTCTTCCAGCTCGGGTTCATGCGCCGGTTCGACGCCGGCTACGCCGCCGCGAAGGCGCGCATCGCCGAGGGCGTCATCGGCGAGCCGGTGGTGTTCAAGGCGACCTCGCGCGATCCGTTCCGGCCCTCGGTCGAGTACGCGAACCCGAAGAGCAGCGGCGGCATGATCGTCGACATGGGCATCCACGACTTCGATCTCGCCCGCTGGTTCATGGGCGAGGTGCGGCGCGTGACGGCCATCGGCGGCGTGCTCGCGTATCCGGAGCTGGGGGAGGTGGGCGACATCGACAACGCCGTGATCACCCTCGAGTTCGAGAGCGGCAGGCTGGGCGTCGTCGATCTCACGCGCAACGGCATCTACGGCTACGACATCACCACCGAGCTGCTCGGCACGGGCGGCACGCTGCGCGTCGGCTACCTGCGCGAGACGCCGCTGATGGTGATGACCAGGAACGCCGTCACCCACGACACCGTGCCCTACTTCATGGAGCGGTTCCGCGACGCCTACACCGTGCAGCTCGAGAACTTCGCGGAGAACGTGCTGAACGGTCGCCCTGCGCCCATCACGGTCGACGATGGGGTGGAGGCGCTGCGGGTGGCGCTGGCGGCCACGCGCGCGCGGGAGACGGGACAGCCTGTCGAAGTGGCCACCGTCCGGGGGTGAGGTGCGCGGCGCCCGGAGCCGGGGTGCCGGCGCCTGACGTCGTCTACGCTCCTGGCGCGCCGAACCGGATCCAGCGCACCGCGTGGCCCGTCGACGCGAGGAAGCGCTCGAAGTCGGCTGAGGACAGCACCAGGGTGGCCGTGTTGACGTTGGGGTGGAACGCGACCCTGACGGCATCCCGCAGCGTGAGGTCCACGGCCACCTGCACGTGTCCGGCCCGATCGTTGATCAACCCGAACGGTGACACGCTGCCCGGCGTGAGGCCGAGATGCTTCGCCAGCCGTTCGGGCGAGGCGAAGCTCAGGCGGTCGTCGCCCAGTTGCGCGGCGAGCCGCCTGAGGTCCACGGCCGCGTGCCGCTCGGCGATCACCAGGTAGTGGCGCGTGCCCTTCTGGTTGCGCAGGAACAGGTTCTTGCCGTGCGTGGCGTCGATCCCGCGCCAGTGCGCCTCGGCCTGCTCGACGGTGAACACCGGCGGGTGATCGTAGCGCGTGAAGGCGATGCCGAGCGCGTCGAGCGCGGCGTACACGGCGGCCTCCGGGGCGGGCGGCGGGTTCGGATCTGGGGTCATGGACGGATTCCGGCGGCCGGCCTATCCCTTCTCCTCCGCCCGCGCGACCGCCTGGCTGGCCAGCACGCCAATCGAGAACGGCTCGGCGCTGACGAGATCGGGCTCGTCGGGGAAGAACTCCTGCAGCCGGTCGACGAGCACGATGGTCTCCGGCGGCATGCCGGTCGCGACCAGCGCCCGCGCCACGCGGATGTACTCGTCGTGGACCATGCGGGCGAACGTGACGCCGCTGCGCCGGTCGTCGGCAACGTCCTTCGACTCGAAGTACTCACGGATGCTCTGGGGCGCCTTCAGCGTGATGACGGGCCTGCGCTGCTCATCGGGCTCCATGCGTCCGCGGACGGCCACCTCGTAGAACATGGGCGAGAGCTTCGCGTGCTCGGTGGCTCCGTAGCGTTCGTAGGGCGCGTGCGAGAAGAAGTCCACCTCGTCGCGGTCGGTGACCGACATCGCGAAGATGGCGCCGGGGTACTGCGCCTCGCAGCTCTCGTAGTCGTGGCAGACGATGCGGCCGTACTGCCTGGGGCCAGGCGTGCCGGCCTCCGCGGCGGGGCGATCCGTCGTCGCCCCCGGCGGACGAGCCGCGGTCGTGGGTCGGTCGCGCAGGCGCGGGAACCGGATCGTGATGGTGGTGCCGCGGCCCACCTCGCTGTCGATGGCGAGTTCGGCGCCGAACTCGCGGACCGTCTGCCGCACGAACACGAACCCCAGCGAGTGGAGTTCGCCGTCGAGCGTTTCGCGGTCGGTCAGCAGCTGCGCGATCTTCTCGGGCGGCATGCCCACGCCGTTGTCGCGCGTCGTCAGCACGACATGATCGCCGTCGGCCTCCACGCTCACCGACACGAGGCCCGCATCGCGGGCGCGCAGGGCGTCGACGGCGTTCATCACGAGGTTGAACAGCATGCGCCGGAAGCGCGCGAGGTTGCCCCCCACCGTGGCGCGGTCGAGCTGGTCCAGTTCGACCTGGACGCGGCCGCTGCCGTGCTCCATCACGTAGCCGTGGAGCGCGTCGCGCACCGTCTCCTCCACCTCGGCCGCCATGTCGAACTCCTGGTAGAGGTTCCGGGAATCCTGTTCGTCGAGGAACTGACGGATGCGCTGGTGGACGCCGCGAATGAAGCGGATGCAGTTGTGGTAGTGCGTGCGCCCCCGGCTCGAGCGCGAGTCGGGCGGCAGGAAGACCAGCACCTTGTCGACGCGCCCCCACAGCGGACTGAGGATCAGGGCGCACAGGCTGTCGAGCGTGCCGATGTACTGCCGGGCCACGACCAGCACCGTGCGGTCGGGCGAGAAGTTCCTGACGGCGTTCGAGTAGTCCTGGAACGCCTTGCGGAGGCCGACCGCCCGCTCCTTGAGCGCCTGCAGGTCGTGGCCGTGGAGCACCTGCGCCTGCTCGACCCCGTAGAGCTCGAGGTCGGTGTTCAGCGTGACGTGGAAGTGGACGACCTCGTTGATGAACCGCTCCACGCGGAGGTCGTGGATGAGGAACTTGATCTCGACGACCTCCTTCTTGACGCCTTCGGCGTAGTCGGGCATGACCGGCATCGGCAGGCTCCGGCGACAGTGACTCGCTCGATCCCGCGGCGCGCAGCCCCGGGGTTTCCGGAAGTGCAGCCTCCCGCGTGGCCGCGTCCACGGAGGCTGAGGTCAGCCCCCGTGGCCCGGCGGCCATCGCCACTCACATCGCGGCGGCGGCGGCCTTCGCCGCCTCACCCTGCAGCCACCGCGTCGTCACCGACTTGGGCCGCGTGATCGGCAGGCCCATGGCGCGCGCCATCACGGCCTGCGCGCAGACGCCGAGCGCACGCGACACGCTGAACAGCACCGTGTAGTACGGGAACTCGGTGAGGCCGTAGTGATACAGCAGGGCGCCCGACCCCGCATCCACGTTCGGCCAGGGATCCTTGATCTTCTGGATGGTCTTGAGGATGTCAGGCACCGTCTCGAAGACGTGGACGACGGTCTGGAACACCGGGTCGTCGGCGCAGTGCTGCTTGCCGAAGGCGAGCAGTGCGTCGAAGCGGGGATCGGTGATGCGCAGTACGGCGTGGCCGTACCCGGGGATGACGCGGCCGGCCGACAGCGTCTCCTGCGCGTAGGCCTGAATCTGCTCCTTCGTCGGACTGCCGCCGAACTTCCGGTTCGTCTCGAGCACCCAGCCCAGGCACTCCTGGTTCGCCAGGCCGTGCAGCGGTCCGGCGAGGCCGTTCAGTCCGGACGACAGCGCGTAGTAGAGGTCGGAGAGCGCCGAGTTGACGGTGGCCGTGGTGAGCGCGCTGACGTTGCCGCTCTCGTGATCGCAGTGCAGCACCATGTAGAGGCGCATCAGCCTGGCGAAATCGCCCGTGGGATCCGGGATGCCGAGCATCGCGGCGAAGTTGGCGGCCCAGTCGAGTTCCGGGCTGCCCGCGATCCGCGATCCCTTGCCGAATCGCATCCGGTAGAGGCCGGCCGCAATCTCGGGCAGCACCGCGACGATGGTGAGCGCGTCCTCGAGCGTGGCCAGCCAGTATTCGTCCTTCTTCATGCCACCGTCGTAGCGCTGCCGGAAGATCGACTCCCGTTCCATCACCAGGATGGCGGTGTTGAGCATCGCCATCGGATGGGAGTCGGCGGGCATGGCGCCGAGCACGGCCCACACGTAGTCGGGCACCCTCGCGCGTGCGCGCAGGTCGGCCTGCAGGTCGGCGAGCTCGGCCGCCGAGGGCTCCTCGCCGGTGAGCAGCAGCCAGAGCGTTTCCTCGGGAAGCTGGCGGGTGAGCTGGCCGACCGGGCGGCCCCGGATGATGAGGCCCTTGTCGGGCGGCACCTCGGAGGTGTCGCACACCAGCGACTTCACGCCGCGCATGCCCCCATAGGCCTGCTCGAGGGTGACGTCCGACACCTTGAGGGCCCCAGATTCCTTGGTGAGCTTCTTGACCGCATCGCGCAGCGCCGGGATCTGCTGGGCCAGTTTCTCGTGAAGCAGTGCCATGATGAGTTCTCCTCGAAACCCGCCGCGACGAAGGTGGTCACCGTGAGACCCGCACCGCGCGCATCGTCAGGCCGTTACGCCAGCCGGCACACCCGGCCCGCCGCCACCGTTGGAGCCGACCACGGGCGACCGGGACGTGATGAGCGCATCGCCCCGTCCCGCAGATGTTATCGCTTGCGGGTGAGGACCGCGACACGTCGCCGGCCGTCATGGCGCGGGCAGCCGGAAATCCGGCAATCCGAGAGCAACGCGCGTCAACAAGCAAACGACGGGCCAGCATCGGTTCCCCCTGCAACGGTCACGAAGACCCTGGCTGATCGCGGCGGGAGGCCAGCGTGTTCGCGCCGCCAGCCTGGCCACCGCGGAGATGCGTCCCCGGTCTTTCGTGGCGGCCAGCGCGGCCGTGGCAGTAGGATGTTGTCGCAATCCCGGCGCCGAATGCAGGAGCAAGCGCCGCTGGCTTCAGCCGAGAGGAGGCACGATGTTGCTCAGGACCCACTGGATGCGCCGGTTGAGCTGCACGTTCGTGGCGGGCGCCCTGCTGCTGGGCGCGCCGGCCGCGCGCGCGCAGCAGGCGATCGACAAGGAGTACACCGCGAAGATCAAGGAGAACCTGCAGGATCCGCGCATCACCACGGAACTCGTCGATCACCTGCCGGCCTCGAGCACCGTTCCGACGCCGCTCGCCGTGCTCGGGCACATCGTCGGGCAGACGGGCGAGGTGGATCGGTCGGCGGACATCTACCGCTATTTCGACGCCGTGGCGAAGGCGTCGCCGCGCGTGAAGGTGTGGCGCACGGGCAAGACCGAGGAAGGCCGCGACATGATCGTCGCCGCGGTGGCTGACGAGGCGACGATCAAGCAGCTCGACAAGTACCGCGGCATGCTCGCCGCCCTGCAGGATCCGCGGAAGACCAGTCCGGCCGAGGCGCAGAAACTCATCCAGACCGCCAAGCCGATCTACTACATCACGAGCGGCATCCACTCGCCCGAGTTCGGCGGTCCCGAGATGCTGATGGAACTCCTCTACAGGCTTGCCGTGCAGGAGACGCCCTTCATCCAGGACATCCGCAACAACGTGATTACGCTCATCACGCCGCTGATCGAGCCCGACGGCCGTGACAAGGCGGTCGACACGTACTACTTCAACAAGGCGCTTCCGGCCGGGGCTCAGCGGCTGCCGCTGATGTACTGGGGCAAGTACGTCCAGCACGACAACAACCGCGACGCCCTCGGCCAGTTCCTGGCGCTCACCAAGACCACCACGAAGGTCGTCCTCGACTGGCACCCGACCATCCTGCACGACCTGCACGAGGCGCAGACCTACCTCTACGCGTCGACCGGGACCGGCCCCTACAACGAGCAGGTGGACGCGATCACCGTCAACGAATGGTGGACGCTGGCCCAGGCCGAGGTGCTGGAGATGACAAAGCGCGGCGTTCCGGGCGTGTGGACCTACGGGTTCTACGACGGGTGGACGCCCAACTACCTCTTCTTCATCGCGCACGCCCATAACCAGGTGGGTCGCTTCTACGAGGTACAGAGCTACGGCCCGGATCCCTACGTCGTGCGCCCGGGGCCGACGGTGACGAGCCGCGAGTGGTTCCGGCCGAACCCGCCGCTGCCGGAGATCAAGTGGGGCCCGCGCAACAACACCAACATCCAGCAGTCGGCCATCCTCTTCGCGCTGCGTCACGTGGCGAGGAACAAGGACATCTACCTGGACAACTTCTGGCAGAAGAACGTCCGGGCCGTGAACAAGGGGAAGAACGGCCCAATCTACGGCTGGGTGGTCCCGGCCGCACAGCGCCGCAAGGCGGACGCGGCCGATGCCGTCAACACGCTCCGCGAGCAGGGGCTCGAAGTGCACGTGGCGACGTTGGCGTTCAGGTCGGGTGACGTCGAGGTGAAGGCCGGCGACTGGATCATCCGCGGCGATCAGCCGTACCGCACGCTGGCCGATATGTATTTCGCCGTCCAGAACTTCTCGCCGGCCAACCCGGCGCCGTACGACGACACAGGCTGGACGTTCCAGCTCATGCGCGACGTGACGATTACGCCGGTCTCCGACAAGACGCTGCTCGACCAGCCGATGACGCTGCTGGCCGACGCGGCGCGCGCCGCTGGCGGCGTCTCGGGCAGCGGCAGCGTCATCGTCGTGGACAACACGGCCGACAACAACATCGTCACGTTCCGGTTCAAGCTGGCGTCGACGAAGATGGAGGCCGCCGAGGACGACTTCGACGCCGGCGGGCACCGCTTCCGCGCCGGTGCCATCATCATCCCCAACGCCGACCGCGCCGCCGTCGAGCCGCTGCTGGTCTCGCTCGGCCTGTCGGGCTACGCGATGGCCTCGGCCCCGGCGGTGAAGACCCATTCGCTCGACGTGCCGCGCATCGGCTACGTGCACAGCTGGGCGCGCACGCAGGACGAGGGCTGGGTGAGGGCGGCGCTCGACGCCTACGGCGTGCCCTATACCTACTTCGGCGACGTGAAGCTGCGCGAGGGCCACCTGCGCGCGAACTACGACGTGATCATCATCCCGCACATCGGCGGCACCGCGCAGTCGATGGTGAATGGCGTGCCGAAGACCGACGATCGGCCGCTGCCGTATCGCCGCAGCGAGCAGTTCCAGGCGCTCGGCACGCCCGACGCGGCCGACGACATCCGCGGCGGCATGGGCCTGGAAGGCCTGGTGAACCTGCACGAGTTCGTGCGGGAGGGCGGCACGCTGATCACCGAGGGCGCGACGGTCACGATCTTTCCGGAGTACTCGCTGACGCCGAGGGTGACCGTGCAGTCTCCGGAGGGGCTGTTCGCGCAGGGCAGCATCATGCGCGGCCTGATCGCCGACATGAAGAGCCCGATCGTGTACGGCTACGGCCGGAACCAGGTGCCGGTGTACTTCAACCAGGCGCCGGTACTGTCGGTCGCAGGCGCCGGCGGCGGCTTCTTCGGCTTCAGGCGGGGCGGGTCC
>JBDIBB010000095.1:0-15620 GCA_039812685.1 Vicinamibacteraceae bacterium
GGCACGGGCACCGCCACACCGACCACGCCCGTGTCGATCCCGTCCGTGCGCTTGTAGCCGGCCGTCACGAGCAGGTCGGGCCAGCGGCGCCGGCGCTCCAGGTCGTCGGCCGCGGCGGCCGCGGCCACGCGCGCCCGCGCCGCCTGCACGTCGGCCCGGCGCGCGATGGCGGCCTCGACGTCGAGGCCGCCGGGCGGCGCGGCGGGCGGGGGCAGCAGGAGCGACGCCGCGGCGGGAGGCGGATCCTCGCCGAGGAAGACGCCGAGTCGCGCCAAGGCCTCGAACAGATCGGCGCCGGCGCGCGTGGCCTCGATCGCAGCACGTCCGAGGTCGGCTTCCACTTTGCGCAGGTCGGCCTCGGCCGCCACGCCCTCGGCCACGCGTCGTTCGAGCAGGGCGACCATCTCGGCGATGCCGTCGCGCTGCGCCTCCAGCACCCGCAGGACGTCGCGGGCGCGTACGGCCTCGAGAAACGTCTGGCTCACCGCCACCACCAGATCGCGCTCGCTGCCGGCCGAGGCGATCGCGGCCAGTTGTGATTCGGCGGCCGCCACGCGCCGGCGTGCGCCACGCTGCCCCGCGATCTCGACCGGCTGGGTGAGCAGGACGAAGGAGTCGAGCGCGGGATGGTCCGGGGCGCGTCCGCCGGGCCGCCAGTTCTCACGGCTGATCTCGAGCGACGGGTTGAGCCAGCGCGCGGCCGCGCCTTCGCTGGCGGCGCGGACCCTGGCGCGCTCGCGCGCGGCAGCCAGCGCCGGCCAGCGCTCGCGGGCGCGGAGGATCGCCTGCTCGAGCGACAACGAGGAAGGATCGTCTGGCGGTGCCGTCTCCGAGCAGGCCGACGAGGGAATCGGGACGGGAGGCGGCGCCGGCAGGGGACCGGCCAGGGCCGCGGCACACAACACGGCGGCGAGGCTCATGGCCCTCTCTTCTAGCAGGAGCCTCATGAGGCGTCGATGAGAGCGCCAGCGTCGCGTGCGGTTGACAACCCGCGCGGAGCCGCGACACGCGAGGCGACCGCCGCGCAGGCCCCACGGCCGAAGCGGCACCTCCCGACAGGCTGTTGCGGTACGATCGCAGCAGGAAGCAGGCGTCTTCCGGAGAGGAGGCTCGGCCGTGGCACGAGGGTGGGAGAGCAAGGCGGTGGAGGAGCAGCAGATGGAGCGCGAACGCCGGATCCCGCCCGCCGATTCGCACGGGTCCCGGGATCCCGAACGGGAGGGCCGCCGCCGTACGCTAGAGCTTGCGCGGGCGCGCGCGGTCGCCGATCTCGCCCGCGCGCGCCACGAGGCGCACCGCGAGATGCTGCGTCAGTCGATCGCGGCGCTCGACGCCCAGATGGCCGCCCTCGAAGCGAACTGACGCCGTTGGGCCATCCCCTGCGGAGCGCCATCGTCTACCATGGGAGGTGCGCGAACCAGAACGGCCTGCCACGCGTCTCCCCGCTGGCGCCGCAACCCCGGCCGGTGTCGCGGCCACCTCGCCAACGATTTCCGATGCCCCGTTCGTCTTTCCTGTCCCTGCGGTTCGTGATCGTGACCCTGGCCCTGGTCGCGCTGGCCGGCGGCTTCACGGCCGCGTGTGATCGTCCGCCGCGAGATCAGGGCGCGGCGCCTTCTCCCGCCGTGGCGGCTTCGACCCCGATGGCGGCGCGGCCGCGGATCGTGGTGCTTGGCGACAGCCTGACCGCGGGTTACGGCCTGCCGAGCAGCGATGAGGCATTCCCAGCCCTGCTCCAGGCCCGGGTCGACGCCGAAGGGCTCGGCTACGACGTGGTGAACATGGGGGTGTCCGGCGACACGTCGGCCGGCGGGTTGCGCCGCCTCGACTGGGCGCTGGAGGGCGACGTGCGCGTGCTCGTGCTGGCGCTGGGCGCCAACGACGGGCTGCGCGGCCTGGGGGCCGGGCAGATGAAGGACAACCTCACGGCGATCATCGAGCGCGCGCGCGCCCGTGGGGCACGTGTGCTGCTGTGTGGCATGGAGGCGCCGCCCAATCTCGGCCCGCTCTACACGGCGCAGTTCCGGCAGGCCTACCGTGAAGTGGCCCGCGAGCAGGCCGTGACGTTCCTGCCGTTCCTGCTGGATGGTGTCGCGGGCGTGGCCGCGCTCAACCAGGCCGACGGCATCCATCCCAACCGCGAGGGCGCGGCCCGCGTCGCCGCGCTCGTCTGGAATGCCCTGCGGCCGATGCTGGCGACCGGTTCCTCATGATTGAACTCCACGGTGTCTCCAAGACGGTGTCGAGCGGCGGACGGCCGCTCACCATCCTCCACCCCATCGACCTGCGCATCCCGGACGGCCAGTCGCTGGCGATCGTCGGGCCCTCGGGCAGCGGCAAGTCGACACTGCTCGGGCTGATGGCCGGCCTCGACGCGCCGACCTCGGGCCGCATCGTCATCGACGGCATCGAGATCACGAGTCTCGGGGAGGACGCGCTGGCGCGGCTGCGCGGCGCGAAGATCGGGTTCGTCTTCCAGTTCTTCCACCTGATCGCCTCGCTCACGGCCTACGAGAACGTGCTGGTGCCGATGGAACTGGCCGGGGTACGGCATCCCGGGCCGCGCGCGAAGACGCTGCTCGACGAGGTGGGCCTCGCCGACCGCGGACACCACTATCCCTCGCAACTCTCCGGAGGCGAACAGCAGCGTGTGGCGCTGGCGCGCGCACTGGCCAACGATCCGAGGCTGCTGCTGGCCGACGAGCCCACGGGCAACCTCGACAGCCAGAACGGCCAGCACGTCATCGAACTGCTGTTCGACGTGAACCGCAGGCGGGCGACGACGCTGGTGCTGGTCACTCACGATCGCGATCTGGCGGCGATGGCCGACGCGCAGGTCCGCCTGCGGGACGGTCACGTGGTCGAACGCCGGGAAGCCGTCGCGACAGCGCCCGCGCCGGTCTGAGGGGCCGATGACGTTCGTCCTGCGCATGGTCGGCCGTGAGGCCAGGGCCTCCTGGCGGCGCCTGCTCTTCTTCTTCCTCTGCGTCGCCGTCGGCGTCGGGGCCATCGTCGCGCTGCGCTCGGTGATCCAGTCGGTGCGTGGCGCGCTGGTGGCCGAGGCGCGTACGCTCACCGCGGCCGATGTCGTGGTGTCGACCAACCGGCCGTGGGACCCGCAGGCCCGCGCGCGCATCGACCAGCGGCTGCGCGAGGCCGGGGCCGTCGGCGTGGCCGAGACGATCGAGACGGCGACGATGGCGCGGCCGGCCGACGAGCGAAAGGCCGTCGCGCGCACCGTCGAACTGCAGGGCGTCGAGGCCGGCTACCCGTACTACGGACGCGTGGAGCTCGAAGGTGGCGTGCCCTACACACACGACCTGCTGAAAGGGCAGGGCGCGCTCGTGCGTCCCGAGTTGCTCGCGCAGCTCGACCTGCGGGTGGGCGACGGGATCGTGCTCGGCGACCTGGTCTTCACCATCCGCGGCGTCGTGCTGTCGGAACCCGGTCGCCGGCTCGGCTTCTTCAGCTTCGGCCCGCGGGTGCTGGTGGACTTCGCCGACATGGCCCGCACCGGACTGCTGCAGTTCGGCAGCCGCGCACGCTACGCCCTGCTGGTGAAGGTTCCCGACGCGCGGATCGATCCGCTCGTGCAGGCACTGCGCGACGACTTCAGGCAGCAGTTCATCAACGCGCACTCCTACCGCGGCGCCGAGGATCGGATGAACGACGACCTGGCGCGGGCGGAGAACTACCTCAGCCTGGTCGGCTTCATCATCGTCATCCTGGGCGGCATCGGCGTGTGGAGCGTGACACGCGTGTTCGTCCGACAGAAGCTGCGGGCCATCGCCGTCATGAAGTGCCTGGGCGCCTCCACCGCCCAGGTGCTGGCGGTATATCTCGCGCAGGTGGTCGCGCTGGCGGCCCTCGGCAGCCTCCTGGGCCTGGGCGTGGCCGTGCTCGCCCTCGCGGCGCTGCCCGCCGGCCTGCTGAGCGGCTTCGGCGCCGTGACGCCCGGGCTCACGTGGTCGGCCTCGCTGCAGGGTGTCGCCGTAGGCGTGCTCGTGTCGCTGCTGTTCTCGCTGGTGCCGCTGCTGGAGATCCGGCATGCGCGGCCGCTCCTGCTGTTGCGTGACGAGGCGGCGCGGCAGAGCAGCGTGACGCAGCCCGACGGGCGCTGGTGGCGGCGCATCGACTGGGTGCAGGTGGCCGCCGCGCTGCTGGTGAGCGTCGCGCTGGTCGGCGTGGCGAGCTGGCAGGCCGCGTCGTGGCGTGCCGGCGCGCTCGTGTGCGCCGCGTTCGTCGCCGTGGCGCTGGTGCTGCACCTGGTCGGGGCACTGCTGGTGCGCGTGGTGGCGCCGCTTCGCATGACGGGATGGTTCCCCCTGCGTCACGCGGTGATCAGCGTGTCGCGGCCGGGCAACCAGACGCGGACCATCCTGCTCGCGGTGGGGCTGGGGGCCTTCTTCATCATCGGCGTCCGATCGCTGCAGGCCAACCTCCTGCACGCCTTCCGGATCGATCTCCGCCGCGACGGCCCCGACCTCTTCCTGGTCGACATCCAGCCGGATCAGGAAGCCGGGGTCCGGCAGTTCCTCGCGCGGGCCCATCCGTCGTTTCCCGCGAAGCTGCTGCCGGTGCTGCGCGCGCGCGTCACCGGGGTGCGGGGCCGGACGCTGAACCTCGACGGCTTCGACGAGGTGCGGGGGCAGGGCAGTCTCGCCCGGGAGTACGTCGTCACGTATCGCGATCACCTGGAGGCCAACGAGCGCCTCGTGGCCGGCGCCTTCTGGGACTCGCCCTCGCCCACGCCCGAGGTGTCGATCGAGAAGGGCATCTCGCAGCGCTTCGGGATCGGCGTCGGGGACACGATGCGGTTCGACGTGCTGGGGCGCGCCGTGGAGGCGCGCGTCGCCAGCGTGCGCCAGGTGGAGTGGGCCGATGCGCGCAGCGGCGGCTTCATGTTCGTCTTCCGGCCGGGCGTCTTCGACGCCGCGCCGAAGACCTTCATCGCGGCCGCCCGCGGCCCGGATTCGCCGGCCGACCGCGCGCGACTGCAGCGCGATCTGGTGGCGGCGTTCCCCAACGTGTCGGCGATCGACGTGCGCGAGGTGGCGCGCACGGTGGAGGGCGTCGCGGGCAACGTGACGCTGGCCGTGTCGATCGTCGGCCTGATCGCGCTGTTCGCCGGGGTGCTGATCCTGATGGGATCCGTGGCGATGACCAAGTTCCAGCGCCTGCACGAATCGGCCGTGTTCAAGACGCTGGGCGCGAGCACCCGCACGCTCACGGCGATGCTCGCGATCGAGTACGGCGCCCTGGGCTCGCTGGCGGGCACCGTCGGCGCCGTCACGTCGCTGGGGCTCTCCTGGGGGCTGTGCCGCTACGTGCTCGACGTGCCGTGGTCGCCCACGCCCGGCGTTGCGGCGGCCGGGCTGGTGATGACCGCGCTGCTGGTCGGCGTGATCGGCGTGGCGGCGAGCGTCGACGTGCTGCGCCGGCGGCCGCTGGCCATCCTGCGGGCCGAGTGAACCGGTCGTGCGGCTGAAGTGGTAAGATGCGGGTCGGCCCGCGAGGCCCGATCGTTGCCAGGGAGTTCAACCGAAACGATGGACGTCTCCACCTATCGCGACGCACTCACACGGAAGCGCTCCGAAATCCTCGCCGGCGGGGGGATCAAGCCCCTGCAGACGACCATGGAGAGCAACACCCGGCAGGGCGACCTGGCGGACCAGGCCACCGGCACCAACGAGGTGCACATCCAGCTGAAGCTGCGCCAGACCGACGCGAAGATCCTGCAGGCGATCGAGGAAGCCCTGGATCGCATGGAGAAGGGCACCTACGGCATCTGCCGCGACTGCGGCGAGCACATCGCCGACGCCCGGCTGAACGCGATCCCGTGGACCCGCGTCTGCATCCGCTGCAAGGAAAAGCAACAGTCGTGACCGCCGCCGAGCTCGTTCGCCTGCTGCAGGACCTGTATCGAGACAAGAACGCCTCGCGCGATCGCCACGTCGCGGGTGCGCGCTTCGTGTCCTCCTACGAGTTCAACAACACCTACCAGTACATCATCGGGCGCGAGGACACGCAGATCTCCTGGCTGCGCCAGGTGCTCGAGGATCTCGGGGCCCCGGTGCCCGGCGACTGGCCCGAACTGCCGGTGCCGGAAGGCCGGGGCGAGGCGCGCCAGCAGGCCATCATCGAGGACGACGTGCGCCTGATGCGCGCGTTCCACGAGCGGTGGGCGCCGCGCGTCGGGGCGATGACCAACGTGCGCCACCGCATCATGGCGAACGTCATCCTCAACGAGGCCGTCGAGCAGGCGCGGTTCTTCGCCCAGATGATCGAGGGCCGTCAGGACGTGCTGGGACGCCGGATGCCGGGCGCCAGCACCGGCGGCGGCGTGCTCTCCACGCGGTGGGTCGAGTAGCGCGTCCGGTCGTCGTCGCGCTGGGCAGCAATCTCGGCCCGCGGGAACTCCATCTCGAATACGCCGTCGGCCGGCTCGGCGACCTGCTCGCCCGTCTCGTGGTGTCGGCGCCGATCGAAACCGCGCCGGTGGACGCGGCCGGCATCCAGTCGCCCTATCTCAATGCGGTGGCCGTGGGCGAGTCGGACCGGCCCGCGCGCGAGCTGCTCGGGATCCTGCTGGCCATCGAGCGGGAGCGGGGGCGCGAGCGTCCGTACCGCAACGCGCCACGGACGCTCGACCTCGATCTCGTGCTCTGCGGTGACGAGGTGGTGAACGAGGCCGATCTCGTCGTGCCGCATCCCCGGTTCCGGGAGCGCGCGTTCGTGCTGGCGCCGCTGGCGAGCGTGGCGCCGGACCTGCGCGATCCCGTCACGCAGCTCACCATCACGCAACTGCTCGAGCGGCTGCTGCCGCCGGCCTGACTGGCAGCCCGTGGCGAAAGTGGCGCTGCATTCGACGGGCGGGGCATCCCGGCTGGCGGCGTTGCTCCTCCCTCAAATACTGGCCGTATTCTCGGTCGTCGCGCCTGGCCAGCCGGGCGCCGCGCCCGTCTCGGTGCGACGCGGCACTTCCACCACGGACTGCTAGCGGGCCCGGCCGATCAGGGCGTCGACGCTGAAGCGCCCCGATCCCTTCATCGCCACGTAGAGGAACACGAACGCGTAGAGCGCGGCGAGCTCGCCGCGGTTCTGGATGGGCCACAGGCCGGCGGGCTGGTGCGCCATGAAATAGGCCACCGCCATCTGGCCGCTCGCCAGCAGCGCGAGCGGCGTGGTCAGCAGGCCCAGGGCGACCAGCGTGCCCGCCGTGAGCTCGATGATCCCGGCGGTCCACATCATCGTGAACATCGGTTGCACGGTGCCGCCGTGCATGCCGAGGATCTTCTGCATGCCGTGGAAGCAGAACAGGAAGCCTGCGACGAAGCGCAGGAGGGTGTAGCCGGTTTCGTCGAAGCGGGAGAGGAATCGGTTCATGGGAGGTCCTCCTTCTGGTTGAGGGCCAGCCCGCGGGCGCGATGCCCGCGGGCGCTGGACGGGCGCGCCGGGCGCCCGCTACTTGACCGGCTCCTCCGCGGCGGCCGGCAGGCGCGCGGGCTTCCGCAGGCCTGCCAGGCCCTCCTCGAACAACGTGTAGACGACTGGCACGAACACCAGCGTGATGACGGTGGAGGCCGAGAGTCCGAAGATGACCACGCGCGCCAGCGGCGCCTGCAGTTCGGCGCCCTCGCCCAGGCCCAGGCCCATCGGCACGAGCCCGAGCACGGTGGTCAGCGTGGTCATGAGAATGGGCCGGAGCCGCGTGCGGCCGGCGGTGACCACCGCCTCGCGCACGCCGAACGCGTCGCGGTGGCGCAGCGTGTTGGTGTAGTCCACCAGCAGGATGGCGTTGCTGACGACGATGCCGGCCAGCATGATGACGCCGATGTAGGCCTGCAGGCTGAAGGCGGTGTTGGTGACGAGCAGGCCGCCGACGACGCCGATGGCGGCCAGCGGGATCGAGAACATGATGATGAACGGGTCGCGGAACGACTCGTACTGCGACGCCATCACCGCGTAGACGAGGACGATGGCGAGGATCAGCAGGAGCTGCAGCTGGCGGAACGCCTTGCCCTGCTCCTCGACCTCGGCGCCGAAGCCCACCGTGAAGTCGCGCGGGATGTGCAGCTCGTTGAGGCGCGCCTGCACGCCGGCCACGGCCTGGCTCAGGGTGGTCTCGATCTCGGCGTTCACGCGCGAGATGCGCTCCTGGTTCTTGCGCTCGATCTGGACCGGTCCCGCCTCGGGTTCCACCAGCATGAGGTTCTTGGCCTGCACGACCTGGCCGGTGGGCGTGCTGACGAGCAGCGTGTCGATGTCCGCGACCCGGCTGCGGTCCTCCTCGCGGAGCCGCACGATGATCGGGTACTCGAGCCCGCGCTCGCGGAAGAGCGCGGCCTGCGTGCCCGCGACGTTCGTGCGCAGCGTGTTGGCGACGCCGCTGACGGTGAGGCCCAGCGCGGCGGCCTTGTCGCGGTCGACGCGGATGGCGAGCTCGGGCCGCCCTTCCTCGCGGCCGAGGCGCACGTCGGCGATGCCCGGGACCGAGCGCATCAGATCGGCGGCCTCCAGCGCGAGCCGGCGCGAATCGGCCAGGTCGTCGCCGCGGATCTCGAGGGCAAGGCGGCTGTCGCTGCCACCGCCCAGCACGCGGCTGAGCACCCAGTTGCCGCCCGAGGGGCGGGCCCGAATCGTCACGCCGGGCAGGCCCGAGAGCTGCCGGCGCAACGCCTGCGCGATCTGGTCGTTGGATCGCTGCCGCTCGGAGCGCGGCGTGAGGCGGACGCTGATGCTGCCGCGGTGGGTCGACCCGCCGCCCGGCCCGCCCATGCCGCCGCCACCGCCGCTCGTGATGATCGTGACCGCCTCGGGCACGTTCTGGCGGACCATGTCCTCGAGGCGGAGCAGCACGTCGCGCGTCCGCTCGATGCGGGTGCCCACCGCCAGCTCCGCGTCGACCGTCACCTCGCCTTCGTCGACCTGCGGCAGCATCTCGTACTTCAGTTGCGGGAGCAGCAGGCCGGCCAGCAGGAAGAGGCCGACGCCGGCGGCGATGACCGTCGGACGATGGCGCAGCGCGCGCTCGAGCAGCCGCCGGTAGAAGTCGTCGAGCCGATCCAGGGCGCTCTCGCTGAGGGTGTAGAGGGCGCCGGTCACGCCCTTGCGCTGGTCGGCCTGCGCCGGCAGGTTCATGAGCCGCGAGCAGAGCACCGGCACGAGCGTGACGGCGACGAACAGCGACATCGACAGCGAGAAGATGACGACGACCGACAACTGCTTGAAGAGGACACTGGAGACGCCCGCCAGGAAGAACAGCGGCACGAACACCGCCACGTGCGTGAGCGTCGAGGCCAGGATGGCCGACCAGATCTCCTCGCTGCCGTCGATCGCCGCCTGGATGCGGCTCTTGCCCATCTCCAGGTGGCGCTGCGTGTTCTCGAGCACGACGATCGAGGCGTCGACGATCATGCCGACGCCCAGCGCCAGGCCGCCGAAGGTCATCGTGTTCAGCGTGAAGCCGGCGAAATAGAGCAGGGCGAAGGTGCCGATGATCGAGATCGGGATCGACGTGCAGATGATCAGGGTGGAGCGCCAGCTCCGAAGGAAGGCGAAGATGATGATGATGACGAGGATCGACCCCAGCATCACCGCTTCGCGCACGCTGCCGATCGACTGCTGGATGTAGACCGAGCTGTCGTTGGTGACCGTGAGCTTGACGTTCCGCATCTCGCTGTTGATGCGACCGATCTCCTGGCGCACCGCCGCCGCCACCGCCACCGTGTTCTCGCCCGATTGCTTCTGGACCTGCATCCGGACGCCCGGCTTGCCGTTCACGCGGACCACGCTGCGCACGTCGTCGGTGCCGTCGCGCACCTCGGCGATATCGCGGAGGTACACGGGCACGCCGCCCCTGGTGACCACCACGAGCCCGCGGATGTCGTCGAGGTTGGTGAACTGCCCCGGGCTGCGCAGCAGGAACGTCATGTCGCCCTCGTCGATCTCGCCGAGGGGGATGTTCTGGTTCTCGGTGCGCAGCAGGCTCACCACGCGATCCACCGAGAGGTCGAGGGCCGTGATCTTCTCCTTCGACAGCTCGACCCGGATCTGGCGGCGGCGACCGCCGCTGACGTCCACCGAGGCGACGCCCGGCACCCGCTCCAGACGCCGCGCCAGGTCGTTCTCGGCGACCTCGCGGAGCTGGACCTCGGTCATGTCGCCCTCGACGCCGATCCACACGATGGGGAACTGGGTCGCATCGAACCTGAACAGGACGGGCGGATCGACGTCGTCGGGCAGCCGGCCCCGGACGCGGTCGAGGCGGCTGCGCACGTCGTCGGCCGCCACGTTGAGGTTGGTGCCGTAGGCGAAGTTCAGCGAGACGCGGCTCGAACCCTCCGACGACGTGGAGTTGATCTGCTCGAGGCCGGCGACGGCCGCCATCGCCTGCTCGATGGGCCGCGTGATCGTCTCCTCGATCTCACGCGGGCCGACGCCGGGGTAGCTCACCCGCACCGTGAGGCTCGGGAAGTTCACGTCCGGCATCAGGTCGACGGGAAGCTTGATCAGCGAGATCGCGCCGAGCAGCACGATCACGGTGCTGATCATGAACATCGTGACGGGACGATGAATCGCGGTGCGCGGGATGCTCATGGTGTGATGGTTGGGGGTGAAGAGTCGTCTCGTGGTCGCTGGTTCCCGTGCGGCCCGCCGTGTGGCACTCCGGCAGGCCGCCGCCGGATCATCTCGTGGCCAGGCCCGTCGCCGGCGCCGCGGCCGTCGCGCCGCCACCCTGCGCGCCCGGACGCCCGCCGGCACGCGGGGCGCCGCCTTCCGGCTGACCGCCTCCAGGCCCACCGGGTCCGGTCTGTCCGGCCAGCACGATGGCGTCGCCGTCACGCAGCGCCGCGGCGCCGGTCGTCACGACCTTCTCCGCCTCGCGCAGCCCCGACGTGATCTCGGCGCGCTGATCGTCCTGCAGGCCCACCTGCACCTCGCGGAACTGGGCCTGACGGCCGGCGGCGTCGGGCACGAACACGCCGCGCTTGCCCTCCACGTCCACCAGCGAGTTGCGCGGAACCACCAGTGCGTTGGCCCGCTCTTCGATCGTGAGGCGCACGCGGGCGTACATCCCGGGCTTCAGGCGGAAGTCGGGGTTGGGCACCTCGATCTCCATCGTCGCCGTGCGCGTGGCGGGATCCAGCACCGGCGCCACACGTGCGACACGGCCGTTGAAGGTCTCGCCCGGAAACGCGTCCACGTCCACCTGGGCCGCGTTGCCCGTCAGGACCCGGCGCATGTCGCGCTCGACGAGCGGCGCGACCAGCCGCACGAAGCGGATGTCGACCACCGACGCTACCGGGACGTTGGGCGACACGTAGGCGCCCGGATCGACGTTGCGCCGGCCGACGAAGCCGTCGACCGGCGAGAGGATGCGCGTGTTGCCCAGCGTGATGCGCAACTCCTCGAGGCGCGCGCTGGTCTGCTGGAACTGGGCGCGCGAGAGGTCGAGCTGCGCCACGGCGGCCTGGTAGCGGGCCTCCAGGTCGTCGAGGGTCTGCCGCGGCAGCAACTGCCGCTCGAACAGACTCCGCGACCGGTCGAGGTTCGACCGCGCCAGCGTGAGGTCCGCCTCGCGCTGGCGGATGGTGGCCTGCGCCACCTCATGGCTCGCCTCGGCCTGCTTCACCTGCTCCCGGACCTCACGATCCTCGACCTTGGCGAGCAGCGTGCCCTGCGACACGCGGTCGCCGATGCGGACGTTCACCGACTCGAGACGGCCGCTCACCTTCGAGACCACCTCGACGGTGGCGGCGCCGACCAGGTTGCCGACGACCGTGATCTGATCGGCGACGGGCGCGCGCGAGACCGTGGCCAGCTCCACGGTCATCGGCGGACGTGCGCCGCCCATCATGCCGCCACCGGGCCCGCCGCCCGGCCCTCCGCCGGGCCCGCGTTCCTGAGCACTGGAGGGAGCCGCCGATCCGCTGTTGCGGGAGTAGGCGAGGTAGCCGGCACCAGCGGCCAGCAGGACGACGACGATGATGAGGACTCTACGCATAAGGAAGCCAGCCGACGTGCCGGCGCGCGTGGGCGCCGGCCGAAATCCACCCCCGGGGCGTGCACCGCGCAGCCCCGATGCCCACTGCTGTCGTGACGGCGCGCCGCCGGCCGCCGGCGCTAGCCACCGGTCGCCCCGCTGCGCGTGGCGTTGGTCGGTGAGGACGCGAGGCCGCCGGTGACCACGGTGATCCCGGCGCCCGAGATCGAGGTCTGCTGCGCGCGCTCGAAGTCGTTCCGCGACTTGTAGTAGTCGAGCAGGGCACGCAGTTCGGTGATCTGCGCGGTGGCGAGATCGCGCTGGGCCTGCACCACGAAGAAGTTCGTCGACATGCCCACCTCGAACTTGCTCTGCTCGGCCTCGAGCTGGCGTGCGGCCAGTTCCCGCGCGGCCCGGGCCGCTTCCACCCGCTTGGCGTTGCTCTGCACGAGCAGTCCGACGGTGGCGACCTCGGTGGCCACCTGCAGCTCGATGGCGCGGATCTGGGCCTGGGCCTGCCGCGCCTGCACCTGCGCGCGCGCGTGCTGCGCGCCGGCCGCGCCGCCGCCCAGCGGGTAGTTCACCTGGAACTGGACGTTCCACGAGGGGTAGTCGCGGCGGCCGATGCGCCTGAGGGCGTCGCTGTAGGTTCCGGGAATGGTGTCGGTGACCTGCCCACCCAGTCCGCCCGTGCGGATGAACTGCGTGCCGCCAATCCCCTGCAGGCCGTAGGTGGCCACCAGATCGACGGCCGGCAGCTTCTGGTCGGCGAGCAGTTGCACGGTGGCGTTGTTGCTCTCGAGCGTCTTGCGCGCGCGCTCCAGGTCGGACCGCACCTCCAGCGCCCGCCGCACCGCTCCGGCGATGTCGACCTCGTTGGAGATCGCCAGGTCCGGCACGTCCACCGGGTTGATCGGCTGACTCCAGAGCGCGTCGTCGGTGCCCGAGACGATCAGCCGCTTCAGGGCGAGCTCGGCCGAGCGGTTGCTGGCTTCGGCCTGCACGAGGGCCTGCAGCCGCATGGCCGCTTCGGCCTGCGCCTGCACGACGTCGATCGGCGCGAGCGCCCCCACCTCGACGCGCACCTTGTTGTCGGCGACGAGGTCCTCGGCCAGCGCGAGCGCCTGCCGCGCCACGCGCACCGCCCCGACCGTGTAGACCAGGTCGTAGTAGGCGTTGCGCACCGAGGCCAGCGTGTTGGTGATCGTGGCGCGCAGCTGGATCTCGGAGACCTCCCGGTTGATCCGCGTGACGCGCAACTGCTGCCGCGTCGAGTCGACGCGCAGGTTCCGCAGCAGCGGCTGGACGTACTGGGCCGTGACCGTCGAGTTGTACTGCGGGTTGAACGTGTTGAAGGCGTTGGTCGATTCCTGCGCGCGGTTGTTCCACAGCACGCTGAAGTTGCCGCCCAGCCACGGCATCTGCTGCGCGTAGCCCACGTTGTAGGTGCCGGCATCGTTCTGCACGCGCGCGCCGCCCACGAGCTGGCTGGTGGGCAGCTGCACCGTGCTGCTGTTGACCACCGACGAGAAGAACGTCGGCCGGTAGCTGGCGTGCAGCGCCGCGAGGGAGTAGTCGAGCGCCTCGGGGCCGAGGCGCTCGACCGCGATGTCGAGGTTCCGGTCGAGCGCGCGCTGGACGGCCTCGTCGAGCCGCAGATCGACGGCGGACGGGGTCGGGGACTGCGCCGCCGCCGGCTGGGACGCCGCCTGCGCCTGGGCCATCACCTGCCCGAGCAGTTCCTGGACGCGCGCATCGGATACCGTCTGGGCCGCCACGGCCGACGGCGCGAGCGCGCACAACACGAGGAGACGCGGGAGCCGCGCCCGGAACACGATCACGAGATAGCCTCCAGGGGGTAGGTTGTGGCCGCGCCCGCCGCGCACGCGGGCAACCGCACGGTCATGGCCGGGGTCCCCCGCCCCGGGCGCCGCGCTCACGCTGGTGCCGGTCGTGCATGGCCTGCAGGAGGGCACGCTGTTCGGGAGTGAGCACCCGGTTCATGCGCACCAGCATCCAGGTGCGCGTCTTGTTCACCGCGCTGCGGGCTGCCTCCACGCGGTCGATCGCGGCGCCCAGTGCGGCCTCGTCGGTGCTCTCGGCCATCAGGCGCGTCAGCTCGGCATCCTCGCGATCCAGTGCCTGCTTCTCGGCACGAAGGCGCGGGAGCAGCGACTGGAAGACCGCCTCCAACTGGGCCGACTGGGCGTCGGAAATGCCCAGCTCCGCCCGGGACTCACGCGACACCCACCATTTCGAACGTTCGTCGGCGGAGGCCGACAGGGCCACCGCGATCGCGCTGGCGACCACCAGGGCGAGGCGCACCAGCACCCGGCGCCGTACAAGAAAGGTCACGGAGGCACTTACGACCGCCAGGACGCCGGCGTTTACCGCGGGGGTGATCTTCGACCGGGGACGTGGTCCGGTGGTCGAACCGATGGGGTGATCGCCGCCGGGACCGGCCGCGGCGTCATGGCTCGGCGAGGAAGCCCGCCATCCGCCTCACCACCTCGCCGATGATGTTGTTCGGCGTCGAGGCGCCGGCCGTCAGGCCCACGCGCACCGGCCGTCGCGACGGCAGCCAGCCGGACGCCCGGGTCTCGCTCACCTTCTGCCGCGGCACGCCATGCGGAACCACGGGGCGATACCGGATTTCGCCGGCCGACACGAGACAGGCCGGCTCGGCGATGTGATACGTCGCGACCCGCTCGGCGCAGATGTTCGCGAGGTTGCAGGTGTTGCTGCTGTTGTAGCCCCCGACCACGATCATCACGTCGAGCTCGTGCTGATCGAGCAGTGCGATGACGGCGTCCTGCCGCTCCTGCGTCGCGCTGCAGATGGTGTCGAAGGCACGGTACCGATCCGGCAGCGCCGCCTCGCCGTAGCGGTCGCGCATCGCCGCCCTGAACATCTCGCCGATCTCGAGCGACTCGCTCATCAGCATCGTCGTCTGGTTGGCGAGGCCGATGCGCTGGAGGTCGCGATCGGGATCGAAGCCCTCGGACACGGCCTGGCCGAACCGGCGCAGGAAGGCCGCCGGGTCTCCGCCGTGCCGGATGTGATCGCAGGCCAGCGCCGCTTCGTCCCGGTCGAGCACCACCAGGTAGCGCCCGCCCGGGCAGGTGAGCGCCTGCGAGGCCGTCGCGCGCGTCTCCTCGTGGTGGACCTTGCCGTGGATCACCGCGGTGAAGCCGTCCCGCGCGTAACGCGTCACGTTCTTCCAGACGTTGAGCACGGAGCCGCACGTCGTGTCCACCAGCGTGCAGCCGATGGAGACGAACCGCTCCAGGTCGCCCACGCTGACGCCGAACGCCGGCAGGATCACCACGTCGTCCGGCGTGAGGGCCTCCACCGACTCGCTGGCGTCGGAGAGGAACCGGATGCCCGAGGTGCGCAGCTTCGCGTTGACGTGCGGGTTGTGGATGATCTCGCCCGTCAGGAACACGCGGCGGCCCGCGAAGCGCTGCCGCGCCTGGTAGGCGTAGTCGACAGCGCGGTCCACGCCGTAGCAGAACCCGAACTCACGGGCCAGGTGCAGCACGAGGCCCGGAGCGGTGTAGGTGTAGTCGTCCTGCTTGATGCGGTCGACCAGCGTGCTGTGGTAGTCCTCGGCGAGCGCACCGGCGACGGCGGC
>JBDIBB010000096.1:0-15434 GCA_039812685.1 Vicinamibacteraceae bacterium
TCCCGTGGTCGATGTGCCCAATCGTCCCCACGTTCACGTGCGGTTTCGACCGATCGAATTTTTCCTTCGCCATGACGCTGTGCTCTCGCTCCGATGAAGATCGCGCTGTTGATCCGACTGACCGTTCGCCCTCGCCGGCGGCTGGCGATGCCGCCGCCGATCCACTCCGCCGCCCCTCGTGCGCCGCAGGCGCAGGCTGGAGCCGATGACCGGGATTGAACCGGTGACCTCGTCCTTACCAAGGACGCGCTCTACCGACTGAGCTACATCGGCCTTCGTTCCCGCACGCCGACGCCGCGCCCCGGCCCCGCCACGGCGACCGCCGGCAGGCGAAGGCTGGAGCGGGAGACGGGAATCGAACCCGCGACCAACAGCTTGGAAGGCTGAGACTCTACCACTGAGTTACTCCCGCCTGCCTTCGCGCGCCCGCCCAGGCCAGGGCACCGGGCCGCGCCATCACCCCGGCCGAAGGCCGGCGCCTGGCGCAAGCCTGTCAGTATCTCACGACCGGGCAATCCCGATCCAGCCACCCCGGCTTCGGGTTGGTGCGGCGCGCTCGCCGCCCCGGTTCAACCGGAGGCGCCGGCGGCCATGCGTTGCTGGTGGCGAGGGGAGGATTCGAACCTCCGAAGGCCGAAGGCCGACAGATTTACAGTCTGCTGCGTTTGACCGCTCCGCAACCTCGCCACACCGCCCGTACCGCTTCGCGCTGCGCGTTCCGGGCAATCCTTCACGCCGATCCCGCCGCCGCGGGCCCGGCCGATTCTCTTGTCTCATGGAGCTGGCGAAGGGATTCGAACCCCCGACCGGCTGATTACAAATCAGCTGCTCTACCAGGCTGAGCTACGCCAGCCAGACAAAACGTTATTTTTTAGCACAACGCGTGCCACCGACACAACCAGATTCTCGATGCCGTGGCCGCGTCCGCCTCGTCGCCCTCAGCGGCCACCGGCAGGCGCGCGGGTCTCGCGGGCCCGCCGCTGGCGGAGCGCCTCGAACAGCACCACGCCAGCCGCCACCGACACGTTCAGGCTCGACACGCGTCCGCGCAACGGGATGCGAACCAGCCAGTCGCAGTGTTGGCGCACCAGCCGCCGCAGGCCCGTGCCTTCGGCGCCGAGCACCAGCGCGGTGGGCACCGTCAGATCCACCCGGTCGTAGTCGTGGCCGGCATCGCCAGCGAGTCCCACGACCCAGACGCCGGCGGCCTTCAAGGCCTCGAGGGCGCGAGAGAGGTTGACGACGTCCGCGATGCGGAGGTGGGCCACGGCGCCCGCCGACGCCTTGGCCGTCGTGCCGGTCAACGGCGCGGCCCGCCGCGTCTGGCGGATGACCCCGCTGGCGCCCGCGGCCTCGGCCGACCGCAGGATCGCGCCCACGTTGTGCGGATCCTCGACGCCGTCGAGCACCACGAGCAGCGGCACGCCCGCGGCTCCCGACACGAGTGTCTCGGGCGTCCACGTCGTGACGGCGGCCGACATCACGACGGCCGCCACTCCCTGGTGCACGCCTCCCCGCGCCAGCCGGTCGAGCGCAGCCGCGTCCACGATCTCCACGGCCACGCCGCGCGCACGCGCCTCTCGCGCCACCTCGGCCAGCCGCGGATTCGACGCCGACAGCATCGCATCGAGGCCGGCGCCCTGCTGCCTCGCTCGTGACGCGACGCCCTTGGGCGCCATCACGACGCGCGAGACCTGTCCCGCGCGCAGCGCCTCGATCACCGGGTTCATGCCGTAGACGGTCACCGCGGGCTCCCACGGGTCGCGCGCGCCGTCACAGCAGCGCCGCCACGCGCGCCGCCCGCTCGCGGCACGCGGGAATCGGCGCGAGGCCCGCGCCTGCCGGCAGCGCCGCGCCGCGATCGATGGCCGGCACCGCGATGTCGAGCTCCATCCCGCTCCCCTCGCCGGTGAGCGCCACGCGAATCGGGTGCAGCAGCGCCCGACCCTTCTGTCCCGTCCGCTGCCGCACGCGGGCCGCGACGTCGCGGAACGCCTCGCGATCCACGAGAGCGGGCCGTTCGCCCAGCTCCTCGGCGAGGACGGCCACCACCTCACGCGCGCCGGGTTCCGCGAGCTCGCGCCGGAGACCGGCGTCGGCGAGCGTGCGGCCGGCGTCGAACGCGAAGAGGAACGACAGCCGCGCGGGAATCTCCGCGAGGCTGTCGACGGAACCCGCCGCGGCCGGCAGCACGGTTGCGAGATAGGCGGCCCCGGCCTCACCGAGCGTGCCGCGCAGCCAGCCGATCTTCGCGAAGCAGGGTGCGGCCAGCGTCACGAGCCGCATGGGCTCGCAGGCCTTCAGGTAGTGACGGTTCGCCCACGCCAGCTTTCCGGGATCGAAGACCGCCGCGCTCCTGCCGACGTCCTCCAGGCGGAACCGCTGCGCCAGTTCCTCGACGGGCAGCAACTCGTCGGTGCCTCCCGGCGACCACCCGAGCAGCGCCAGATAGTTCACGAGGGCCTCGGGCAGGATGCCGCGCTCGCGGAACTCCCGCACCGACGTCGCGCCGTGCCTCTTCGAGAGCGGCGCGTGATCGGGGCCCATCACCAGCGCGAGGTGCGCGAAGACGGGCGGCCTCCAGCCAAGCGCCTCGTAGATCAGCAGTTGCCGCGGCGTGTTCGACACATGGTCCTCGCCGCGAATCACGTGCGTGATCGCCATCAGCCCATCGTCGATCACCACGGCGAAGTTGTAGGCGGGCATGCCGTCGGATCGCAGGATCACCGGGTCGCCGATCACCTCGCGCGAGAAGCTCACGCGGCCGCGCACGACATCATCGAAGGTGACCTCGGGCCCCGCGCCCACGCGGAACCGCACCGCCGCGCGCTCGCCCCCGGCGATGCGCCGCCGCGCGGTGTCGGGCGACAGGTCGCGGCACCGGCCCACGTACTTCGGCGGCCGGCCGGCCGCGATCGCGTCGCGACGGTCCTGCTCCAGCTGGTCCGGCGGACAGAAGCAGGGATACGCGTGCCCGCGCGACAGCAGGTCGTCGCCGTGGCGGCGGTAGATGTCGAGCCGCTCCGACTGCCGATACGGTCCATGCGGGCCGCCCACCTCGGGACCTTCGTCCCATGCGAGTCCCAGCCAGCGCAGGTCGGCCAGGATCGCCGCCTCCGACTCGCGCGAGGACCGTTCGGCGTCGGTGTCCTCGATCCGCAGCACGAACCGGCCGCCCGACCCGCGTGCGAGCAGCCAGTTGAACAGCGCCGTCCGCGCGTTGCCGACGTGGAGCTGACCGGTGGGGCTGGGGGCGAATCGCAGGCGCATCGTGGCAGGCGCGCCAGCCGGGGCGCGAACTGGTGATTATACCCGCCGGGGCGCAAGGCGCCTGCCGCCCGCCGGGGTCGGGTCAGCGGAACGTGTAGCCCACGCCGAACTTCAGGTCGGGGCTGTCGGCCGCGCCCACCCTCAGCTCGAAGAAGAACCCGCCGTGCTGGCGCGCCCCGAGCACGACGTTCAGCCCCCCCTGCGTCTCGCTGTCGTCACCCCGGTCGTGGCTGAACACGTTGATGGCCGGCCCGCCGCCCACGTACACCTGCCACTGCCTCCCGGCCGGCAGGTACCAGGCGAAGTCGAAGTTCAGTGCCACGACCTTCTGGTGATCGCCGACGCCAACCTCCAGGCTGGGCTGAAAGCGGAGCCGCTCCACGAGCGGCGCCGTGACGTAGTGCGCGCCGATGAAGAACTGGTCGGGATCGACGCTCATGCCGCCGCGCACGCCGGGTCCCTGCTGGGCGGCGGCCGGCGGCGCCAGGACGAGGGTCGCCGCGGTCAGCACGCACAGGATCCCGAGGCGATTGAGGGCGGATCCGACACGACTGGGCAGATTCTGCACGGTGCCTCCCACACGCATGGCGTGGACACGGCCCGGGAGACCGCCCGGGCACGCACACGCCGGGGCCGTTCGCAAACTCCACGCCGGACGGCTCGCGCCCGGCGTTGCGGCGACGCTCGAGCCGCCGGCAGGCGATAATGACCGGATGACGACACGACGCGATCTGTTCCGCATGGCGCTCGCCGCGACGGCGGCGGCATCGCTCCCTCGCCTCCTCTCTGCTGCCCAGGTGGCGGCGATCCCCTCCTCCGGACCGTTCACGCTGGCCCCGCTGCCGTACCCAGCCGACGCGCTCGAGCCCTACATCGACGCGCAGACGATGACGATCCATCACGATCGCCACCATCAGGCCTACGTGAACAACCTGAACGCGGCGCTTCGGGATCACGCCGACCTCCAGGCGCTGCCGATCGCGGGCCTGCTGGCGAAGCTCGACTCGGTGCCGGCCGACATCCGCACGGCCGTCCGCAACAACGGCGGCGGGCACCTCAACCACGAGATCTTCTGGACGACGATGAAGAAGGGCGGCGGCGGCGCCCCGCGCGGCGAGCTCGCGTCGGCGATCGCCACCGCCTTCGGCAGTCACAACCAGTGGCAGGAAGCGATGGCGCGCGCCGCGATGGGCGTGTTCGGCAGCGGCTGGGCGTGGCTGTGCTGGGACCCGGCCAGGCGAACGCTCGTCGTGGAGCCGTATCCCAACCAGGATTCGCCGGTCATACAGGGCAAGACGCCCGTGCTCGGCGTGGACGTGTGGGAACACGCCTACTACCTCAAGTACCAGAACCGCCGCCGCGACTACGTGGACGCCTGGTTCCACGTGATCGACTGGGACGCGGCGGCCGCGCGCTTCGAACAGGCCCGGAAGGCGTAGCCGACCGCGGCGCGCGGAGGCGGCCGTCGTCCCGGCGGGCGATGGGCTCAGGCCGTCTGGCGCCGGCGGACCGGCCGGGCCGCATGCGCGTTGCGCCGCGGCGGGGCTCCCCGGTAGAGCAGCGTGGCCACCGCGTGCACGGCGAGGGCCTCGCCGCGGCCCGTCGCGTCGACACCCTCGTTGGTCTTGCCCTTGACGCTCACCATCGACGGGTCGACGCCGAGCACGCGCGCCAGGCTCTCGCGCATCGCCTGCGCGTGGGGGCCGATCTTCGGCTGCTCGCAGATCACCACGACGTCGACGTTGCCCACGACGTAACCGGCCTCGTGCACCCGATCCACGGCCACGCCCAGCATCATCAGGCTGTCGGCGTCCTTCCACGCGGGGTCGGTGTCTGGAAAGAGGCGGCCGATGTCGCCCAGACCGCCCGCGCCGAGAATGGCGTCGGTCACCGCATGGCTCACCGCGTCGGCATCGGAGTGCCCTGTCAGCCCGCGGTCGTGCGGGATCCAGACGCCGCCGAGCACGAGTTGCCGGCCCTGGCCGAACCGGTGCGAATCGTAGCCCATCCCCACGCGCAGCGCGGGCTGTGTCTGTGCGGTGCGGGCGCGAATCGCACCGAGCCCTTCCGACGGGACGTGGGAGGCGATCAACGGTTCACGCATCGCGGCGATGGCGGCCGCGATCGGCAGGTCGGCCGGCGTGGTCACCTTGATGTTGTGGGGATCTCCCTCGACGAGCACGACCGGGTAACCGGCCGCTTCGGCCAGCGCGGCCTCGTCGGTGGCCGCGGTGCCTTCCTTTCCGAGGGCGATGGCCGCAGCCAGGATCTCACGGCGGAACGCCTGGGGCGTCTGCGCGAGGTGAATCACCTCACGCGGGATGGTCTCGACGATCCGCACGCTGTCGCCGTCGGGTACGCCCCGCTTCACCGTGTCCTGCGCCGGCAACGCCACGATGGCCGCGCCGTGCGCGCGCGCCGCGGACACGGTGCGCGCGATCAGATCGCCGGAGACGAACGGCCGCGCCGCGTCGTGCACCACGACGACGTCGCAGGCCTCGGGCACCGCCTCGAAGCCGGCAGCCACCGAGTCCTGCCGCCGTGCCCCGCCGGGCACGACCTGCACGTCATCCAGCAGGTCGAGCACGTCATGGGGCCGCGCCGCCACATCGCCGGGCAGCACCACGACCACGTCCTGAACGTGCGGAGAGTCGACGAAGGCATCCACGGCACGCTGCACGAGGCTGCGGCCCCTGACTTCGAGGAACTGCTTCGGCGTGTCGCCCCCGAGCCGCGTGCCGCGCCCGCCGGCTACGACGATGGCGGCCACACGGGGCGATCCTGGCGGATGTTGATCGGTCACGGTGGTCTCCGGGTTCGCAAGCGGATGCTGGGGGCCGCAGCCGTGCCCGCCGCACGGCGCCGCGCCAGAGGATCGCGCCAGGTGGCCCGCGGCCGGCCTCACGCCACCGCGCGCTCCACCTCGATGCCGCCGCAGTACTCTCGCACGCGCGCCGCGGTGAGGTCGAGCGCGCCTTCGACCAGGCTCGCGGGGAGCGCCCTCGGCGCGAAGATCACGAAGAGCAGCCGGCACGTCGCGAGCCTCACGCTCGTCCGCGCGGAATCCGACGTGGGGTTGCCGAACGGCCCGATCGCGTCGGCCAGCGCCAGCCGGCCGGAGAGGTGCACGGTGTCCTTGCGGATGCCGTCGTAGGCTTCGCCCTCACGGCCCACGCGCAGTGTCACCTGACCCTGCACGAGCGCGCGATCGTAGAGCCCGAACGGGAGTTGCGTTTCCACCGAGCACCAGTTGCAGAGGTCGACGGCGGTGTTCACGCGCGGCAGGCCATCACCTTTCCGCACGCGCCGCAGCAGCGCCTCCGAGGACGGCCGGGTCCTGGTCGGGTCCACGCCAAACCGCCGGTACATCGCGCGCACGGCCGCCACGACCGTCGTCAGCTCGGGCGCGTGCGGCAGGCGCGCCTCGGCCTGCCGCATCGCCTCGTCCAGGCGGGGGTCGCTCGCGGCCACGCGCACCGCATCCACCGCGAGCACGCCGGCGCGAACGTGGGGCGTGACCACCGGGTCGAGCGAGATCGTCATCGCGGATGTCTCCCGCCGCTGACGACCGCGGCCGCCGACTGCGCGACGCCGGCTTCGACGATCGCCTGCACGTGGTCGGCGAGCGCGCGCGCGGCCTCGGCGCCCATCGACGTGGTGGGCACCGGATCGAAGACATCCACCTCCACCTCGCCCGGACACACCATGAGCCGGCCCTTCGGCATCACGGGCCTGGTGCCGCGGATGGCCACGGGGACCACGGTGTAGCCCGACTCGATGGCCAGCCGGAAGATGCCGGTGCGAAACCGCCCGACGCGTCCGTCCGCGCTGCGCGTGCCCTCCGGAAAGACGATCAGGGAGGTACCCGTCCGCATCATCTGGCCCAGCTGCTTGAAGACCTGCGACCCGGGATTGTCGCGTCGCACCAGCACGTGCCCCGTGCGGCGCAGGTGCCAGCCGATGAACGGAAACGAGCCGAGCGATTCCTTCGCGATGATGCGCAGCTGGAATGGGAGATACCAGAAAATCACCGGGATGTCGTAGATGCTCTGGTGGTTGGCCACGAACAGGTAGGGGCGGTTGCGCTCGACGCGCTCCACGCCGCGCAGCGTGACGTTCACGCCGGTCGTCGCCAGGATGGCCCACGCCCAGGTCCGCGCGCAGCCGTGCGCCAGGCGCTGGGCGCCGGCAAGGCCGGCGATCAGCGACACCGTCCCGAGCACCGACGTGTAGACGCCGATGGTCGGGATCAGGAAGAAGACGGTCCGCCACCAGTGGAACGGCGGCAGGAGGGACGATCGCGCCACGCCGGGCTGCACCTAGGACGGCGGCGAGAGTCGGGGGGTCCGTGCGTTGCCCTCCTTCTCGCCCGCGGGGGCGGAGGGCGCGGCCGGAGCCGGGGTGCCGCTCATCGGGCGTTGCTGGGCCTGCGGCGGTGGTCCGGCCGGGGCCTGCGGGGCGCTCGGATCGATGTGGCGGCCGAAGATCATCTTGCCCGCCGTGGTCTGCAGGACGCTGGTCACCACGACGTCGATCGTCTTGCCGATCAGCCGCCGCGCGTTGTCGACCACCACCATCGTCCCATCGTCGAGGTAGGCGACACCCTGGTTGTATTCCTTGCCCTCCTTCAGGATGAACACCTTCATGAACTCGCCGGGGAGCACCACCGGCTTCAGCGCGTTGGCCAGTTCGTTGATGTTCAGTACCTGGATGCCGCGCAACTGGGCCACCTTGTTCAGGTTGAAGTCGTTGGTGACGATCTTGCCGGCCAGCGCGCGTGCCAGCTCGATCAGCTTGAGATCCACCTCACGCACGTTCGGGAAGTCCATGTCGGAGACGATGACCTCCACCGGGGCCATCTTCTGGATCTTCTGGAGGATGTCGAGGCCGCGGCGCCCGCGGTTGCGCTTGAGGGCGTCGGAGGAATCGGCCACCAGCTGCAGTTCCTTCAGCACGAACTGCGGGACGACGAGCGTGCCGTCGATCACGCCGGTCTCACAGATGTCGGCGATGCGCCCGTCGATGATGACCGACGTGTCGAGGATCTTGTAGGAGCGGGCCGGGCCCGCGCCGCGGAAGAGGCTGATCAGCCGGGACGGCTCGAGCCACTCGCCGCGCCGCGCGCCCACCACCAGGCCGAGGTAGACCAGTCCGAACAGCAACAGGCTGTGCAGGAAGGCGACACGAGCGTCCGACGGGTTGGCCCAGAACAGGGCGGCTTCGGCCATGCGGGCGGTCACCAGGCCCACGCACCCGCCCACGACCGCCCCCACGAGCGAGAAGAGCGAGGCGCCGCGCAGGGCCAGTTCGAGCCCCACGACCGCGGCGCCGACCACTGCCCCGCCTATCGCGTCAGCCCACGGCGCATAGGGAAGCGGGTGAAGCTGGACGGCCGAAATCACCACGATCCCGACGAACAGGATGCGAGCCAGGATGAACCACGCCATGATGTCCTCGCGCGGGGCCGGGCCCGACGCCCTGGTGCCCGCGCGCGGCGTCAATCATACCCCCAAGCCTGCGGCGGATCCGGCGGTGGTCAGGCCATTGGTGAGGGCATCCTCATCACGGGCCGCCAGCCCCGGCGTCTTCGCCGGCCGTCGGGGGACGAAGGCCAGGTCCGTCCCGGTGCTATGGTAGCCGCGTCCCGAGCGCATTGCTGCCGGCTCGCCCGAACATCCCATCCGGGCTGGTGTACATCGCCCGCTCGACGACGATCGGCGCCCGGTCGAGCGACTCGACGACGGCCCCGAAACCGCGCCCCATCGCCGCGGGAAAGTCCTGGCGCACCCACACCGTGAGCCGGCCGTGCCCCGGCACGGTGTAGTCGCGCGACTCGTCGCCTCCATCGTCCTCGAACAAGAGCGTAACGCGCACCTGCGCCGGCACGTCGGCCGTGTTCGCCACCAGGTAGAAGGTGTCCACGTTGCTGGGCGGTCCGCTGAGCGTCCCCTCCGCAAACGCCCAGCGATTTGCCGTCGCCGTACTGCCCACGGCGTTGTGCGCCTCGTACCAGGTGTTGAAATCGCCCGGCCACCACATCGCCCGCTCCACGACAACAGGCACGCCGTTGGTCGAACGCATGATGGTCGATACCTGGGCGCTGGCCAGCGGGCGGTTACCGGATCCTTCGGGAAACTCCTCGATGTCCAGCCAAATGGTCTTCCGGCTGTTGGCCGCCAACTCGTAGGTCCTAGTCACCGTCGTCCCGTCCAGCAGCAGGTAAGTCCCCCGCACCTGTGCCGTGATGGACGACGGGTTGGCCAGCAGCACGAACGTGTCGAACAGCGCTCCGGTCGCCCCCTCGGCCAGGAACCACGAGAGCGCGGGCGCCGGTACACCCGCGCTCTCGTGCCCAGCCTCCCAGACGACCGACCCGCCTGGTGACGTCAGATACATCGCACGCTCGGCCACGACAGGCGGACCGCTGAGCACCTCGATCGCCGCCGACACGTCGGTGCTGGCAAGGGCGAGGACGTTCGGCTCCCCGGGAAACCGCTCGCCGTTCACCCAGATGGTGGTGCGGCTGTGTGCGCGCACCGTGTAGGTCTTCTGCAGGGGGTTCTCCTTGGGCCGAAGGTATCGAACCAGCACGGTCGCGTCGACATCGTCCCCGTTCTGCAGCAGGTAGTACAAGTCGAACCCGCTGTGGGTGGCGCCTTCGGCGAAGTACCATGTCGTCGAAGGCGCGGGGACCGCTGCCTCGGCGTGCGCCCCCCACGCCGACTGCCTGTCCCACGACATCAGGCGGTCCACGATCACCGACTGGTCGCTCTCGACGACGGTGCTGAACTGCTGCCCGTCCATCTCGGGCAGCCGGCTCACGTCCACCTTCCGCGTGTGGCGCGCCGGCACGGTGAGCCACTGAGCCCGCGCGCTGCCATCGAGTCGCAGGAATCTCAGCAGCACCGCCGCCGGGACCGCGCCGGGGTTGGCGACCGACACACGCGTCTCGAAGAAGCCCGTCGCGCCTTCGGCGAGGTAGCGCGTGAAGACACCGCGGGGATGCGTCTGACGCCTGTTTTCCTCGGCGTTCACCACGCCGTCCCCATCGGGGTCCCCGCCCGCGCCGTCATGTCCCGCCCCCGACGTCGGATCCAATCCATACAGCACTTCCCACGCGTCGGGCAGCCCATCGTTGTCGGCATCCGGGTTCTGCGGCGCCGTGTAGGTCAGCCCCTGACCCAGCGTGACGCGCTCGCCGTCCGGGTTTTCGATGACGACGTCCACAGCCCCGGGCTGCGACCCGTCCGGCACCCTCGCGATCGCCTCCCCGCTGGAGTGCCAGGTGACGTCGGTCGGCAGGCCTCCAATCCAGACCCGCACGCCCGTCTCCAATCCCGCTCCGTGGAGCACGACCTCCAGAGGCGGCGCGTGGACGCCGACGGGCACCGACGCCGGCGTCAGCCCTGATACCAGCAGGCCCTCCCCGCGTACGACCACGCGCTGGACCGCATCATCGGGCGTGTCCGGCGTCACCGAGCCCGTGGTCTCGAACGCGACCACGTGGCCGTCGCGCGACATCGTGACGCTCCCGCTCGCCGCATCCATCTGGTTACCATCGGCGTCGACGCTGACACGCTCCGGGGGGCCGCCCCCCGCATCAGGATCGACATCCACGATCATCACGTCCGGCCGGCCATTGTCATCGCCCCCGCCCGGATCGTCACCGTCGGTCTCGTAGCCGACCCGGGCTCCGTCAGGACTCACCTGGGTATCAGTGCTGTCGCCGCTGCCCGGCTCACCCTGGCTGGTCTGGCTGACGAGTTGGCGGACGGCGCAGGGAATGCAAACCACCGCGGCTGGCCCGAGCACCCCGTCGCCCTCCTGCACGCCGGCCAGCCCTTCAACCGGCGCATCCCTGAGGAAGAAGGCCACGATCTGCCACACGGCTCCCGTGCCGCCGACGATGGCACGGGCGCGCGTCTGGAAGGCGAGCGTCCGCCCGCTGTCGTCGATGGAGGGCCTGTCGCTTGGGCCGTCGGCATCGGCGAGGCCGTCAGCGGCCGTCGACACCCGGACCGTCGTCGCTCCGAGGCGGTCGTGCAGGAACACGTCTCGGAAGCCGTTCCGATCGCCGGCTGCCAGATTCGCGGCGTCGGAAGCGAATGCGACGCGCAGGGCCCCCCGGCTGACTACGGGGGCGCTGCTCGGCCCATCGGCCTCGGTTCCGTCGGAGGCCACGCTCACTCGTACCGTACGTCCACTGGGCCAGTGGTGCGCGAAGACATCGTCGAACCCGTTGGTGTCGCCGGCCACGAGATTGGAGGCCGACGAGACGAACGCCACCCAGAACCCGTCCGCGCTCAGATCAGGAGCGCCGCTGGCGGCGTCGGCGTCGCCGGCGGTCGCAGCGACGCTCACTCTGCGCGTCATGCTCTTCCCCGGCTCATCGAACACGCCGTTGCCGTCCAAGTCGCGATCGCGGATGAACACGTCCGTCGTCCCGTTGGCATCGCTGCCTACCAGATCGCTCGCCCCGGAGACGAACGCGACGATGCGTCCGTCGTCGCTGATTCGTGGCCGGAAGCTGGGCCCATTGGCATCGCCGCCGCCGTCGCGCTCGCTAATCCGCACGAGCGTCCCGGTCACCCGGTCGAGCACGTGGACATCATCGAGTTGGTTGCCATCGCCCGACACCAGCGGCGCAGCGGACACGAACGCGAGGTATCGGCCGCCTCCGTCGAGCGCCGGCATCCGGGCCGCCGCCGTCGGCGTCACGGCGTCATACTTCGCGTTGGCCACGTACCGGAACCCGCCTGTCAACGTGGCCGTTCCGCCCGGCGTAGTCACCACGACCAGCACCGGACCCGCGGTGCCCGGCGGCGTGATGGCCGTGATGGCTGTCGCATCGACAACCGCGACGGAACCCGCCGCCGTGCCGTCGATGGTCACCGTCGGGGACGCGGTGAAGTTCATCCCGCGGATCGTGACGCGGGTGCCACCCGTTGTGGGTCCCTGGGCCGGCACGATGCCGGTCACCGTGGGTGGGCTGGTCACCAGGGCAAAAGTCGCCGTCACACTGCGCCCGGCGTTCATCGTCACCGCACAGGACTGCGTGCCCGTACACGCCCCCGACCATCCCGTGAACGACGAACCCGGCTCCGCGCTGGCCGTCAGCGTCACCGGGGTGCCCGCGGCGTACGTCTCGGAGCAGTCCGGCCCGCAGTCGATGCCCGAGGGGACGCCGGTCACCCGCCCGGACCCGGCGCCCGCTCGCAAGACCGTCAACGTGTAACCCGCGCCGTAGGTGAACGACCCCGGCAGCACCACACGCCCGCCGCCTGTTTCCACCGACACGTCGACCACGCCGGAAGCGCCGACCGGGGTCGTGGCCGTCAGCGTGGTGGCGCTGCTGACCGAGACCGCCGTGGCCTGGACCCCGCCGAACCGCACCGTGGTGAAGGACTGGACGAACTCTGTTCCGGAGACCGTGACCGTCGTACCGCCGGACGTGGGTCCCCCGACGGGAGCAATCGCCGTGATGGTCGGCGGGCCGGCATCCAGGACCCGCACGCCGCCGATGATGCCGGCGTAGACGAAGCGGCGCGGGCCGTCCTCAACCGCGAGCGAGTGCACCCAGCGGCCGGGGCCCACGTTGGCCCAGGTCGCGCCCCCGTCGGCGGACCGCCACACACTACTGGCACCGCCGGCGTAGAGCCCGCCCGCGCTGTCGACGGCGACCGACGTCAGGTTGCTGATCGGCAAGGCCACCGGCGCCCACGATGCGGCGCCGTCGGCACTCCTGAACAGGCCGTTGCCCGTGCCGGCGTAGAGCGTGCCCGCGGGCGTCCTCGTGATCGCGCGAACGTACGGATGCCCCAGGCCGGCGTTGACAGGGCTCCAGTTGAGGCCGCCGTCGGTCGTCTTGAACACGCCGCCGCCTTCGCTCGCCGCGTACACGACGCTGGCCGACTCCAGGGCGAACGCGTTGACGTTCGCCGTGATGCCGCTCGACGCCAACGACCAGGTCGACCCGCCGTTCGTGCTCCTGTAGACGTCGTTGGTGCCCGAGAAGAGGTGGGCCGAGTAGAGCGTGCTGGCGCCATCGTGGGCGAGCGCCCGCACGTAGAGGTTGCCGAGGCCGTTGCTGGACTTCGTCCAGTGGGCGCCCCCGTCGGTGCTGCGGAAGACGCCTTCGCCCTGGGTGCCGGCGAAGATCTCGCCGGGACCGATCGCGATGGTGTCGACGTAGAGAGAGGCCAGGCCGGTGTTGGCGTAGCTCCAGATCGCCCCGCGATCGACGGACTTCGCCACGCCGCCGCCGAACACCGCGGCGTAAAGGGCGCCCGACCCGTCGCGCGCCAACGATCGCACCCAGGTGGCGACGAGACCCGTGTTCGCCGGCGCCCACGACGCCCCGCCCTTGGTCGTCTTGAACACGCCGGCGTAAGTGCCCAGGTACACCGCCCCGGAACCGTCGCTGGCGACCGAGTACATCTGGGTCGGCGGCAGTCCGATCATCACGGGTGAGAACGAAACGCCACCGTTGGTCGATCGTGACACGAGGGTCGGTCCAGCCGCGACGAGTTCGCCGTCGGCCGGCGCCGTCATCGAGACGGCGCAAGCACTGCCGCCCGCGAGCGTCCACGCACCGCTGCCCACCGGCCGCCGGTACACCTGGCAGCCGTTGACGGCGTCCTGCACGGCGTAGACGAAGTCCGCGTCCATCGTCAGTGCACGACCCGACTTCGGACCGTTCACTGGGGAGAAGTCCCCCGCCGGCACGCCGTTGACGTCCAGATCCGCCTCGAACACGCCGGACGCGGCGCCAACGTACATGCGCGACCGCGCGCGATCGACGAGCAGGGCCCAGACGCCGGAACTCACGTTGGTGGAGGTCCACTTGGTCGACGAGCCGGCCATGTCGCTGATGTGGAACAGTCCACTGACCGTGCCCGCCCACACGTGGTTGTCGGTCGCGGCAACGGCGCGGATCTCGCCGCTCAGGATGGTTCCGACGCGGCTGCCCCCCTGGCGGCAGACGCCCCCGCCATCCGTACCCCAGTACATGGCGAGGCTCCCGACGGCCAGCGACGTCGCATCGAGGTGACAGCGCAGGTCGAACTGGCTCCAATTCGCCGCACCGTTGGTGGTGCGGAACAGGCCGGCGCCATAGGTCGCCGCCACCACCTCTCCTGGCCCGGTGACCAGCAGCGCGCGCACCTCGCCGCCTTCGGGTCCTGCCGTGGCCCACTGGTTCTGCGCCACGGCCGTGCGAGGTCCGACGGCGGACAGCGCGGCGGCGAACCCGGCCGCTACCGCCAGTCGCCGCCTCCCACTGCTCGTCGTCACCGTCAGTCCCGGGCGTCGCAGAGGACCGTCCCGGCGCCACATGGCGTGAACGGCCGCCGAGAGGTCATCCTGCGATTCGGTACCCGCACCAGACAGCGGTGGCATGGTTGCTCCCTTCCGGCCCGCGCAGGGGGCGTCGCGTCAACCGCGACTGCCGCACGCGCGCCGCGTGACCCGGTCCCCCGGCAGGCCTGCTGTGAGGGGCGCACGTGCCGCAGACGATGCCTGATCGAGGATTCTCATGTCGGTCGCAGCCCTGCCGGCGGCAGCGACGGAGCGACTCGACGCGGGGAACCGAGGTGACGAGGTCGACAGAGCGCCGCCGGCGACTGATCCGATGCGCGGCGCGGTATGGACCGGCGTAACGTGGGTCGCGAACGGTACGACCCACACCAGGTTCAGGCGGGTGGCGCGATGCAGGGCCCGCGCGCGGGCGTCGGTGCGAAAACCCATCGCGGTCCGGCCGCCGCGGGGGCAGTTGAACGCCTCGGACGCGATCAGTGCATCCGGCTCTCGCCGGACGCCGCGGGCGTCAACTCGAGAATCACACAGCGGGCGGGGCGCACAGCATACACCCAACCTCAGCCATGCGGCAATACTGCCGGCTCGCCCGAACACCCCGTCCGGGCTGGTGCACGTCGCCCGCTCGACGACGATCGGCGCCCGGTCGTGCGACTTCACGACGGCCCCGAAGCCGCACCCCATCGCCGCGGGAAGGTGCTGGCACACCCGCACCGTGAGCCGGCCGTGCCCCTCCACGGTGGCCGGACCGTCCGAGGCGCTTCCCTGATCGATTGCTAGCAGTCCGTGGTGGAAGTGCCGCGTCGCACCGAGACGGGCGCGGCGCCCGGCTGGCCAGGCGCGACGACCGA
>JBDIBB010000097.1:0-15417 GCA_039812685.1 Vicinamibacteraceae bacterium
TCCTCACCAAGCCGGTGAAGCAGCAGGAACTGGACGAGGCGATCGCACGCGCGCGCCAGGAACTGCGCCGGCGGCGTGGCCTCTCGCAGTCGGTGCCGGCGTAGACGGTCACGCGCCGCCTGCGCGGACCCGGGTGTCAAGCCCTATGGGTGCACGACCGTCAGGGTGTAGCTCACCGGATCGGTGACCACGCCGTAGGCGTCGAAGACGCGCGCGCACAAGGTCCCGCCCGCCGTGGTGCCGGCAATCGAACTCCCCTGGACCGCCTGATCCCGCGACACGACCGCCGTGCATGCGAGGTTGTTCATGCCGCCGAGGCTGATCCCGATGATGGGCGGCGTGGCGCCGCTCTCGATCGACACGCTGGTGAGCGTGAGCGTCACCGTGCCGGCGCCCGTGGCGGTGAACACGTGGTTGGCGGCGCCGTTGGCCGACAGCGTGCCCGAGAAGGTGACGGTGGTCGGGTTGGCCGGTGTCGTGGGCGAGGTGGGCGTGGAGTCGCTGCCGCAGCCGGCGGCCGCCAGGGCGAGACCCAGCACGAGGACCACGTGGAAACGACGGTAGAGCTTCATGAACGGCATTCCTCGTCGGGCCGGGGCCACGGTTGGTCCCGGGGCGCGCGGGCAAGCAGTAATCCTCACACGAGACGCCGGGAAACGACAAATGGCCGGCCCGGGCGACCCGGCCTGGCGGGCGTTCCGGCGCTGGCGGGCCCGGCGCGCCGAGCACGCCGGCCACCCGCGGACTGCCCGGCCGGAGGCTTCACGAGCCGACGACCAGCGGCCCCTCACGCCGGCCGGCGCCTGGCCAGCCGAGCGACGGCCGCCCGCATCGAGGGAAACGCGATCTCGTGGGGCGCCACCGCCGCCGGCGCGCGCCAGCACAGGCCGTCGACGGCGTCCAGCGCCCGCGGCTGCGCGCCCGCGGGCAGCCGCGTCTCGAAGAACAGGTCGAGGGTGTGGTAGGTGACGCCGGCGTAGGCGTAGCGATTGGGAAACGACGCGAGGTACTGCAACTCGCCTAGCGCCAGCCCCACTTCCTCCAGCGCCTCGCGCCGCAGGGCCTCTTCGGCCGTCTCGCCGAAGTCGACGAACCCGCCGGGCACGCCCAGCAGGCCGGCGGCCGGAGGTCTCGCCCTGCGCGTGAACAACACGGTGCCATCCTCGCGCGCGATGAAAGCCGCGACGGCCGCGGCGGCATTGAAGAACAGCACGAAGCCGCAGGCGGCGCAGCGAAACGGCACGTCGTGGGGCGCCGCTGCGGGCGCCGCGCAGCGCGGGCAGTGGGCGAGGTGGCGGAAGTGCTCGGGAGGCAGCGTCATGGCGGTGTCCGGATCAGCGGGCGGCCCGGCGCCGGCGACGGTACTACGGCCGCGCGCCAAACCGGTAGCCGACGGCCACCATCACCCGCATGTGCAGTTCGAGACCGACTCGCCACTCGGGCGCCACGTACCAGCGGTCGGTGATCTCCACGCGCAGACCCGCGCCAACGGAAGCGTTCATCTCGGTCCCCGTGGAGGTCCACCAGGGCGTGCGCTGCGTGTGTCGCAGCAGGCCGGCGCCGCCGACGATGTAGGGCGAGAACGACGGTCCGCCTCCGGCATCCCGGATCGTGCCGAGCGTCACCCACGCGTTGCCCGAGACGAACAGGTCACGGTCGCTGGCGGGACCCGCGGCGTAGACGATCTCGGGGCCGACGCTCAGGCGCCCCGCGAGGCGAACGGGCAGGGCGAGGCCGAAGGACCCGTGGTTGGTGACGCCCTCGTCCGCGAAGCCGATCCAGCCGACCCGTGGTTCGACGGCGAACCGCGACGCCGGGGCGGGCGGATCCTGGGCAAGCGCGGGTGTGCCGGCAGCGAGCAGTACCGCGAGCACGGTCATGGCACGAAGCCGTTGGCGGCGTGGGATGCATCCAGTCGACATGGTGTGTACCTCCCCCTGGAAGGTGACATCTGTCGTCGAAGCGGCTCACCGAGGGTGCACGCGGCCTGTGGGCCGGGCTGGCGACGCACGCCTGCATGCGACGCGTTGGTATCCCCCGTCGCGGGCCGGCGGGCGCCGCGGCACTTCGCTCATAATGCGCCTGCCGCGCACCGGCCCCCGCGCGGCGGGCACGGAGGATCGCATGACCGACCTGAAGGGGGAATTCGAGGCCGCGGTGGCTGCGTCCAAGACGCTGCCGAAGCGCCCGGACAACGACACCCTCCTGAAACTCTACGCGCTGTTCAAGCAGGCGACCAGCGGCGACGTGTCGGGCCCGCGGCCCGGCGGGTTCGACTTCGTCGGCGGCGCGAAGCACGACGCATGGGCGAAGCTGTCGGGCACCTCGACCGAGGACGCGATGCGCGCCTACGTCGCGCTGGTCGAGGCGCTGAAGGGCTGAGCCGTCCGGCGCGTCGCGCGCGCGTCGCCCCGCGACGCGTTGTCACCGTCGCGGCGCGAGTGGCGCCTCGGCGGGCGGTTGCGCGGGACCGGCCATCGCCAGCAGTTCGTACGCCGACTGGAGCACCAGGCGCCGCAGGCGGGGCGCAAGCGTCGGGTTGGCCTCGAGGTAACGTGTCACCTCGCGCGCCACCTCCGGCGAACGATGGCTGCCGAGCGTCGCATCGAGCCAGCGTTTCGGGAAGAAGATGTCGCCGGTCCGCTGGATCTCCTCGAGCAGGGCCAGTGATGGCGCCACCAGGGTGGCCCCGTACGCGGCGCGCAGCGGGTGGTGCAGGTAGCCGACCGCCTCGAGCACCCACGGCTCGCGCCGGCGTCGCTCCGGTTGCCGCAGCCCCTCGAAGAACGCCGAGCGGACGGCCGGATCCGAGTCGAGCGCGGGGCGCGCGAACTCGAACCGGGCCTTGCGGTCGGGGTTGGCGATGCGCGCCAGTTGCGCGTCGAGCATCCCGCGCCAGCCGTCGACCTCGCGCACGGCGAGTTCCTGCGCGAGCACGATTTCATCGGGCTCGGCCAGCGGCAGCCCTTCGATGGTGACCTCGCGACGCCACACGGCGGCGAGCCAGTCGAGGGTTGGCCCGGTGCGGGCCAGCCGCACGAGCGCCTGGAACCACAGGGCCTTGGCGGTGCGCGTCTGCGCGCGATCGAGGCCCTCGCGCAGGCGGCGTTCGAGCGACGGCGCCAGTTCGTCGCGGGCCGCGGGATCCAGGCGGCGCCAGAACGCGGCCGACGCATAGCCCAGCAGCCGCGTGACGTTCTGCTCGTTGGTGTCCTGGGCGAGCGCGCGCAGCGTGAGGTCCATCCACGCCGCGGCGGGCAGCCGGCCGGCCACCACGTCCTCCCACAGCGTGACGTAGACGGCACCGCGCGTCAGCGCGCTGTCGAGCGATGGCGCGTGCGCGAGCAGGTCGTCGCGGCTTCGCGCGTCGAGCACGAAGTCGCCGTAGCCGAGCCCGCCACCGGTGGGCAGCACGAACCGCGGCGCCGGCTGGCCGACGAGCTCCGGCACCTCCGCCCGCGCGCCGTCCAGCGCCACCGGCAGGTGCCGATTGCCCTGGTCGCCACCGGCGACCACCTCGATGGCCTGCGGCCACGTGCGGCCGCGCCCCTGCGGATCCTCCTGCTCGAAGGCCAGCGATCGCACGGTGCCCCGCTCGTCCACGTCGAGCCGCGTGCGCACCACGGGCCGGCCCGCTTCCTCCACCCACGCGCGGCTCCAGGCCGCGAGGTCGCGTGGCGTGCGCTCGTCGAGCAGGCCGATGAGGTCGGGCCAGGAGGCGTTGTCGTAGGCGTGCGCCGCGAGGTAGGCGCGCAGGCCGTCGCGGAACGGCTCCTCGCCGAGCATCCGCTCGAGCTGCCGCATGGCGACCGGCGCCTTCTGGTAGATGATCGCGCCGTAGAGCGTGCCGGCCTGCTCCAGGTTGTCGAGCGGCTGGCGGACGGGGTGCGTGCCGTTCGTTCGGTCGACCTCGTACGCCGCCGGGTAATGCGCGTAGAGGAACAGCAGATCGTGATCCAGGTCGGGGAACGACGGGTTCACGATCTTCGCCGCGAAGAAGTTGGCGAACACCTCCTTCATCCACACGTCGTCGAACCACCGCATGGTGACGAGGTCGCCGAACCACATGTGGGCGGTCTCGTGGGCGATCAGGCTGGCGCGCCCGAGCAGCTGCGCCTGCGTGGCCGATTCGTCGACGAGCACGGCGGGCGCGTTGTAGAAGATCGCGCCCGGATGCTCCATGCCGCCGAACTGGAACGCGGGAACCAGGAAGAAGTCGAACTTGTCCCACGGGTACGGAATCCCCGTGTAGCGCTCGAGCCACGCCAGCGCACGTGCGTGCAGGTCGAACACCGCGTCGCGGTTGCGCGCGAGCTTCGCGGCATCGGTCTCCCGATGGAACATGCGGAAGGCGCGCCCGTCGCGCTCGGCCGTCTCCACCTGGAAGCGGCCCGCGGCGAACGCGATCAGGTAGGTGGAGAGCGGCTTCGTCCCGGCGAAGCGCACGAGGGCGCGATCGCCGCGCATCTCCCTGGCGATCTCGCGCCCGTTGGCAACCGCCGCCCAGCCGGCCGGCAGCTCGAGCGACAGCGTGACGCGCGCCTTCAGGTCGGGCTGATCGAAGCAGGGGAAGGCGCGGTGCGCCCGGGCCGGCACGAAGAGCGAGTAGAGGAAGTCGTCGCCGCGGTTCAGCGGGCCGTCGCCCGCCGTGAACGTCACCTCCACCTCGTTGGGGCCCTCGCGCAGCGACGCCTCCGGGACGACGAGGTGACCGTTGATCGGCGGCGCCTGCACCGGCACGCCGTTGGCGCGGACGCCGGGCGGCATCGTCGTGTCGCCCGCGAAGTCGATCACCAGGGGACCGGCGGCGCCGCGGCGCACCAGCGTGATCGTCACGCGTCCGGTGACGGGCGCCGCCTGCCGTTCCGGCAGCGAGAACTCGAGGCGATAGCCAATCTCCGACAACGTGGCGCGGCGATGCCGGGCGAGTTCGAGCGAGACGCCTCGCTCGGGCGGCTGGGAGGGTGCCGGCTGCGCGTGGGCCCCGGCGACGTGTCCGAGCATGGCAAGACAGAGGGCGAGGGCGCGGGCGGGCTTCATGACGGCGGATTGTAACGGCATGGCCCTGGTGTGCCGTGGGGGGCGGCGGTCACTCCGCCAGCGCGTCGCCCCAGCGCGCGTGCCGCGCGCGACGATAGGCCTCGCCGTCACGCTTCGATCGCGTGCGCGTCTGGATGCCCTCCGGCGTGCACAGCCGGAGCCGGAGGTGGCCCGAGTGCGTGTCGGGGTGGGCGATGACGCGGGCGGCGCGCACGGGCGGCGGCGCCGCGCGCCCCACGACGACGTACGCGATCTTCTCGTCCTCGAAGCCGCGCGACGCGCCCTTCACCTGCTGGTGCAGGCGGCTGCGGTCCAGCCGCACCGGAACGTGACACCAGTCGGGCGCGACCATGGGACAGACCGCGTCGTGCGGACAGGGCGCGGCCACGTGCCCGCCGGCGGCGATGGCCATCGCGCGGGCGTCGAGCACGCGGGCGAATCCCGGCCGGGTACCGGGTTCCACGACGATCAGCACGAGGCGCGCCGCCGCCCACGCGCGCGCCAGCACCGAGGCCCGCCGCTCGGGATCGACTTCTCCGATCGCGTAGGACAGCACGACGACATCCGCCTCGGGCATCGGATCCAGGCGCTCGATCCCGGCCGTCGTCCGGGAGAGGGTGACGCCGGGGAAGACGCCGGCGTGATCGGCCAGCCGTCTCCCGAGATCCAGCAGGCCGGCGTCCCGATCCACCATGTGCACCTGGCGCAGGGCCGGCATCACCGGGGCGCACGCCCAGGCGGCCGGTCCCGGGCCGGCGCCCAGCTCGAGCACGGTGGCGCACGCCGACAGGTCGAGGCATGCCGCGGCCCGACGCACGACGAAGGCGAGCGCGGCGACCGTGGCCGGCAGCCGCGTGGCCAGGTAGGCGAGCCGTGTCACGGCGTCGTCCATCCGGGCGAGGGGATGGCCGGCGTCGGCCCGGTAGGTCTCCGAGAGCGCCCGTGCCGCGCGCGCGACGGCGCGGCGATCGGCGCCGGCGAGGCACGCTTCGACGGCACGGTGAAGGTCGGGCAGCATCGGCAGCCGGCGGCGGCCCGGACCCGTTGGTACCCGGGTGACGCCCGAAGGTAGAATGCCACGATCGTCCGGGGCAGCCCCCACTGCTCGGTCGCCGGCCCTCCCTCATGCGGGGGCAGGACACGCGTTCCCCAGGAGTCATCATGCATTCCGTCGTCACGGGCAGCGGCTCGGCGATCGCGCCCAACCTCGTCACCAACGACATGCTGGCCCGCATCATGGACACCAGCGACGAGTGGATTCGGGAGCGCACCGGGGTCGAGTCGCGCTATTACGTGGATCCCGGTACCTCCACCACCGATCTTGCCGAGGGCGCCTCGCGCCAGGCGCTGGAGGCGGCCGGCCTGGCCGCCGTCGATCTCGACCTGATCGTCTTCGCGACGATGACGCCCGACCGGTTCTTTCCGGGCTGCGGCGGGCTGCTGCAGCACCGGCTGGGCGCGCGCCCGGTGCCGTGCTTCGACCTGCGCCAGCAGTGCTCCGGCTTTCTCTACGGGCTGCGGCTGGCCGATCTCCACATCCAGGCGGGTCTCGCCCGGCACGTGCTGCTGGTCGGCGCCGAGGTGCACTCCGGCTTCATGCCGTGGCGCGAGGGCAGCTGGGCGCGCCTCAACGGCCAGCTCGACGCGCCGCTGGCCGAGGGCGAGTGGGAGATGAACACGCAGACGCGCCACCTCACCGTGCTCTTCGGCGACGCCGCCGCGGCGGTGGTGCTGTCGGCGGCCGAGTCCGGCGACCGGGGCGTGATCGACACCATGCTGTTCGCCGACGGCGCGGAGGCCGATCGGCTCTGCGTGCCGGGCGTCGGCTTTCGCCATCGCCCCTACGTGGACGTGGGTCAGTTGAGCCGGGGCGAGTTCGTGCCGGTGATGGACGGCCGCCACGTTTTTCGCATGGCCACGACGCGGATGATCGAGGCGGCGCAGGCGATCCTGGCACGACATGGCGCCGGCATCGGCGACCTGAGGATGGCGCTGATGCACCAGGCCAACCGGCGCATCAACGAGTACGTCCAGAAGGCCCTGGGTCTGGCTGACGCCCAGGTGGCGCACAACATCCAGAAGTACGCCAACACCACGGCCGCGACCATTCCGCTGCTGTGGGACGAGTGCGTGCGTGACGGCCGGCTGTCGCCGGGCGACCTGGTGCTGCTGGTGGCATTCGGCGCCGGCATGACCTGGGGGGCCTCTCTCGTGCGCGTGTGACCGACGGTATACAATCACCCGGAGAGTTGCCCCTGTCTCCAGGAGGTTCTCGTGTTTCCGACATCCCGAGCCCGAATGGCCCTGCTGGTGGCCGCCATCATCATCCTTCCGGTACTGGTCACGACCGCGCTGCGCGCGCAGGCCGCCTCACCTGCCGTCGAGCGCATGCACGCCCACCTCACCGCGCTGACCAACATCGACTACGCCGTCGTCCGGGGCGATCTCGACGATGTCCGCGAGATGTCGAAGGCGCTGCTCAACGAACTGTCGATGGACGGCCTGCCCACCAACGCCCAGAAGTACCTCGGCGATCTGAAGGGCGCCGCGCGCGAGGCCGGCGAGGCCACCACCATCGAGGCCGCGGCCAGGGCCGTCGGCATGATGTCGGCCGCCTGCGGCGCCTGCCACGCCGGGCTGGGCACGCCCATCGCGATGACGGCCCCCGCCAGGCCGCCCAGCATCTCGTCGGTGCGCGCGCGGATGCTGGAGCACTACTACTCGGTCGACATGATGGGGCTGGGCCTGCAATCGCCCTCTGATGACCACTGGAAGCGCGGCGCCGACACCATGCGCAAGGCGCAGGTGATGAAGGTGACGATGAAGGACGAGGCGCTGGCCAGGGACTTGAACGAGGCCGAGGCGGCCTACAAGCAGATCGGCGTCAAGGCGGGCGGCGCCAGGACGCCAGCCGAACGCGCGGCCGTCTACGGTGAGGTGCTCACCAGTTGCGGAAACTGCCACTCGCTGCACGGGCGCGTGTTCGGCCCGGGGCTGCCGAAGCTGTAGCAGTTCGTGGTGGAAGTGCCGCGTCGCACCGAGACGGGCGCGGCGCCCGGCTGGCCAGGCGCGACGACCGAGAATCCGGCCAGTATTTGAGGGAGGAGCAGCGCCGCCAGCCGGGATGCCCCGCCCGTCGAATGCAGCGCCACTTTCGCCACGGACTGGTAGGCAGGGGCTCGGGGCGTGGGGCCTGGGAGACCTGACCAGGCCCGCTTCCCCGCGATCCGGGAGGTTCTTTTCCCCGGATCGGCCGACCGTTCCCGTCGCCTCGACCGTCCGGACCGGCCGCCCTCGTGTGCCCGGTTCCCCGCAATTGACGGGCCCCGTCCCGACCCACGCGTGATGGCCCGCCAGCCTCCTGGCCGCGCGGGCGTGGACGCTGCGGCTGCCGGTCGCGGACGACAGCCCCGAGTCGCACGCGATGCGCGAGCGCATCCTCCCTGTCCCGTCGCTCTTGACGCTATGCGGCAAGGGCGCTACCCTCCAGATGCCGCGTCGCGGCAATCCGCGCGGCGTCATTCCCGCCCCCGCAGTCCGGAGGTCGTCGTGTCGACTCCTTCATCTCCTCACGGCCTGGAGGTGGTGGCGCCGGTTCCGCCCGGCGGCGCCGAGATCCTCACGCCGGCGGCGCTCGGGTTCGTGGCGGCGCTGGTGCGCGAGTTCGCGCCGCGACGGGCCGGGCTGCTGGCGGCGCGCGCCGACCGGCAGCGGGCGCTCGAGGCGGGGCAGCTCCCCGACTTCCTGCCGGCCACGCGCCACGTGCGTGAGGGCGACTGGAGCGTCGCGCCCATTCCGGCGGACCTGCAGGACCGTCGGGTCGAGATCACGGGCCCGGTCGATCGCAAGATGATCATCAACGCGCTCAACTCGGGCGCGAGCGTGTTCATGGCCGACTTCGAGGACGCGAACTCCCCGACGTGGGACAACGCGATCCTCGGCCAGGCGAACCTGCGCGATGCGGTGCGCGGCACGATCGCCTACACCTCGCCGGAGGGCAAGGCCTACCGGCTGAACGAGCGCCCGGCGGTGCTGATGGTGCGGCCGCGCGGCTGGCACCTGCCCGAGAAGCACGTGCGGCTGGACGGCGAGGCGGTTCCGGGCGGGCTCTTCGACTTCGGACTCTTCCTGTTCCACAACGCGCGCGCGCTGCTGGATCGGGGCAGCGGGCCCTACTTCTACCTGCCGAAGCTCGAAAACCACCTCGAGGCGCGGCTGTGGAACGACGTGTTCGTGTCGGCGCAGGCCCGCCTCGGGCTGCCGCAGGGCACCATCCGGGCCACGGTGCTGATCGAAACGATCCTCGCGGCCTTCGAGATGGACGAGATCCTCCACGAGCTGCGCGATCACTCGGCGGGCCTGAACTGCGGCCGCTGGGACTACATCTTCTCGATCATCAAGAAGTTCCGCGGCCACGACGCGTTCACGCTGCCCGACCGCGCGCAGGTGACGATGGCGACGCCCATGATGCGGGCGTATTCGAGGCTCGCCATCGAGACCTGTCACCGGCGCGGCATCCATGCCATCGGCGGCATGGCGGCGCAGATCCCGATCAAGGACGATCCGGCGGCCAACGAGGAGGCGCTCGCCAAGGTCCGCGCCGACAAGGAGCGCGAGGCGGGCGACGGCCACGACGGTACCTGGGTGGCGCACCCGGGCCTGGTGCCGATCGCCAGGGCGATCTTCGATGCGAGGATGCCGCGGCCCAACCAGATCGGCCGGCGCCTGCCCGACCTGCGGGTCACGGCCGCCGACCTGCTCACGGTGCCGGCCGGCGAGATCACCGAGAAGGGCCTGCGCCACAACATCGACGTGTGCATCCAGTACATGGCGGCGTGGATCTCGGGCAACGGCTGCGTCCCCATCTACAACCTGATGGAGGACGCGGCCACGGCCGAGATCTCGCGTTCGCAAGTCTGGCAGTGGATCCACCACGGCAACGGCGTGCTCGCCGACGGCCGCCGGGTGACCCGCGACCTGGTTCACGCGCTGTTCGACGAGGAGCTCGCGAAGCTGCGCGGACGGATCAGCCCGGAGGCGTTCGTGGCGGGCCACTACGCGAAGGCCCGCGACATCATCGAGGAGATCGTGCTGAGGGACGAGTTCACCGAGTTCATGACGACCGTCGGCTACGCGCATCTCGCGTGAGCCGGCCGTCGCACCCGTCAGGAAGGAGCGTATCGGCCATGAAGCAACAGGTCATCGAGGCGATGGAGGGCGGCTGGAAGACCGATCGACGCTGGCAGGGCATCGCGCGCCCCTACACGGCCGCGGACGTACTGCGCCTTCGCGGCTCGGTGAAGATCGACTACACGATCGCCACGCTCACCGCCGAGCGGCTCTGGGATCTGCTGAAGACCGAGCCGTTCATCCGGGCGCTCGGCGCGCTCACCGGCGCCCAGGCCGTGCAGATGGTGCAGGCCGGCCTGAAGTCGATCTACATGAGCGGCTGGCAGGTGGCGGGCGACAACAACACCGCGGGCCAGACCTACCCCGACCAGAGCCTCTACCCGGCCGACAGCGTGCCGGCGCTGGTCAGGCGCATCAACAACGCCTTGCAGCGCGCCGATCAGATCACCCACGAGCTGGGCAAGGACGATCGGATGCCCTTCTGGTTCGCGCCCATCGTCGCCGATGCCGAGGCGGGCTTCGGCGGCGTGCTCAACGCCTTCGAGCTGATGAAGGCGATGATCGAGGCCGGGGCGGCCGGCGTGCACTTCGAGGACCAGTTGTCGTCGGCGAAGAAGTGCGGCCACATGGGCGGCAAGGTGCTGGTGCCCACGCAGGAGGCGATCGCCAAGCTGGTGGCGGCACGCCTGGCCGCCGACGTGTGCGGCGTGCCCACGGTGCTCATCGCCCGCACCGACGCCGACTCGGCCACCCTGCTGACGAGCGACATCGACGATCGCGACAAGCCGTTCTGCACCGGCGCGCGCACCATCGAGGGCTTCCGCGAGGTGCGTGCCGGCCTCGACCAGGCGATCTCGCGCGGCCTGTCCTACGCGCCCTACGCCGACCTGATCTGGTGCGAGACCTCGCATCCCGATCTCGGCGAGGCGAAGCGGTTCGCCGAGGCCATCCACGAGAAGCACCCGGGCAAGCTGCTCGCCTACAACTGCTCGCCGTCCTTCAACTGGCGGAAGCACCTCGACGAGCGGACCATCGCCGTCTTCCAGCGCGAACTCGGCGCGATGGGCTACAAGTACCAGTTCGTCACGCTGGCCGGGTTCCACTCGCTGAACACCGGCATGTTCGAACTGGCCCACGCCTACCGCGACGAAGGCATGCTCGCCTACTCGCGGTTGCAGGAGCACGAGTTCGAACTCGAGCGGGACCACGGCTATCGCGCCGTGAAGCACCAGTCGTTCGTCGGTGCGGGTTACTTCGACGACGTGACGCAGGTGATCATGGGGGGCGCGGCATCGACCGTCGCGATGAAGGGCTCCACCGAGGAAGCGCAGTTCACCGAGACGACGCCCGACTTCACCGACGCGGAGGTGCACCACGTCGGGAGCGGGGAACTGAAGCGGGTGCCCTCGCCACCGGAGCTGGTGCCCCGTCGGTAGGGCCGGCCGCCGGACGCATGCCGAACCGTTGTCCGGGAGCGGGCACGACAGGAGACGGAGCGCAGCCCTGTCGTGCCGCTCCCCGCGTACCGGTCCCCGGTTCCGCCGGTGGCCGCCTTCCTGTAGGGTTACCGGATGGACGCTCTCCACTGCCTCAGGACCCGCCGCAGCATCCGCACGTTCGCCCCGGATGCCGACGTCCCGGCCGGCGTCGTCGATGTAATGATCGACTGCGCCCGCCTGGCCCCGACGTCGATGAACAAGCAGCCCTGGACCTTTCTCGTCCTGCGCGATCCGGCCACGCGTGCGCGCATCGTGGAACTGGCCGGCCACGGCGAGTTCCTCCGCACCGCGCCGGTGGCCATCGCCGCGTGCGTCGACGAGTGGGAGTGGTGGAAGGAGGACGGATCGGCCGCCGTGACGTCGCTGCTGCTCGCGGCGCACGCGCTGGGGTTCGGCGCGTGCTGGATGTCGATGGAGCCGGCGCCGTATGCCGCCGCCGTGAAAGCGCTGCTGGGTGTCCCCGACACCGTGCACCTGCTCGCCGTGGTGGCCGTGGGCCGGCCCGCCGAACAGCCCTCTCCCGAGAAGAAGGCACTCGCCGAGGTCGTCCGGCAGGACCGCTGGTAGAGGATCGACATGTCCGGCCCCTATTCGCGAAGGGCGGCATAGATCGCGGCGGGGACCACCAGCAGCCACAGGCCGACGGCCAGCCAGACCGCCGGCGGGATCACCGGGACGATCTCGCGCGCCACGACGGGCGCCGCTGCCAGCGCGCGCCACCGCTCGTCCAGGGTGCCGGCCCTCGCGCCGCCCACCGGATCGAGCGTCAGCGCCAGGGCGGCAGCAGCCAGCGCCGTGGTCAACAGTCCGAACACCACCTGGGCCACCAGTACCGGACGCGACGCCACCTGCGCGGCCTCGGCGCGCGCCCGCATCTGCGCGCGCCACCACACGAGCGACGCCGGCGGCGGGTGGGCCTGCTGCCACCAGCGTTCGTGATCCGTGCGCAATGCGGAAGCCACCTCGACGAGGTCCGCACATACCCGACAGGCCGCCACGTGCGCGCGCGTCGCCGCATCGCAGCGCGCAGGCCACCGTCGCGCGTCCAGCGCGTCGAGCACGTCCTGTTCGTGCGGGCATTCGTGGGCGATCATCGCTGGCCTCCGCGCGCCCCCGTGGCGTCCGGCCGCAGCAGCGCGGCCAGTTTCCGACGCGCGCGGAACAGCAGCAGCTTGATGCTGGCGGGCCGCAGCCCGAGGGCGTCGGCGATCTCCGCGTGGGATGCGCCCTCACCGTAGGCCATCCACAACAGGTCGCGGTCGCGGTGCCGGAGGTGCGTCATCGCGCGATCCAGGTCCACGCGCTGCGTCGCGCGGTCCGCCACCGAGTCCATGGCTGCCAGCGGGGACACGCCGCGCATCGTCGCACCTTCGCCGCGCGGACCAGGATCCGCCTCGTCGGGCAGCGCCACTTCGTTCACGTGCCGCCGGTGGCGATCGCGCACGAGGTTGGCGGCGATCCGGAACACGTAGCGGCGCCGGTGCGATTCGCTCTCGCAAGCCGCGCCGGCGCGCAGGAACCGGTAGAAGACCTCCTGCAGCAGGTCGTCGGCGGCCTGTCGATCGCCCGTGGCCCTGGCCAGGTACGCCCAGATCGATCGGGCCGTGCGATCGTAGAACGCGCGGAACGCCTCCTCGTCCATGCGCAGCGTCACGGCGTCGGCGGCGGGGGTCGCCGTGAGTCGTTCGATGTCCGAGTAGGTGAGGTCTCGCATGCGTGGTGATCGCAGATCGTGCTTCACGACACCGGGCCGGCGTGACGGACCCCGCCCGGCGACGGGCCCCCGTCGACCAGCCCGAGGCGGCGTGCCAGCAGGTGCGCGACGAACGCCGAAGCCACGAACCCGATGCCCATCATGACCGCCAGGATGCCCAGGACCGACAGCGGCGGGCCCATCTCGGCGACCACGCGCGTGCTCGCCCACGACAGCCCCAGGCCCGCGAACGTGAGCACCACGCCGGCCTGCACCGACCACAGGATCCGCGCGAAGGGTGCGGCCGCCGCGCGCGGGCCCGCGTCGATCGAAATCGGCGCCGACGCGAGGAACGCGCTGCCGGCGGGCGACTGGACGTAGGCGAGCAGTTCGTCGTTCTGCGTGAGGCGGTCGAGCAGTTTGGCGTGCGCTTCGGCCTGCACGCGCGACAGCCGCAGCCAGCGGCGGTAGTCGACCAGCGTGCGCACGAGCCACGCCACCGCGCCGGTGAGCGTGAGGATCACGGCCACGATGGTCGCCATTTCGAAGACCTGCCCCCAGGCCCGGAACGCCAGGGTGCGCGGATCTCGCTCGTGTGCGAGGCTGTCGGGTGCGCCGAGGAAGAACGCCGGGTCGCGTGCCACCTCGGGGTGCGCGGCGAGGAACGACCGCAGGTCGGGATACGGCGCCAGGTAGGTGGCGTCGCCGATCAGCGACGGGTCGAGTTGCAGCACCGATCGCAGGCCCGGCGGATGACGGTCGAGCAGTTGCTGCAGGCGCCTTTGGGTGCGCCCGGCGTCCTGCGTGTCATCGATCGCAACCGGCGCCGCCGTGGCGGGGGCCTGGACCACCGTGGGGGCTGGCTGGGCCGACTGGGCGGCCTCGAGCCAGAGGCCCGACGGCATCAAGGCCATCCAGGCGACGCAGGCGAGCCAGTGGGAACGGGTCGGCGTGGACGGCATGGGCAGCACCTCGGCGAATGGGCACGCGGGCGACGGCCCGCGAGTGCGTTCACCCGGGTACTACGCAGGCGGCGTCGCGCGGTTAACGATCGCGGGCTGCACATGCTCGACCCTGGGGATCTGGCGTCGCGAGGGCCGGGGTCATGGGGCCCCACCGTCCACCGCCCCGGGCCGTCCCTACTTGCGCGCGAAGAACGCCTGGAACGCCTGCCGCGCCTCGGCCGACTGCAGGCGGTCGAGGAACACCGCCGCCTCGCGCCGGATCGCAGCCATCGTCGCGTCGTGCAGCGGGTCGCGCAGCAGGCGCTTGCTCGACTGCACGGCCTCGGGCGGCAGCGCCGCGAGCGCGCGCGCCAGCGCCATCGCCGTGTCCTCGAGCGCCTCGGGCTCCACGACCCGGTTGACGAGGCCCGCGCGGTGCGCGTCCTCGCCGGTGAACGGCTCGCCGAGCAGCAGCCACTCCGCCGCCCGGTGGTAGCCGGCGGCGAGCGGCAGCAGCAAGCTCGATCCCGCCTCGGGCACCAGCGCCAGCTTCACGAACGGCAGCGCGAAGCGCGCGCGCGAACTCGCCACGACGAGGTCGCAGTGCAGCAGCAGCGTGGTGCCGATGCCGACCGCCGCGCCGTCGACGGCCGCCACCACCGGTTTCGGAAATTCCACCAGCGTGTGAAGGAAGCGGAACACCGCGCTCTGCTCGCCGGTGGGCGGGTCCTGCAGGAAGTCCCCGAGATCGTTGCCCGCGGTGAAGGTGCCCGGCGTGCCGGTGATCACCACGACGCGGACGGCCGTATCGTCGCGGGCGGCGGCCAGCGCCTCGTGCAGCGCGGCGTACATCGCCACGGTGAGCGCGTTCTTCTTCTCCGGCCGCGTCAGCCGGAGCACGCGCACGGCCTGGTGGCTGTCGACGGTGACGTGTGGCATGTGTGTACCGGGGCTTGCGCCGTGGGGGCCCAGGGTGTCGTGGCCGCGGGTGCCGCGGGCGGGACGCGCCGCGGCCGATCGCACGGCGGCCACAGCTTAGCAGCCCGTGGCGAAAGTGGCGCTGCATTCGACGGGCGGGGCATCCCGGCTGGCGGCGTTGCTCCTCCTTCAA
>JBDIBB010000098.1:0-14947 GCA_039812685.1 Vicinamibacteraceae bacterium
CGGTCACGGGTGGGATCCGGGTTCTGGAAGATGCACCCGGCGCTGGGGAGGTGCAGCGGCTGCGTGCGCTTGCGAAACGCAAGCGAGGTGCGCGCCGTCGAGCCCACGTTCCTCGACGCCGTGCCGGCGGCGTTCGTCCATGCCGGCATCGCGGCGTGGAGCATCACGTTCGGTGCGATGATATGGTCGTTGTGGCGGCGCTTCCGGGGCAGGGAGCTGCCGGCCTGACGCACTCGTTCCAGGAGATCCGGTCGCGGGGTCCGGATGATGCGCGCGATCGCGGCCGGACGGGTTCCGGCCCGGGTCGCGGACACGGCCGGTGAACTGTCGAAAGGGCATGCGTCCCGCGGGCGTGCCCGGAAGAGGAGTGCGCGCATGTCTCGATTCAGCCTCGGGTTGGTCGTGGCGGTTCTCGCGGTGTCGGCGCTCACCGAGGCCAGTGGCCCCCAGCCCTGGCCGATGTTCGCCGTCGACGGCAGGGTGAGGGTCAAGATCGGCGACGTGCGGATCCGTGACGTGGTGTCCGTGGAGGGCGACCTGTTCACCACCACGGTGCTCACCTTCCGTGACGGCAGCGGGGATGGTGTGCGCAAGGTGCCGGGCCAGTCAACGCCTGGCGAGGTCATCGTGCGGCGCCACGTGCGGACTGACGATGCCCTGTGGAGCTGGTATCAGCAGACCCTGTCGGGAGCGCTGGATCGCCGTGACGTGTCGATCATCTACGTGGGGGCCAATGGCCAGCCGGCCGTGCGCTTCGACCTGAGCCGGTGCTTCCCTTCGGCCTACGCCCTGCACGCCGGCGTCGGGCTGACGGGCACGACGCCGGTCGAGGCGGTCACGCTCTCGTGCGAGGGGGCCACGCGCACGGGGTTGTGAGGCTGCGATGCTGGCGATTGTCAGGGCTGGTGCGCCACGCCGGCGACGCCCGAGGGGGCACGCCGGGAAGGCACGGCCAGCACGCGATTCGCCTGCTCCCGCAACCCGTCCGTTTCTGCGTTCAGCCAAGCACGCAGGAAGAACGTGGGCCGGGCGCGGGGTTGCCTGTCGAAGGCGTCCAGCCAGCGACGCGCCTCGCGCCGGTCGCCGGCCTGGGCAGCCGCGAGCGCGCGCAGGGCGAGCGCCGAGTGGCCCGGTGGTTCCGAATCCACGATGCGCAGCTGCGTCGAGCCCGTGACCGCCCGGCCGACCCGGATCGACAACAGGATCCGCAGGTCGTCCCGACTGAACGTGCCGGGCACTCCCGCGTGGCCCCGCCCGAGCCGATCCTCGATCTCCGCGGGCTCGGCGACGGTGGTTGCCGCAAGGCACGCCCGCGCGGCCCAATATGCACGCTCCGGCTGCCGCGTTTCGCGGGTGAGATTCAAGGCCTCGCGACAGAGGCGTGTCCCGCCGTGCCCGTCACCGAGTCGCGCCAGGGCCACGGCCTCGACGTACATCAGCTCCGGTGCGGCAGTCCAGGACTTCCGATGGTGGCGGAGGTCTTCGATCGCCGCGTGCCAGCGCCCGGCCCCGGCCAGGGCCGTCAACCGGCGCATCTCGTCCGGCCACAGCGACGCACCGCGTGACCGCAGCACGTCGGCCAGCGCCACCGCGGCGTCGTAACGGCCCTGGCGAAGCGCTGCGAGCACCTCGGCGCGCTCGTAGGCTGTCACTGGCAAAGGCGACGAGGGGCCAACACCGGCACCGCCCTCCGCGAACCGGGTCGCCGCCTCGGAAGGCGAGAGCACCAGCTCGGTTCCCGCTGGCCCCAGCGTGCGTCCGGCGGCGCCCTCTGCATACGCGCGCAGTCGCTCGACGGGCTGGTCGTCCGTGGTCAACTCGTCCACGAACACGCCCGCCCCGGTCCAGGCCCAGGCCCGGCCGTGGTCCAGCATCGTGGCACCGCGGCTGATCTGGCCGCCGGTCCACAGCCCCGGCGTGAGCGGCTCGCCCGTCCTGCCGTCCCACAGTCGCGCGGTCTGGTCGCCCGCGCTCGTCAGCGCCAGCGTGCCGTCGGGACTGAGACGCGACTGGTAGACGAACCCGCGGTGCCACGCCGCCCAGAGCGTGGTGCCGGCCGAGAGATCGAACGTCTGGAGGTTCCCGCCATCGGTGCCGGCGATCAGGCGCCCGCCGTCGGGGCTGACGTCGAGCGCCCAGACGCCGCCGAGCACGTTGAAGGCGTGGGGCAAGGGCTCTCCCGATGCGGCGCGCCAGCGGCGAATCTGCTGGTCCAGGCCGCCGGTGTACAGCGTTCGACCATTCGGGTCCCAGATCGCCCGCCCGATGCCGCCGGGGTGCGTTGCCGTCCACAGCAGACGGCCAGTCCTGACGTCCCACATCTTCAGGTTCGGGGATCCGGCGCTGGCCGCCGTGACCAGAAACCGTCCGTCGGGGCTGTACGCCGCCATCACCGGCGCGTCGTGCGCCAGGGCGCCGCTCACGTCGGCGCCGGTCACCGCCGCCCGGATGCGGGCCGCCCCGTGTCGCTGGTCCGCGGCGCCATCGTCGTCGGCGACCACGAAGGTCGCGCCGTCGGGCGCGAACGCGGCGAACTGCATCGGCTGTGCTTCTGGAAGCATCGTCGTCAGCGGTTCGCCGCTCGCCACGTCCCACAGCCTCGTGCCCTCCTCCGATGAGGTCACCAGGCAACGGCCGTCGGGTGAGAAGGCGAGGGCGATGTTGAGCCCGCTCAGTCGCATGGTCGGCGTCACCGGTGCCCCGGCGAACGCGTCCATCACCCGGACGACACCCTGCAACCGGTTGGCGCCGCTGGTCAGGGCGATGGTCCTGCCGTCGGGCGCCGCGACGACTCGCCACGCGAAGTGGGTGCCCTCGATCATCAGCCGGGGCGGTTCGCGGACCGCGGGGGCGAGGTCCCAGAGCCGAGCGATCCCGTCGCGGCCCGCGGTGACCAGGAACCGGCCCGTGAGGTCGAACCGCACCAGATCCACGCCCGCGTGAGGGACCGACGGCATGGCGCGTTGCCCGTCCAGCCCCCAGAGATCCACCAAGCCGCCCTGCGTAGGTCTGGCGATGATCCGGGTTGGGCCCACCGCGCCGATTCCGGGGATGCTGGCGCTCACGCGCGGCCGGCCGACCACGGTAGCCTCAGGGACTTGCCACAGACGCGTCGTGTGGTCGTACGCGGTCGTGACGAGCAGCGCCCCGTCGTCGCTGAACATGAGATCGTCGACGCCGGCGTCGTGCCGCATGGGCTCACCGACCGGCCACCCCGAGGCGACGTCCCAGAGGCGGGCCGCCCAGTCACGGCCGGCCGTGGCAATCCAGCGGCCGTCCGCAGAGAGCGCCACGCGGCCCAAGGCGGTTCCCTGCCATCGGAGCGCGGTGGTCTGGGACCATGTGGGCCCGCGCCAGGCCCGCACCTCGCCGCCACTGACGGCCGCCAGCACGTCGGCCGTGCGCGAGAAGAGCACCTGCGCGCCCGGTCCGGGCAGCTCCGCCGCGAAGTGATGCGTGCCCGTCGCCACGTCGGTCACGCGCAGCGCGCCGCCCTCGTCGATGGTCGCCACGGCCGCACCGTCGCGCGAGAACGACGCGTCGGCGATCCGATCGGGGCCGGCGATCTCCCGCACCAGCCGCCCGTCGGTGGCGTCCCAGAGGCGCAGGCGCCCATCCAGGGCGAGGACCGCGACCGTGCGGCCGTCGGGCGAGAAGCCTCCGCCCACCACCGCCGCCCCCTGCCGAAGTTCGGGCACGGTCGTGCGTCCCGTGACGAGGTCGCGAATCGTGGCCACGCCGTCGGTGCTGCCCGTGACGACGAGGCCGCGCGAGGACAGGGCCAGCATCGTGATGGAGGCATCGTGCCGCCACAGGTGGACGAGCCGGGGACTGCGTTGCAGCGTTTCCCCGAGTCGTACGCGATGGGCACTCGTGCGCGCCTGGTCCGTCTCGAGTTCGAGGGCACGCGTCAGGTAGACGAGGCCCGTCAGCGGATCGGCCTCATCGACCTTCTGCATCCCTGCGCTGACCATGGCGCTGATCAATTGACGCCGTGCCGCGTCCTCCGCCCTGCGTACCTGAACGAGGCCCACGGTCGAGACGATGGCGCCCGTCGTGATGGCCGTGGCCCCGGCGACGATCGCGCCGGTCACGGCGCGGTGGCGCCGTGCCAGCTTGCTGAGCCGGTACAGGGTCGACGGCTGGCCGGCGAGGACGGGCTCGCCGCCGAGGTGGCGTTCGATGTCGGCGCGCAGCTCGGAGGCCGACGCGTAACGCAGCGCCGGGTCCTTCTGGAGCGCGCGCGAGGTGATCCACTCGAGCTCGCCCTCGAGCCGCTGCAGCAGCACGCGTGGTTCGGTGCCGCGCGCACGGGCGATGGCCACGCGCTCTTCATCATCGTGACCGCGCAGGCGCGACGTCAGGCGCGCCGGCTCCTCTTCGCGAATGATCCGCAAGGCCTCGAACACCGGCTGCTGCCGAAGTTGCAGCGTGCCGAAGGGAGGCGATCCCGCGAGCAGTTCGTAGAGCACCAGCCCGAGGCTGTAAACGTCCGTACGGGCGTCCACGGCAGCTTCGATCAGGCCCGCCTGCTCGGGGCTCATGTACTCCGGCGTCCCGACGAGCACGCCGAACTCGGTGTGCGGGGCTTCGTCGGCCAGCAGGGGCTCGAGCGGCTTCGCGATGCCGAAGTCGATGATCTTCACCACGGGCTGACCGTCCGGCTCACCGACCAGGATGTTGGCCGGCTTCAGATCACGGTGCAGCAGTCCCTTCTGGTGGGCGTGCTGGACCGCCTCGCAGATCTGGAGGAACAGCCGGAGCCGCCGGTCGACGGAGAGGGCGTGGCGATCGGCGAACGCCGTGATGGGCAGTCCCTCGACGTACTCCATGACGAAGTACGGCCGCCCGTCGCGGGCCACGCCAGCGTCGAAGATCCGGGCAATGTTGGGGTGGTTCAGGACGGCGAGCGCCTGGCGTTCCTGGTCGAAGCGCGAGAGCACCTTCAGCGTGCCGCGACCGGATCGCACCACCTTGATGGCCACCGCACGATGGATCGGTCGATCCTGCTCGGCGCGCCACACGGCGCCCATGCCGCCTTCCCCGAGCAGCCTCACCAGCCGGTAGGGGCCGATCCTCGTGCCTGGTTCCCAATCGATGGCCGGCGTGGCTTCGGCCCAGGGCCACGCGTCATCGCGCAACTCCAGGAAGCCGGCCCTGGTAACCGCATCGTATTCGCCGAGCAGGATGCGGACGTCGCCGGCCACGATGGGATCCCGGGACTCGAGGTCGCCGAGCCAGGCCTGCCGTGCCTCGCCCGACACCTCGAGGGCGACCTCGAGGTGGGCGGCCGCTGCATGCCAGCGTTCCGGTCCGAGAATCGAACTCGGCGATGGCGGCGGGGTCCGCGCGACACCCGATTCTCCGCCCGCCGGCTCCGCAGCCGTGTCGGACATGCGTACACCTCCCATGGGGAGGATCGAGAACGACGCATCGATGCTGCCACGGTCGCGAGCTGCGGGCCCGGGGCGGGGACCGCCGGCGAGTGAGTCGCGGCCGGGAATCCTGTCGGAGACGCAGGACTCGATTCTGCCGCAACGCGATCCCGTTGTCACCTGCCGGGCGGCGTTCCCGATCTCAGGATCAGAGCGTCATCGCGAGGTCGTCGGGCATCCCCTTCCGCACGCGCGGAGGGCCCGGCCGCCGTCGCGCCGGCGCGGAGGAGGGTACCAGCATGTCCGCCAGTCCAAGTCGGCCTCGGTGGCGCACGAGAGGGCTCGGGACCGCCGCTTCGGTCCTCGTGCCGGAACTGGTGGCCGCCGGACGGCATCGCCGTGCACCGGCCCCGCCCGATCCCGATTCCCGGCGACTACCCGTTCGCGGAGTTCTCGAAGCAGCCGGTCGGGTCGGGCGTCTACGTCCCGGGCATCGTGACCGACGTGCACTTCAGTTCGGGTGGCGGCAAACTGCTCGACTGCTCGGAAGACACGGGGCTCAAGAATGCCAACGTGATCCCGATCCCTCCCCCGGCGCAGCCCCTGACGACCTGCGTCCCGGCCCCGAGTCTCGAACGGGAGTTCGTCTTCAACATCTACCTGCCGCCGAACCCGCAGGTGACCCTGGCCAGGGCGGGCATCACCGTGCCCCCCGTCCCGCTATACGTCGCGGACTACCCGATGCCGTCGCTCCCGGGTCCGACGCCCGCCATCGAGCGGGTCGACACCGCGAATGGCGTCACGTTCCTCCGGGTCCGCGTGGACCTGCGCAACTGGGCGTCCATCCGCTACTTCCGGCGCATTGTCGCCGGGTGGGTGCTGCCCGCCTCCGACAACTGGGGCCTCGATCGGTGGCGACTCGTCCTGCACCGCCTGCACGTGACCGACAACGCGGAGAACAAGGAGATCCGCGGCCCGACGGACTGGCGCCTGTGGGTCAACACGAACAACGCCGTCGTCCCTGCGCAACCGCCGCTGCCGCGCCAGGAGTGGGTGAGGGTCTTGCGGGGGGCCGTCGAGGTCGGCACCGAGGACTTCGGCGGGGCGCCGTGGTCGACGTCGGCCGAAGCCGCCGATCGGTCGCTCGGGCCGGACCTGCTGCGCTATCCGCCCGCACCGGACAGCCCGTTGCCACTGCCCAGGGACGAGGGCATCCTGCTGCACCTCACGGGGTACGACAGCGACGGAATCTTGGACGACGACGTCGGCACGGTCCTCGAGTTCCTGCCGGCCAGGCCCGGTGTGTATCAGAAGGCGAACTGGTGCACCGAGGTGGCGGAAGGAGGCGGGCTGCTCCTGTCGCAGTGTGCGCGATACCGGGCCGACTTCGAGGTGGTGCCCGGACCGCCGCTGCCGGACGCCGTGGTATTTGCCAACGCCCGAGCCGTCGCCGCGCAGTACGTGATCACCTGCCCTCGCGGAACCGGCTCGCCGGGCAACGTCGGGACGTGCGAGGGGATCTGGAGGCCCTCACCCGCCAACCCGCTCGACATCGTGCTGGAGCCGGGGTCGGGCCCCGTGGACCCGCGAACGCTCGAGCCCTTCCGGCCCGGCACGCCCGAGCGCGCGATCACCGAGATGTCGCTGGCCGACTTCGCGGCGGCCGTCACTGCAACCCTGCAGACCGACCCCGCGCGCGTCGATCGTCTGATGACATCGCTGCGCGAGATGATCGACGGCATGCTCGTCGATCCGCCGCTCGGCGGCGACGCGCAGGCCGAACTGGACGTGCTCCGCATCGTCGTGCCGACGGAGGTCTTCGCCCGGCACTTCGGGGACATCCCCAGGCCGCGACCCGACCCGACGTGGCCCCGCGCGAGGCTGACGGGGGCGGGCAGGGTCTGGGCCGTGTCAGGGCCGCTGCGTATCCGCGGCCTGGCGCTCTACTGCGCCCCGGCCGGGTGGCCGAATTCGATGACGGTGCGGTGGGGTCCGCACCGCTTCGGCCTCGACCTGTTGTTCGAGTCCCGATGCGAGCCACCCCCCGGGGTCGCGTCCTCCTCCCTGCAATCGGGCGTTCACCGGGGCATTGGCGTCGGTCGGCTGGACGGCAGGGCGGGAGCGGTCGCGGAGTGGACGCTCAGTGACATGGGAGAGCCCGGCCGCGACAGGGACACGCTCGCCATCAAGGTCCGCGACGGCTCGACCGGTGAAGTGGTCCTGGAGGCGTCAGGCGTCCTCAGCCGAGGCAACCTCAAGATGCACCGGCGCTGAACCACCGGGTGTCGACCTGCAGGGACGGCGGTCCGGGCCGCCGTCTCCGCAGGCCCTCGGGGCCTCGTTGTGAGTACAAGGTCGGGCGGGGGGACGCGCTGTCGTGCCGGCCCGCCGGCCTGCGACCGGACGTGGCGTCAACCGAACGGCTGGTCACCGCGCAGCGCGCGATGCAGGAAGATCCGCGCCCGCGCCCACTGTCGCAGCACGGTGCGTTCGGACGCTCCGCGCAGCGCCGCGATCTCCTTCACGGTGAAGCCGCAGAAGAAGCGCAGGTCAACCACTTCGGCGAGCGGCGGATCGACGGCCGAGAGTGCGTCGAGCGCGTCGCTGAGCGCCTGCAGGTCCCGCGCCCCCGCGGACATGTCGGCGATGTCGGTGTCGATCGATGTCAGGGCGAAGCCGCCGCCCCGCTTCTGTGCGCGGCGCCGGCGCACGTAATCGATGACGAGACCGCGCATGACGCGAGACGCATAGGCCATGAAGCGGGCGCGGTCCGGGAACGTCGATCCCTCGCGTGCCGACAACTCGAGGTAGGCCTCGTGCAGCAGCGTGGTGGCCCCGAGCGTCGCCCCGCGGGCCCCGCGCGCCAGCTCACGTTCGGCTACCCGGTGGAGTTCCGCGTAGAGCGCGGTGAACAGCGCGGCGGTTGCCGGCGGGTCACCCAGCTCGGCCGAAGCCACGAGACCCGCGATGGTCGCGCTCACTTCGCGCCCGATTCCGCCTCATCACGCGTCGTTTGTCAACTGCGCGGCGGGGATCCGACCCCGCGGCTGGCGATCCCCGCAGCACCAGGTCCGTTCCGAGATCGACCAGCAGGGTCGCGGGACGGTCGAACCCGTCTCGTCGGACGAAACCAGGGACGTCGCGACAGCCGACGCAGTGCGGTGGGAGTTCGCTGCTGGTGACTTCGAGCCAGCCGCACCCACGACACCCACGCCCTCGACTGTGACCAGTTCATGATCCGTTCCGGAGACGCAGACCCGTCGTGGTTGCCGGAGGTGTCGGACGAGCGAGCCCCACGCACCCTGCGGCTGCGACCGGGAGCGCCTTTGAGGTCCAGCCTCACGTCGATACCCCTTGAGCGCTCTCCCGCCGCTTCGGCGAGACCAGTCCCTTGCTGCCTATTGCAACCGCGTTGCCAGCGCGTTGCTGCCGGCGGTCCAGAAGAGGTCGCCGGCCGACCAGTAGATCGCCCGCTCGACGACCAGCCGGGCCGCTGGGTCGCCCACGCTCTCGACCACCGCGCCGAAGCGGCGGTCGATCGCCTCCGGGAAGTCGAGGCCCACGGCCACGGTGAGGCGGCTGGTGGCGAGCAGGTGATAGGTGCGCTCGGCGGTGGTGCCGTCCTCGAAGAGCAGCGTCACGCGGGCGTCGCCAGGCGTGCGCGAGGTGTTGGCCAGCAGCAGGTACGTCTCGACCGCGCGATCGCCACCCACCTCGCCAGCCGCAGCGCCCCAGGCGAAGCCCGTGACGGTGGCCCCTGGCGAGTTGTGCGCCTCGTACCAGCGGCCGCCCGTGCCCCACCACATGGCGCGCTCCACGATGATGGGGGTTTCCCCGAGCGACGTGATCGTCGTCGAGACCGCGGTATCGGCCAGCGATGGGGCTTCCAGGTCGACCCAGATCGTGAACCGGCTCGAGGGCGCCACGTCGTAGTCCTTGACGACGGTTCGACCGGTGGGCAGCAGGTAGGTGGCGCGCACGCGGGCCGCGCTGTCACTGGGATTGGCGATCAGCACGAAGAGGTCGAACAGCGGTCCGGTGGCGCCCTCGGCGAGGAACCAGGCCGGCGCGGGCGCCGTGACGCCCGCGCTGGCGTGCCCCGCCTCGAAGAGCCGGTTGCCGCTGATGTACATCGCGCGCTCGACGATGATCGGGACACCGTTGGTCACGCGCAGCACGGCCGAGACGTCGGTGGCGGCGAGCGCGGGCCCTTCATGATTCACCCAGAGACTGCGGCGGGCGTGCGGGGCCACGGTGTATGTGCGAACGACAGGCGACTGGCCGCTCGGGCGAAGGTAGGTCACCTCCACGACAGCCTCTCGCGTGGGATCGGGGTTCTGCAGGAGGTAGAAGAGGTCGAAGTCCGAGTGGGTCGCCCCCTCGGCGAGGTACCACGTGAGGGCCGGGGACACGACGGCCGCCTCCAGGTGGCTGCCGTAGCCGGTGGCATCCCACGACATCGTGCGATCGACCAGCACGGGCCCGGCGGAGTCGACCGTGGTCGAGACCGCGGTCGCCGCCAGGCCGGGCAGGCTTTCGGGGTCGACGGTCACGCGGCTCGCCGGCGGCAGGACCATCGGCGTCGTCACGATCCGGCCATCGTCGGTCTGGAAGCGCAGAACGACATGCTGGGCCGTGGCACTGGGGTTGGCCAGTGCCAACTCCAGATCGAAGAACGGTCCCGTCGCGCCCTCGGCGAGGTAGCGGGGGAGGTCACAGACATCGCCCGTGCCGTCGCCGTCGGCGTCGGCCTGCGCGATGGGGGTGGCCTCGCGGGGCCAGGCGGGCCCGTTGGCGGCCGAACGGCAGTTGTCACAGGCATCGCCGAGGCCGTCGCCGTCGGCGTCGGCCTGGTCGACGTTGGCGACCGCGATGCAGGAGTCGGCATTGTCGGTCACACCATCACCGTCGGTGTCGGCGCCGGAGTGCAGGGCGGCGGCGACCGACAGCGGCACCGTCTGGCCGACCAGCGAGGGCGACAGCGCGCGCAGTCGGAGGAAGTAGGCGGGCTCGTCAGGTCCCGGCGTCCACGGTGCCCCCGGGTCGAGGGCGGCAGTGCTCACATCGCCCCGCGCGGCGGCCTGCAGGGGCATCGCCCCCGCGCGGGCGGCGCGGAAGGCCGGCGCCACCTCGAAGCTCAGGGTCTGCCCGTCGGCTCCCCGCACGCCGCGGGCGACGAGGCGGCCGGTCTCGTCAACGATGTGCGCATCGACCTGGGCCGTGCCCGCCAGCCGCAGGGTGTAGCGCTGGCCAGCGGCGAACGGCTCGCCGCTGCCGGGGCAGTCGTCGTCCACGCACGGGAACACGGGGATGTCGATCGGGGTGTCGGGGAAGTTGGGCACGTCCAGCGCCCGCCAGCCGAGATCGCCGCCCAGCATCGCGGCCTCGCCGGCATCGCAACGGAGGCCAACGCCATTGCGGTCGATGTCGATCTGTTGCGGGTCGAAGACCAGTCCACAGAGGTCGTCTGCATCCGGCACGCCATCGTTGTCATCGTCGGCGTCACAGGCATCGCCCCACGCATCGCCGTCGGTGTTGGCCTGGTCCGCGTTGGCGAGGGCGAGGCAGTTGTCGCAGGCGTTGCCCACGCCGTCGCCGTCCAGGTCCTGCTGCCCCTCGTTGGCGACCAGGGGGCAGTTGTCGAGGCCGTCGATCCGGCCGTCGCTGTCGTCGTCGGCGTCGCACACGTCGCCCAGAAGGTCGTCGTCGTGGTCGGCCTGGTCCCAGTTCCAGACGTCGCGGCAGTTGTCCCGGCTGTCCACGGTACCGTCGCGATCGGAGTCATCGCAGATGTCGCCGCGGCCGTCGCCGTCGAAGTCGTTCTGGTTGTCGCCGGCCACGGTCGGACAGCGATCCAGCGAATCCTCGTAGACGTCGTTGTCGTCGTTGCCGTCGCAGGCATCACCCTGCCCGTCGCCGTCGGTGTCCATCTGGTCGGGATTGGCGTCGAGGGGGCAGTTGTCCATCGCGTCGCCGAAGGTGTCGCCGTCGTCGTCGTCTTCGCGGTCGTCCGGCGTGCCATCGCAGTCGGTGTCAGGCGCGCCGATCCCCACCGACGCGAACGCGTTGGTGACCTGACACTGCGCGTGCGAGCCGGCGCCGTGGAGATCGCGAGCAGCCGATCTGGCGGCCGCGCGCAGATCCGAGAAGCGGGATCGCTCGGACAGATACTTGACCAGAACCCGGTACCAGATGTCGCCCATCGTCGCTCGCCCGAGGCCGGTGATGGTGAGGCCGTTGTGGGTACCGCCAGCGGCGACGAGATAGGCCACCTTGTTCGGGATGCTGCTGTTGGTGTGAACCCAGCCCTCGTCGTTGGAGTCGCCCGGCTCCTGTCCTGCCGCCAGCCTGCGGAACTGGTTCATGTGGTCCGGAAACGGGTTGCCATCACTGGCGGTGCAGTTGGGCGGGTTGCTGAGATCGCGCAACGTCCCGTTCGGGACCCCGCCGCCGCAGTTGTTGCCGTTGCCTGGCAACTCGTCGCCCTGCAGCCAGTCGTCGTTGTCGACGAGTGAGCCGAAAACGTCCGACATGTGCTCGTTGATCGCGCCCGGCGACCGGCGGTAGACGAGCCCGGCCGTGTCGTCGGTCACGCCGTGCGTGAACTCGTGCGCCATCGAATCGAGCGTCGGCCAGCCATCGGCGAACTGTGCGATGTCGCAGCCGGGGCCCGAGACCCAGGAGGCGTTGGCGCTGCCGTCCCACTCGTCGTTGCCCACGTTGAAGAAGATCTCGATCTGGCTGTCGTCGCCATCGTAGGAGCGCCGGCCGTGCTCGTCCCGGTAGTAGCGGTACACGGCCCGGATGCTCTCGTAGGCCAGCTCGCCATCCGCCCTCTCCGACACTCGATCCAGACGGCCCTCTTCGTCGGCGTACTCCACGCTGGGGTCGTCAGGCCAGTTGAAGCAGGTGCCCGAGGTCTGGCCGCGTGCGTTGAAGACCTCGAGATCGAGCGCCTGCCTCCGCCGCGTGGTGGCCTCGCGGACCTTGCCGTCGAGGGCGTCGACGACGACGTCGAAGGGCCCCCCGGGGGCGTCGACGACGAGGCGCCAGGCGAGGACCGGGCTGTCTTCGGGTTCGATGATACCTGGGGGCGGCGGCGGTGACGGGGGCACCCAGGTCGCGTCGTGGTCGAGTGTGGGCCAGTAGTAGACCAGGCCCGGCCTGCCGACCAGGGTCGACGGATCGGGCGCGGTGCCCCCGCCGGCGTAGGCCCATGCCTGCCGGAAGGCCTCCTGCGGCGTGACGGCCGGTGTCGTCTCGACGGTCATCTGATACCAGGGCGAGTGCGAGGACACCCAGCGGCCGTTCGAGCTGGTGAAGTCGTTCCCGCGGAAGTGCAGGGCGAGCGTCACGTCGTGCAGCGGGATGCCGTCGCGCACCTGCTGCAGGACGACGTGGGCGGAACCGTCGGGATCCATCTGCTGGCGCACGGGCCGGAACCGGTTACCCAGGACGGCCCCGGGGCCCGACGAGTCGCCGCCCACCTGGTAGAGGTCGCGATATGTGTCGAGGAAAGCCAGCGCGCGCGTCCACAGCGGCTCGCTCGCCGTGCCCGCCGGCACGCGGCCTGCGACGTGCACGGGCAGCCCGTCCTCGAACTCGACCTCGAGAGGCTCGGTGGACGCGGCGCGCAGGCGGTTCAAGGCCGCCATCACCGGCGAGTCGGTCGGCCCGCCTCCCGTGTAGGTGAAGGCGTTTGCGCGCGTGACCGTCCCGGCCGGCGTCGTGACGGCGACGGCGACGGGGCCCGCCACGTGCACGGGCGTCGTCGCCACCAGCGAGGTCGGGCTCGACACCATGACGTCGGTCGCGGGAACGCCGCCGACCGTGACGGTCGTGTAGGTGAGCACGAAGTGGGTCCCGGTGAGCGTGAGCACCGTGCCGCCGGTGGTTGGTCCCGTCGCCGGGGTGACGGCCGTGATGGTCGGCAGGGCGGGCGTGGCGGCAGATACCCCCGGCGAGAACTCCGAGGTGTCGGTCGGCGTCGTGCCATCCAGCAGCGTCGCCGTCGCGGTGACGATCGTCCCGGCGGCAATTGCCGGCAGGGTCGCCGCCACGGGCGCGTGGCCGATGGCGTCGGTCGTCACGGTCGTCTCGCCGAGATAGGTCTGGCCTTCGGCGTGCCCCGAGGCATTGGGCGCCGCCGACCCGAAGAACTGCAGGCGGTGGCTGCCCACGGCGGCGACGCCGGCGAAGACGCCTTCGACCAGCGTCGTCGCGCCGGCCGTCACCCGGAGCAGCGTGGGGAAGTTCTGCCGGTTGTTCGGGCCGGCATCCATATCGTGGAAGTCGTTGTCGGTGACGCCGTCGCCACCCAGGTCTATGCCCAGAGGAGCGTTGTCCGACATGGCGTTGCGCAGGATGGCGTTGCGGGCGCCGCTCAGCACCACGACGCCGCCCCGCGGCGGCACGGTCCCGTTGCCGTTACGGCCGATGAGGTTGCCCAGCGAATTCCCGGTCGGCGTGTCGAAGAAGCTGCCGACGAGGTTGTCGCTGGACGCCTCCACCAGCACGCCCGCGCCGGGGTTGTCCATCAGGGTGTTGGCCTCGATCGTGTTGCCCGTGGTCTGCACCAGCGCGATCCCCACCTGGCAGCTGGCGACGCTGTTGCCCTGGCCGTAGCGCGCGGCGCCACTGAGGTAGTGGCCGCCGAGGGTGTGTCCGCCGCCGCCCTCCACGCGGATGCCGGTCTGGCAGGAGCCGATGGCCATGCCCGCGGTGTTGCGGCAGACGTAATTGTTGGCGACGGTGACGCCGGTGGCCTGGCGCAACTCGATGGCGCGCTGGCTGGCCACGACGATGTTCCGGCCGCCGGTCGTGGACGATCCGGGATTTCCGATGGTGCCGCCTGTGGCGCCGATGACGACGATCCCCGCGGTCGAGCCGCGGTTGACGAGGCCCGCATCGTCGGTGCCGATGTGGTTTCCCTGGATCAGGCCCAGTGAGCCAGTCGTCTCGATCTGCACATCGGCCTCGGTGTTGGCGGCGATCGTGTTGCCCGGCGAGGGCGAGACTCCGCCAATGGTGGCGACGCCGGCGGTGACCCGGATGCCGAAGCGGTTGCCCTCGGCCGTGCCCTCGGCGTTGAGCCCGATGCGGTTGCCGCGGATGATGGCGCCAGTGGTGGGGGCACCGTCCAGGCGCACGCCGTCCTGAAGGTTGCCGGCGATGAGGTTGCGCTCCTCGACCAGGTTGCCGCCGATGCGCGCTGTCGGGCAGCCGTCGATCAGGACGCCGGTGCCGTTGGCCGCCAGTGGCAGGCCGCCGTAGCCCGTGCCGAGCACGCTGCCGGTGAGCGCCACCACGCTGGCGCTGGCGGTGGCGACGATTCGGACAGCCGCCCCCGCGAAGCCGTCGATGACCAGCCCCCGGACGATGGTGCCGGTGGCAGCCAGTACCAACCCGTCAGCACCACCCCCGGCCGCGGCGCCCGAGAGGCGAATGCGAATCATCGCATCGAAGCCTGCGGTGAGCGTGTTCATCGCGCTGCCGGCCTGCGAGTAGCCGTCGATGGTTGCCACGTCGGTGACCGCCGGCAACGGCGTCAGCGGGGCGATGGTGGCGACGCC
>JBDIBB010000099.1:0-14934 GCA_039812685.1 Vicinamibacteraceae bacterium
GAGCTGTCGCCCGCCTGGGCCGTGGTGAGCCGCCGCAGGCGTCCGGTGGCCACCTCGACGAGCCAGAGGTTCGTGGAACTGCTGTTCTTCTCGAGCGACCACTCCTGCTGCGTGAAGACGATGAGCCGGGCGTCGGGTGAGAGCTGCGGGCTGCCGAGGCGCTTGATCGTCCAGAGATCGGCCGGCGTGAGGACTCGTTTCTGTGCCGAGGCCGAGACGGCGACCGACAGGGCGAGAAGAAGGAAGACGACGAGGCGGCGTGGGTTCATGATGACGGCCCTCCAGCGGACGCCGACAGGGTAGCGCGAAGTCGCCCGGGCTGGTCCGGCCCGGATTCGCCATCGGCGGCGGCGTCAGGCGGCGCCGATGCGGTCGCACGGCTTGGGCCCGGCCGGCGCCTGCGTTACCATGGCCGCGTGTCGTTCGTGCATGCGCCGGCCGGCATGTCACGAAGTCCACCCTCATGCGCCACCTGAAGAGCGCCCTGGTTCTGCTGGGCGTCACCGCGCTCAGCACCTACTTTCTCGCGCTGGCGTACCACCGGGCGAGCCACGATGCCATCCTCCAGCTCTACGCGCAGGAGCGCATCCTGGCCGAGCAGGCTGCCCAGGGCATCACGACCTACTTCAGCTACAACCGGCAGATGCTGGAATTCCTGGCGCAGGATCCCGACGTGGCGGCCAACACCCCGCGCGGCCAGCGCCTGCTGCGCGACGTGTTCGTCTCGGGATCCGACAACCTGCTGTCGATCACCCGGATGGCGGCCGACGGCCGCATCCTCTACTCCTACCCGAGCGAGGAGGCAACCGGGCAATCCATCCTTCACCAGCCGCACGTGCAGGCGTTCCTCGAGCGCCGGCGCCCGGTGGTGAGCCGCGTCTTCACCTCCGTCCAGGGGTTCGAGACCGTGGCGCTGCACGTGCCGGTGTACGACGGAGAGCGGTTCGCGGGATCGCTGGCGGCGCTGATCCCCTTCGACATCATCTCGAGGCGCTACCTGGCTGGCATCCGCATCGGCGAGACCGGTCACGCGCTCCTGCTCAGCCGGGAAGGCATCGAGCTGTTCTGCCCCGTGCCGGGTCACACCGGACGCCCCGTCGACGACACGTCGGCGGCCTACCCCATGGTGCGGGCGATGGCCGCGCGCATGCTGCGGGGAGAGTCTGGAACCGCGATCTACGAGTACCACGGCGTGGGGCCTGCCGCCGGCACGATCGTCGAGAAGCACGCGTACTTCATGAAGATCCCGCTCGAGGACTCCTTCTGGACGATTGCCGTGACGGCGCCCGAGGCCGAGGCGCTGGCGTTCATCCAGGGGTTCCGCGATTGGTGGGTCGTGGCCATGGCGCTGATGGTGGGCGCCTTCATCGTGTGGGGCGTCTTCCTCGCGCAGGCCTATCTCAGGCTGGGCCGCGAGGAGGCCCGCAAGCTCGCCCAGGATCGCGTGCTGGCCGCCGAGCGGGAGCGCGAGCAGGCGCTGCGCGAGAGCGAGGAGCGCTTCCGCACCTACTTCGAGGAGTCACGCCTCCCGATGGCGATCACCTCGCCGGAGCGGAAGTGGCTGGTCGTCAACGAGCGGCTCGCCGAGTTGCTGGGGCGCTCGCGCGAGGAACTCAGGGGCGTCGACTGGGCGCAGCACACGCACCCGGACGATCTGCCCGCCGAAGAACGGGAATTCGCCAGGATGCTCGCCGGCGAGATCGACGGCTACTCGATCGAGAAACGGTTCGTGCGGGCCGGCGGATCGATCGTCCACGCGATCCTGTCGGTGCGGCTGGTGCGGCGGCCCGACGGCAGCCCCGATCACTGCCTCGCGCAGGTGCAGGACATCAGCGACCGCAAACGGCTGGACGAGGAGCGCGCGCGCCTGGAAGAACAGTTGCGGCAGGCCCAGAAGCTCGAGGCCATCGGGCGGCTGGCGGGCGGCGTCGCGCACGATTACAACAACCTGCTCACCGTCCAGTTCGGCCACCTGGCGATGCTGCGGGAGGAGCCGGCGCTGCCTCCCGGCGCGCTGGCGCCCATCGCCGAGATCGAGAAGAGCGCCCGGATGGCGGCCCAGCTCACGCGTCAACTCCTCGCGTTCGGCCGGCGCCAGGTGCTCCAGTTCCAGCGGCTCGACCTCAACGAGGCTGTCGGCAGTGTGGCAACGCTGCTGGGGCGCGTGCTGCCCGAGACCATCGCGCTCGACGTGCGGACCGCACCCGAGCCGCTGTGGGTGGACGCCGATGCGGGCACCATCGAGCAGGTGATCGTGAACCTCGTGGTGAACGCGCGCGACGCCATGCCCGAGGGCGGGCGCGTGACGCTGGCCACGCAGCGCGTCACCATCGAGGCAGGTCACGAGCCGCCGCACGCCGACGCGCAGCCCGGCGTCTTCGCCTGCCTCTCGGTGGCCGACACCGGCACGGGCATGGACGCCGAGACGCGACGCCGCATCTTCGAGCCGTTCTTCACGACGAAGGACGCCAGCCGAGGCCTGGGGCTCGGCCTCGCCACCATCTACGGCATCGTCCGCCAGCACGGCGGGTGGATAGACGTGGAGAGCGAGCCCGGGCGGGGCGCCAGGTTCCGTGTCTACTACGTGGCGGCGGCGCCCGCCGAGCAGGCGAACCCGCCCTCGCCGGTCGAGGCGCACCCGGTGGTGAGCGGCGGCGGGACCGTCCTGCTCGTCGAGGACAACGACGCGGTGCGCACCACGCTGACGCGGACGCTGGAGCGGCTCGGCTTCCGCGTGCTCGTCAGCACGGGACCGTCCGGGGCACGCCGCCTGTGGGCCGCGCATCGGGACGAGGTGTCGCTGCTGGTGTCCGACATGATGATGCTGGAGGGGGAAAGCGGTCTGGAACTGGCCAGCGCCCTTCGCCGCGAGAGGCCCGGCCTGCCGGTGATCATCATGAGCGGCTACAGCCAGGACCTGGCCGGCCACTCGCTCGAGGCCGGCATGGTCTTCCTCGCCAAGCCCTGGACGAGGCCGGCGCTGGCGCGTGCGCTCGACGACAGCCTGCGCAAGGCGCGCGCCGCGGACGTCCCGGCCCCGTGACGCCATCCCAATCGCCCCGGATGACGCCGCGATCCGCTGGCACGGGGCCTCCAGCCGTTCCGCCCCCAGCGGCTTCGGCCTCGCTACGCCTCGGGGGTGACGATCCGAACGGTGCCGGCCGGTTCTCGGCGGCCGTCGTCATGGATGAGCTCAGGTCATCACGGTCTGCGCCCGATAGTGAGTCCGTCGGCGGTTCGCGGGAGTCCGGGGCCCGTCGGGATCTCGGTACGCCGGGAAGGTCTTGGCTCGACAGATGACAGCCGAAGGGCGGTTGAGGGATCCGATATCGGCGCCGCAGGCCGGGACGCGACGGCGTCTGCTGGGATGGGGGGCCTGTGCGTGGGTCGCCCTCGTGGGAGCCTCCGCCACCATCGAGTGGCGCGACTCCGCGCGCACGGCCGAGCGGCTCGCCCGGGAGCAGGCCTACTTCGCCTTCGAGAAGGACCTCGTCTATCGCCGGTGGGCTGCGATGCAGGGCGGCCTCTACGTCGTCCCGAGCGAACACACCCCGCCCAACCCCTTCCTGGCGACCCATCCCGCGCGCGACGTGATCACGGCGGATCACCGCCAGTTGACGCTCGTCAACCCCGCCTACATGACGCGGCAGGTTCACGAGCTCGGGGCCGAACAGGGTCTGCTGAAAGGTCACATCACGAGCCTGCGGCCGATCAATCCCGGCAACGCTGCCGATCTCTGGGAGGAGGCGGCCCTGCGGGCGTTCGAGTCGGGCGCGCGCGAGGTGAGCGGGATCGCACCCCTGGACGGACGCCCTCACATGCGGCTGATGCGGCCACTGACCACGGAGGCGAGCTGCCTGACCTGTCACGCCGCCCAGGGTTACCGCCTCGGCGAGATTCGGGGGGGCCTCAGCGTCTCGGTGCCCTTCGACGGGTTCTTCGCCGCGATTGCCGGGCAGCGGCAGCGTCTGCTGATGACTCACCTCGTCATCGGGCTGATCGGCCTCGCCGGCCTGTGGGTCGGCAACCGTCGCCTCCGTCAGTCGGAGCAGGACCTGCTCGAGAGCGAGGGGCGGCATCGGACGCTGTTCGAGCACATGCCGCAGGGTGCCTTCCGGCAGGTCGCTGACGGCCGGATCGTGGCGGCCAACCCGGCGGCGCTCCGGATGCTCGGGATTGACCACGACACGTTGCTCGACCGTCGCGCCGACAGCGCCGCGTGGGGGTTCGTCGACGAGCACGGGGCGCCGCTCGATCCGCTGCTGTACCCGTCGAACGTGGCCGCTCGCACCGGCCAGCCTGTGGAACCGGTGATTCTCGGCGTCCATCGCGAGGCGGGCGGCGAGCCCCGATGGCTGGAGGTCAGCGCGGTGCCGGAACCTCCGGCGCGGCCGGGCACGCGAGGCGACGTGGTGGTGACGCTGCACGACGTCACGTCGAGACGGCGGACCGAGGCGGCCCTGGAGCGGCTAGGCCAGGCCACCAAGATGGAGTCGATCGGGCGCCTGGCCGGCGGCGTGGCACACGACTTCAACAACCAGCTCTGCGTGATCCTGGGCCACACCGAGGCGGCGCTCGAGCAGTTGCCGTCGGCCAGCCCGCTGCGCGAGCCGCTGGCCGAGGCTCACGCCGCGGCCCTGCGCTCGGCCGAGCTGACGCGACAACTGCTGGCCTTCGCGCGAAGGCAGCCCGTTGCGCCGCGCCCGATCGACCTCAACGAGATCGTGGGCAGCTCGCTGGGCATGCTGCGGCGCCTGATGGGCGAGCACATCGAGCTGCGCTGGAAGCCGGCGGCAGACCCCTGGTCCGCGCTGCTGGACCCGAGTCAGGTGGACCAGATTCTCATCAACCTCTGCGTGAACGCCCGTGACGCGCTCAACGGCGGCGGGCAGGTGACGATCGGGACGCGCAACGTGACGGTGGACGAGCCGGCCAGCGCCGAGTGGGATCACCTCGCGCCGGGTGAGTTCGTGCAGCTCGAGATCGCCGACAACGGGGCGGGTATTGCCGAGCCCCTGCTGCCCCACATCTTCGAGCCGTTCTTCACCACGAAGCCGGCGGGACAGGGCACGGGCCTCGGCCTGGCCACGGTGTATGGCGTCGTGACGCAGAACGATGGGGCCATCCGCGTCCGGTCCCGCGTGGGGCAGGGCACCCGCTTCGAGATCGTGTTCCCCCGCCGCGCCGGCGCCGCGGCGCACGATGCCGGGCCACCACAGCCCGCCAGCGGCGGGAACGAGACCATCCTGCTGGTGGAAGACGAGTCCGCGCTGCTGCGGCTGGCGACGATGCTGCTCACGCGGCTCGGCTACGGCGTGATTCCCGCGGGACGGCCCGAGGACGCGCTGCGGCTCGCCGAACGCCACGCCGGGGCCATCGACCTGCTCGTGACCGACCTCGTGATGCCCGGCATGAACGGACGGGAGCTCGCCGCGCGCATCACGGCGCGCGATCCGCGGGTGAAGTGCCTGTTCGTCTCCGGGTACTCGGCCGACGTCATCGCGCACCAGGGCGTGATCGACGAGGGCGCGCACCTGCTCGAGAAGCCGTTCTCGCTGCACCGCCTGGCTGCCAGCGTCCGCGAAGCGCTCGCGTCGGCGGCCTGCTGATCCACCGCTCGGACGCCGGCATCGCCACGATCGTCCTCCTGCACCGCGGGGGTTCCTGAACAGGCCCGCCGCCGTGGAGACCCTTCATGCCCTCCGACGCCTTCCAGGACCATTACCCCGACGATCTCGCCCAGTGCTACGGGTGCGGCCGCCTCAACGCCCACGGCCTCCAGATCAAGAGCCGCTGGGACGGCGACGAGGCCGTGGCCACCTTCGTGCCGCGCCCGCATCACACCGCCGTGCCAGGGTTCGTCTACGGCGGCCTGATCGCCTCGCTGATCGACTGCCATGGCACCGGCACCGCCGCGGCGGCGGCCTATCGCGCCGCCGGTCGCGCGCTGGGAGAGGGACCGCCGTTTCGTTACGTCACGGCGTCGCTCCACGTCGACTACCTGCGTCCGACGCCGATGGGCACGACGCTCACGCTGCGCGCGCGTGTGAAGGAACTGAAGGGTCGGAAGGTGGTGCTCGCCATCGACCTGACCGCGGCCGGCGAGGTGTGCGCGCGCGGCGAGGTCGTGGCGGTGCAGATGCCCGATCGGATGCTTCCGGCTGGCGCGTGACGGTGGCCGCATCAGGGGCGCCGGGCTGAAACGCGTCCGCGCATCACGAGGGGACGTTTCGTGAGGATCCGTCCGCGGGCGGCGCGATCCCGCTCACGAGGCCTGTGGTACCTTGGCGGCTCACACGAGGAGATCCTTCATTGAGCGACATGCCGTCGCGTGGATGCGACGTCACGGGCATGCCACCTGCCGCCAACGGGAACGGCCCGTCGCCCGTGGGGCCATCCACGCTGGTCATCTTCGGCGCCACGGGCGATCTCGCGCGGCGCAAGCTGCTGCCGGCGATCTGCCACCTGGCGGCCAGCCGGCGGCTGCCGGACGCGTTCACGGTCGTCGGCGTCGGGCGCCACCCGATGTCCGACGACGCCTGGCGCGAGAAGGTACGCGAGGATCTGCGCGAGTTCGACGGCGGGCCCGTCGGTGAGACGCTGTGGCAGTGGCTGTCACCGCGGCTTCGGTACGCGTACGAAACGCTGGAGGACGCGGCGAGCTACGCGTCGCTGCGCGCGCGCCTTGTGCCGCCGGTCACCGCACCGGGAGGCTGCCTCCTGTTCTACCTCGCCATTCCGCCCAGCGCGATGCCCGGCATCGTCAGTGGCCTGGGCGGGGCGGGGCTGCTCGCCGAGACGCCCGGCGGCGGCTGGCGCCGCGTCGTCATCGAGAAGCCGTTCGGATCGGACCTCGCGACGGCGCGCGCGCTGAACCGCATGCTCGCCGGTCACCTGGCCGAGCGCCAGATCTACCGGATCGACCACTACCTCGGAAAGGAGACGGTGCAGAACCTCATGGCGCTGCGGTTCGCCAACGGCATCTTCGAGCCGATCTGGAACCGGCGCTACGTCGATCACGTGCAGATCACCGTTGCCGAGACCGTTGGCGTGGAGGACCGGGGCCGTTACTACGAGGAGGCGGGTGCGCTGCGCGACATGGTGCAGAACCACCTGTTCCAGTTGCTCGCGCTGACCGCCATGGAGCCGCCCAGCTCGTTCAACGCCGACGCCGTGCGCGATGAGCGCGTCAAGGTGCTCGAGGCCATCCACCTGGGAACGCCCGACGACGTGGCGCAGGCCACCGTCTGCGGACAATACACCCCGGGATCGGCTGCGGGCATCGCGCTGGCCGGCTACCGCCAGGAGCCACACGTCGCGCCGGACTCGACCGTAGAGACCTATCTCGCCCTGCGCCTCGAGGTGCGGAACTGGCGTTGGGCCGGCGTGCCGTTCTACCTGCGCACCGGCAAGCGGATGCCGGTGCGCGCCAGTGAGATCGCCGTCCAGTTCAAGAGCGTCCCGCTCCGCCTGTTCCGCGACACGCCCGCCGAGTGCCTGGCCCCCAACCTGCTGGTCATCCGCATCCAGCCGGATGAGGGCGTCTCGTTGCGCTTCCAGGCGAAGATCCCGGGAACGGGCATGCGGCTGGGGCCGGTCGACATGGCGTTTGACTACGCCGATTACTTCGAGCGACAGGTCACGACCGGATACGAGACGCTGCTCTATGAAGCGCTGAACGGCGACGCCACGCTGTTCCATCGCGCCGACATGGTGGAAGCGGCGTGGGAGGTGGTGGCGCCGATCCTCGCGCTGGCAGCCGAGCGCCCGGCGGAGCGGCTGCACGACTACGCGGCCGGGAGCTGGGGGCCCGCCGCCGCCGACGCACTCCTCGCGAGGGAGGGGCGCGCCTGGCGCACGCCGGCGTGCGCCCGCCGTCAGGAGTCCTGACGGCCTCCGCGCCGCGCGGCGCCGCCGTCAGGCGCCGAGCAGTGCCGCCACCCGATCCACGTCCTCGTTGCGCACGTACAGCAGGTGGCTGTAGCCGCCGCGCCCGTCGGTGATCCCGGTGGAGCAGACGACGTTGATGTTGTGATCCGACAACTGGCGATGGCTGTCCACCAGCGCGCCAGGTCGATCCTCGCCCTGCGCGAGAAACGCGTACTGCGGCGCCGAGAGCGTCCATCCCTCCTGCTGCGCGACCGTGGCGAGGCCGTCGAGATCGTCGGAGAACAGCACCAGTTGCGTCTTGCCGATGCCGAGCGGAACCGCGTGGAACGCCAGCAGGTTCACCTCGGCCGCGGCCGTGCGGACAAGCAGCCGCAAGGCCTCGCCGGGCTTGTCTTCCACGATGACCGATGTGTAGGCGACGCGACGAACCGAGGCGGCCATGGGCGGTCTCCCTCTGCGCGTGAGGACGGTCGAATCGGCTCAAGCCTACCACCGCGCACACGACGGAGCCAGCCGCGCCGCGCGACAGGTCGCCCCGCGCGAGGCCTCCTGCGGCTGTGGTACCCTCGGCTTGCCGGGAGGGGCTCTGCTCGATGACCGGTGAATCCCGCCCGTTTGCGGTCTTGTCCGACGCCGAGCCGGTTGCCCATGACCTGGCCGGACGGTACCGTGCGCACCTGGCGCGCGTCCTGGCTTCGCAGACCTTCGCCAACGCCCCCGCCCAGCAGCGGTTCCTGCGCTTCGTGGTCGAGGAGGCGCTGGCCGGCCGCGGCGAGTCGCTGAAAGAGTTGGTGATCGCCATGTCGGCGCTCGACCGTGGCGCCGACTACGACCCACACGCCGACGCTGCCGTACGGGTGGTCGCACGGCGCCTGCGGCAGAAGTTGCACGAGTACTACGAAAGCGAAGGCCGGGACGACACCGTCAGGATCATCCTGCGCGCCGGATCGTACCGGCCGACCTTCGAGGAGTCGCTTGCCGCGACAGCGGCGCCTTCCCGGGCGCCGGACGCAGGCGAGCCGCGGACGTCCCCGAGGCCTGCCGCGGGAACCCGCGGCGGACTCGAGGCCCCTGTCCCGCGCCGGTTGCCAGTCGTCGTCGCGATTGCGGTGGTGGTCGCCGCCGTGGGGGGCGGGTTGTGGTGGCTCGGCGCCACCGGCGAACCGCGATCGCACGTTGTCGCGGTGCTGCCGTTCGAGGACGCCACCGGCGACGGGGGCTACGCCCACGTGAGCTTCGGCGTCGTCGAGGAGTTGATCACCCGGCTGGCGAGGACCAGCGGCTTGCGGGTGGTGGCCCGCACGTCGGCGGCCCAGTTCGGACCGAGGGTGGACGTGCGCGAGGTGGCGCGGCGGCTGGGCGCCACAGCCGTGATCGAGGGGAGCGTGCGGGGAGACGCCGGGCGCCTCCGCATCACGGCGCAGCTCATCCGGGCGGCCGACGGATCCCACCTCTGGGCACAGACCTACGACCGCGACGCGAGCGACCTCCTCGGTATGCAGGACGAGGTGGCGCGCGACGTGGTGGCCGCCGTCGGCGCGCAGCTCGTCGGGGCCGTCGCGGCGCCCGCCAGCCCGCGCGGGCGACCGGCGCCAGCCGCCGTCGCCGCCTACTGGCAGGGGCGCTACCAGCGGAGCCTGCGCACCGAGGAGCATCGGCGCCGCAGCCTCGAGTACTTCGAGGCGGCGATGGCCGCCGATCCCGCGTTCGCGCCGGCCCACGCGGCGGCGGGCGAAGTGCTGGCCACGATGGCGTTCCACGCCGAGATCCCGCCGGCCGAGGGCGTGGCGCGGGCTCGCGCGCTCAGCCGGCACGCGCTGGATCTGGACGAAGGCGTCGGACAGGCGCACGCCACGCTGGGCTGGATCGCGTTCTTCTTCGACCACGACTGGCCGGCCGCCGCGCGCGGGTTCCGCCGCGCGCTGCAGCTGAACCCCAGCGACGCCGGGGCGCGGCAGTTGTACGCCCAGGGCCTCGCGTCGCAGGGTCGCCTGGAGGAGGCGGTGAACGAGTCGGAGGAGGCGGTCCGCCTCGACCCGCTCTCCTACGCCGCCAGCGCCGACCTGGGCGTGGTGCTCTACCTGGCCCGGCGTTACGACGAGTGCCTCGCACGCACGAGGCAGGCCCTGGACGAGCACCCCGCGGCCGTCGGGTTGAACGGCATCCTGGGGGCCTGCGCCATCGCGAAGGGCGAGTGCGCCGCTGGCCGGGCGTACGTCGAACGGTTCGTCGAGCGGTTCGGTCGCGTGTCGTTCGCCCTGGCGCGGCTGGGGCAGGCCGATGCGGGCCTGGGCGAACGCGATCGGGCCCGGGCGGCGCGGGAGGAGATGGAGGCGCTCGCGAGCCGGGGCGAGGCGCAGTTCACACACCTGGCGATGCTGGCCGCCGCCCTCGGCGAATCCGATCGCGCCCTCGCCGCCCTGGCCACCGCCGTCGAGCGCCGCGAGGCCGACGTGGTCTTCCTGGCCGTGGAGCCGGCCTTCGACCCCCTCCGTCACGACTCGCGGCTCGCCGAGTTGGTGCGCCGCGTGCAGTCGCCCAGCTGACCTCGCGGTGACCGCCGCCGGCCAACCGGGCGGTGCTGCCGGCGTAACCCACCGTAACGTCACCCCGCCGATCCTTCCACGTGCGCGCGGGCCGCGGTAAGACAGGAGTCGGCGTCGGCGGCTGCGCTCAGGATGCGATACCCACTCCCGGGTCGCGTCCGGCTGCGGCGACGATGTGCGCCAGGGCACCGCGAGCTCCCCAGCCGGAACCCCGCCCCGTGCCCGGCCGCACGCCGGGAGGGTTCCATGTCTCATCTTCTCGTCGCCCGCGCGTGGGCAGGGGCGAGCCTGGTCGTGCCCCTGGGGCTCGTCCTCCTCGCCACCACGCCTTCGTCCGCCCAGATCGTGGTCTGCGGCGACAAGGTGGTCTGCGACAACCCGCTCGGGGCCACCATCAGCCACCCCTCCTCGGCCCGCATGTGCCAGGAGTTCGAGGCGGTCATCGACTCGGCGAGCGGGCACGAGTGGATCTACGCGCAGTCGTTTCCCGCGCTGACCCCGCTGCGCACCTGGACCGAGCGCTGCGGCTATGGTGTGGGGCCGTGCAGCAGCGATGCCGCCGGAGGCACCTCGTCGGACTGGGCGCCGCCCATCAACTACCGCGGGCCCATCCACGTGCGCTACCTGGCCGCGGCGGGCGGGGCAGCGACGATCGAGTTCTGGCTCAAGTACATGGGGGGCAGCTACACCTCCTATCACTACAACACCTACAACACGCGGACGGCGATGACCGTCGTCGGCGCGGGCCGCGCCCGGTACCTCAACCTCGAGGTGGGGGACTGGAGGACGCCGCCCGTGGTGCCCGCCGACGGCTCGTCCACGATGCCGGTGTCGGTGCGCTTCATGGACCCCTCCTGCCGCGGCGTCATGGGCGAGATCACCCTGACCACGTCCCTCGGCACGCTCGAGGGCAACGGCCAGTCCGGCAAGCGCATCGTCGTGAACACGACGAGCGCCGGCACGGCCTCAGCGACCCTGCGCGCCGACGTCGTGCCCGGCGTCGCGACGGTGACGGCCTCGGCGGCGGGCGAGACCGAATCCACGTTGGCCTACATGTACGGACTGCTCCTGACGGCGCCGGCCGAGCTGCCGGCCAACGGCACCTCGTCGGGAGTCGTGACCGCGGCGCTCGACTGCAACGGCACGCCACCGCCGATCGACGATTACCTCCGCAACAAGATCACGATCGGGATGTCGACCTCCGCGGGCACCCTGATGTTGCCCGGCGGAACGCCCGCCGCCACGGTGTCGGGACACCCCGGTCCCCTGGGCACCCTCGCCGCCTCCCTGCAGTCGACGACCGAGCCGCAGACCGCGAACCTGCGGGCCACCTCGGGCGGCGTGGAGGCGTTCGCCACCACCGAGTTCACGGGGCCGAAGGTCCGGCTCACCGCCACGCGCACCGAGTACCGCAGCGTCTCCGGGGCCACCGGCCAGCAGGGAACCCCGGGATCGCTGCCGCTCGGCTCGCAGACGCCGTATCGCGACGTGGTGGAGCCCACGCGCTACGGGATCAGCACCGTCGAGGTGACCGCTACGCTCAGCGGCGTCACGCCCGCCAGCGGGAAGCAGATTCTGCTGTCCTCCGTGCAGCGTGATGCCGTCGGCTCGTCTTTCATCGATTTCCCGCTCTCGGTGACCACCGGCGCGGACGGCACGGTGCAGTTCACGCTGAAGACGACGGACCTCTACGAGGCGAGCATCGCACTGCCCCACATCGTGGTGAAGGCCACCTACGCCGAGGATCCGACGGTCGTCCACGAACTCGACGTGAAGACCATCGACAACTTCGCGGCGGTGCTGGCCCGCTACAACCAGGCGATGGGCCTTGGCGCCGTGCACGACCAGGCCGTTGAGGACGCCATCGCGCTGATGGCGCCCTCCGACAGGGACCTGCTGGAGGGGCTGTATCCCGGCCTGCGCAACGACCTGCTGGCCAGCCAGGCCTACGGCGCAGCGTATCCAGCCATCACGTCGCGGCAGGACGCGCTGCTCGGCTGCACCTCGCCGTGGTGGCAGCAGCGGGTGTTGCAGTTCCTCAACAACCTGCAGTGGACCAGTTACTCCTCGACGGTCGGCTCGGGTGACGATCGCTGGCTGCTGAACGGCCTGCACTACGGGCCGCTGTTCGTCGAGGGCGACAGCCACCTCGCCGTGGTCGTCTACCCGCAGGCGGAGAGCTGGCAGGGCGGCCACGCGCGCGTGCTCGATCCGTGGCTGGAGCAGCAGGGGTTCTACTACGGCTACGCCGAGTGGAAGGCGATCCTCGCCGACCCGCTCCTGACGCGCGCCGGGTCGGGCGTCGACGTGCAGCCGCACGAGTTCACGCCCGGCACCTTCGGCGGCAGCAACGGCCCCAGCGAGCACTACCCGATCAACGGCGAGCCGTACTACGCCGACGTCGACGCCGTGCCGGCACCGTACGATCCCGCCGCGAAGCCGTCGTTCGCCGACTACTTCACGTTTCTCGAGACCGTGTTCGTCGAGTGCCCGGTGTTTGCGACGGTCGAGGACGCGCAGGGCCATCGCAGCGGCTATGCCCCGGCTCCCGCGGCCCAGCCAACCGTCGACGAAATTCCCGGCCTGGTGCGCTCCACGCTGGCGGGCCCCGATGGCACGCTGCGCTGGCGCTTCTCGGTGCCGGACACCGCGGCGACGCCGCTCACGCTGCGGTTGCAGGCCTACGGCAACGGCCCGCTGACGATCAGCTTCGTCCGGGCGCGGCAGGGACGCCGGTGGGTGTACCGCAACGTGCCGGTGACGGCCGGCAATGTCGCCACGCTGCAGTTCGTTCCGACGGCGACGCTGCCGCCCCCGTTGCAGTTTGCGGACGGGCGGACGTTCCAGGGCGCCATCGAGCCGATCGGCCACGCCGGCGCCAACCCTGACGCCGTGGTCCTGGGCGGTGGCCGGCAGGTCGCGATCGGCGGCATCGTGTTTGGCAACGGCGGCCTGCTCCAGCAGGGCGCCACGGTTCGCATTGGAGGGCGTGAAGCCACCGGTGTGTCGACGCGCAACGGATCGACGTTGGTCGCCACCGTTCCCGCGGGAACGGCCGAGGGCGACGTCGACATCGTCGTCACCAACCCCGGGGGCGAGCAGGTGACGCTGGCCGGCGGCCTCTCCTATTACCTGGCGCGCCACTATTTCGCCGAGGGCGCGGCTTCCGAGTTCTTCGACATGCGGCTCGCGCTGCTGAACCCGTCGGCGATCGGCGCTGACGCCACCCTCGTGTTTCAGGACCGCTTCGGCAACGTCTACCGGCACGCGACGGCCGTGCCCTCGATGACGCGGGTCACCATCGATCCGAAGACCCTGTTGCCGCCCGGCGGGCACGAGTTCTCCACCGTGGTCGAGGCCACCCAGCATCTGGTGGCCGACCGGACGATGACGTGGGACGCGAGCGGCTATGGCAGTCACGCCGAGACGAGCGTGCCGTCGCCCGCCACCACCTGGTACCTGGCTGAGGGCGCCACCCACAGCGGGTTCGACCTCTTCTATCTGCTGCAGAACCCTACGGACACCAACACGAGGGTCCGTGTCCGGTATCTGCAGCCGAGCGGCGAAGTCATCGAGAAGGATTACCCGGTCGCCGCGCGCTCGCGGTACAACATCTGGGTCGATTACGAGCAGTTCGATGGCCGCGGCACGGCGCTGGACAACACCGACGTGAGCGCGGTGCTCACCAGCCTCGACGGCACGCCCATCATCGTCGAACGGGCCATGTATCTGTCGGCGCCGGGGCGCCTGTTCAACGCTGGCCACGAGAGCGCGGGCATCACCGCGCCGGCCACGCGGTGGTTCCTTGCTGAGGGGGCCACGGGTCCGTACTTCGATCTGTTCGTGCTGCTCGCCAACCCGCAGTCGCAGGCGGCCGAGGTCACGCTCGCCTATCTGCTCCCCAACGGCACCACCTACTCGCGGACGCTGACGCTGCCGGCCAACACCCGGCAGAACATCTGGGTGGATCTCGAGACGTTCCCCGGTGTTGACGGCCAGCCGCTGGCGGACACGGCCGTCTCGACGACGGTGACGGTGACCAACGGGGTGCCTATCGTCGTGGAGCGGGCGATGTGGTGGCCGGGTGGCTGGTCGACCTGGCAGGAGGCGCACAACTCGGCGGGTGCGACCGTGACCGGGACGGTGTGGGCGATGGCCGATGGCGAGTCGGGTGGGCCGCGCGGCCATGAGACGTACATCCTGATGGCCAATACCTCCGAGTTCGATGGGTCGGCGCGTGTGACGCTCATCTTCGAGGACGGGACCACGGTGGCGCGCACGTATTTCCTGCCGGCGACCAGCCGCACGAGCGCCGGCGTGAGGTACGACTTCCCGGAGGCTGCCGGGCGACGCTTTGCGGCGATTGTCGAAAGCCTTGGCGACACGCCAGCGCAGCTCGTGGTGGAGCGTGCGATGTATTCCGATGGCGGGGGTCTGCACTGGGGCGCCGGCACCAACGCCCTGGCAACCCGCCTGCGCTAAGAAATTGGGTCGGGTC
>JBDIBB010000100.1:0-14772 GCA_039812685.1 Vicinamibacteraceae bacterium
GACCACCTCGCAGAAGCGCCCCGTACGCTGCCGGACTTCTGGCAGGCGAAGTTGCGAACGCGTCGCATTTCAGCGAATTCCCCACGTAACCGAACCGGCACGCTTCATGCGTAACCATGCGCGGGGCTGCCCTCTTCATCCCGGATGCACCCCACTGCGAGGATCCTGAATCATGGCCATGCTCATCAACTCCGACTGCATCTCCTGCGGCGCCTGCGAACCGGAGTGCCCGAACGAAGCCATCACCGCCGGCGATGCGATCTACATCATCGACGCGGACAAGTGCACGGAGTGCGTCGGCGCCCACGACGCGCCCAAGTGCGTCGAGGTGTGCCCGGTGGACGGCTGCATCGTCCACGACCCCGACCACGCCGAGACGCGCGAGGATCTCGAGGCCAAGTACGCGCGCCTTCACTGAGGCCGCCCGGCCCGCCACAGGCGACGGGCCGCCGTGGGTGGGACGCCGCATCCGCGGCGTCCCGTGATTTCCAGCCTTTCCGCGAGCCACCGGCCCGCGCCGCGCGCCGGTGTCGTCGCGATCGACGATCGTTCGCCCAGGCATCATCCCGGGTTGACCGTTGGCCTGCGCCCAGGCCCCGCATCCTCGCGGGGCTCGTCTGGTCACGCCGCGGTCCGCGGCGCACGGACCGTTCCTAAAGATCCACCCCCGGGCGCCGATTACCCCGCCGTGCAGCCTGCGTCGCTGGTTCCGCCGCTACGTCCACCGTCGGTTCGCCTCGCCACGGCCCGATCGGTGGTGGCCTCGGCCCGCATCCTGATCGTCGACGACCAGACCCAGAACCTGACGCTGCTCACGCGCCTGCTCAACAGCAGCGGCTACTCGCGTGTCGACACGACCGTCGATCCCCAGGAAGTGATGGGCCGGCTGCGCCGGAGCCAGCCCGACCTGCTGATCCTCGACCTCCACATGCCCGGCCTGGACGGCTTCACGCTGCTGGACCTGATGCGCGACCTGCTGCCGCCGGCCGGCCAGTTGCCGGTGCTGGTCGTGACCGGCGATCGCGACCCGGCGGTCAAGCAGCGCGCGCTCGAGCTGGGCGCCCGCGACTTCGTCGCCAAGCCGTTCAACCCGGTGGAGGTGGTGCTGCGCATCGGGAACCTGCTGGAGACCCGTGCCCTGCACCGGCAACTGCTCGAGCAGAACCGGACGCTCGAGAGCATTGTCCGGATGCGCACGCTCGAGCTCGAGGAGGCGCGCCAGGAGATGCTCGATCGTCTGGCGCGCGCCGCCGAGTACCGCGACGACGACACCGGCGGCCATGCGCGGCGCGTGGGCGAACTCGCCGGGCGGCTGGCGCGCGCGATGGGGCTTCCGCCCGACGAGGCGGAGTTGATCTACCGGTCGGCGCCCCTCCACGACGTGGGCAAGGTGGGCGTTCCCGACGCGGTGCTGCTCAAGACCGGCCCGTTGACCGAGTCGGAGTTCGCCGTGATCAAGATGCACACGGTCATCGGCGCCGAGATCCTGTCGGGCAGCCAGGAGCCGCTGTTGCGCACCGCCGAGCAGATCGCCCGGTCTCACCACGAACGCTGGGACGGACGCGGCTACCCGTCAGGGCTTGCCGGGACCGACATCCCGCTGGCCGGGCGCATCACGGCCGTGGCCGACGCCTTCGACGTGATGACGCACGACCGGCGGCACGTCGCGGCGCTGACCGAGGCGGCGGCGCTCAACGAGGTGGTGTCGCAGCGCGGCCGGCAGTTCGATCCGGCCGTCGTGGACGCACTGCTCGCGCTCGCCAGCGAAGGCCGGCTCGCCGCCTGAGCCCGCTCACATCCCGGGCGGCGCGTAGCGCCCATCGGCGGCCAGCCATCCCCCATCCACCGCCAGCATCGTGCCGGTGACGTAGCTGGCGGCATCCGACAGCAGGAACACCGCGGGCCAGGCCATCTCCTCGGGCGTCGCCCACCGGTTGAACACGGTCTTGGCGGCGTAGGCCGCGTACCAGTCGGGCACCGACTTGATGGGCTTCGTCAGGGGGGTCTCGGTCACGCCGGGTGCGATCGCGTTCACCCGCACGCCGCTGGGACCGAACTCCGTGGCGGCCGCCCTGGCCAGTTGCAGCACGCCAGCCTTCGTCGCCGCGTAGACCGACTGTCCGGGCTCGACCACCTGCGCGCGAATCGACGAGAACAGGACGATGCTGCCGCGGCCGCGGGCGGTCATGATGCGGCCAGCGGCGCGCAGCACGTTGAAGTTGCCCCTGAGGTTCACCCGGACGACGCGCTCGAACTCCTCGTCGGTATAGGCGAGCAGTGGCTTCCGCACGTTGACGCCGGGGGTACACGCCAGGCCATCGACCTCGGCCACGCGGTCGAGCTCGGCCATCAGGACGTCGACCTGCGCCGACTCGCCGATGTCGCACGCGTAGGCCGCGGCCAGGCCGCCTTCGCCACGCACCTGGGACGCCACGCGCTCGGCGCCCACGGCGTTCATGTCGACGCACGCGACGCGCGCGCCCTGGCGGCCGCAGGAGAGCGCCACCGCCTCGCCGATGCCCGAGGCGGCGCCCACCACGGCGATGTGTCGTCCATCGAGCCGGAACTTCGCATGATCGATCACGGGTTGAGTCTCCTCACCGGCGTGAGCAGCGGCTCCCGCCGGGCGTGCCTACGTTATACCTTCGGCTGGTTCGTCGCGTCGCCGGCCGGACGCCCGCCTGAAGGCGGATCCTCACGCCACGGTGCCCTCGGCACGTGGGGGCCCGATGTCAGCGAGACAGCGATCTCCGCGCGGCGAACACGGCCAGGAACGCCGCGGCCGAGACGATCAGCCCGGCCGTCGCCGGCGTGGCGCCGACCGACACCAGGTCGGCGCGGACGGCAATCAACGCGAGGATGCCGGCCACGATGGCGGCCAGCACCTCGGGTGTGCGCGCCGCCGGCACGAACAGCGCGGCCAGCAGCGGCATGAACAGGCTCACGCTGAGGACGCTGTAGAACACGCTCAGCGCGCCGATCACCGTGGGCGAGACCACGGCCAGCAGCACCCCGACCGATCCGCCGGCGACGGCGGCCCACCGCGCCACCTTCAGCACGGAGGCGTCGCTGGCCGCGGGGTTCACGTAGCGGCGGTAGAGGTCCTGCGAGAGCGAGGTGGAGAGCATGAACAGGATGGCGTCGGCCGTGCTCACCTCTGCCGAGAACAGCGCGGCCAGGCCGAGGCTGCCCACCAGCGGCGGCAGGTTCTGCATCAACAGCGTCGGCAGCGCGAGCTCCGGGTTGCCGAGCGCGGGGTGCAGCGCGCGGGCCATCATGCCGAACAGCGGCGGCACCAGCGCGAATACGATCAGCACCAGCGCATTGGCCATCGTGCCGATCCTGACGACGCGGTCGTCGCGTGCGCCGTAGATCTTCTGCAGCAGCCCCGGGGAGACGAAGAACGCGGGCCCCAGCAGCATCAGGTAGTGCCAGCCCGATCCGCCGCCCGAGAAGAAGCTGGTGTAGTCGGGAACGGCGGCGGTGGCGGCGGTCACGCCGCTCCAGCCACCCGCCGCCGCCATGGCCAGGGGCAGGGCGATGGCGAAGCCCGTGAGCAGCACGATGAGCTGCACCATGTTGACCCACGCGGAGGTGAGCAGGCCGCCGGCCACGAAGTAGGTGGTCATGACGAGCCCGCCGATGAGGCAGCCGTAGATCTTCGGGATGCCCGCGACGACGTTCAGCACCCAGGCGAGCGCGACCAGTTGTCCGGCGAGAATCGCGAGGGTGCCCACCCACAACAGCGCCGCGATGATGCCGCGCACGCTGCGTCCGAACCGCAGTTCGAGCAGGTCGCCCACGGTGCGCAGGTCGTGTTCGGCGGCGATGCGCCGCACGCGCGGGCCGATCAGGAAGGCGAGGACGATGGAGCCGAGCCCGGCCGAACCGACCCACCACCACGCCGACAGGCCGTCGCGGTAACCGAGGCCGGCCGCGCCCACCGTGGACCCGGCGCCGATGTTGGCGGCCACCAGCGTGGCGAACAGCAGCCACGGGCCGAGCTGCCGGCCCGCGACGAAGAAGTCGCCCGCGCCGCGCACGCGCCGGCCGATCCACAGCCCGAGCGCGATCTGCGCGACGGAGTACAGCAGCAGGAGCGGGAGGTGGATGGTCACGTCACTTCTTCAGGTCGCGCGCCCCGGTGACCCCGGCGAGGCTGCCGGCCTGCGTGGCCGCGCGCACGATCGCCTCGGCCATCACGTCGGCCGCCAGCGCGCCGATGAGGTTGACGTTGGCCTCCCCTTCCCAGCGGCCTGTGGCGAGCGCGAACACGGTGTCGCCGTCGCCGGTCGTGTGCGACGGGTAGATCGCCCGCGCGAACCCGTCGTCGGCCATCATCGCGACGCGGGTGACCTCGGGCTTGGTCAGCCTGGCGTTGGTGGCCACCAGGCCGATCGTGGTGTTCTCGCCAGGCCGTGCCGGCGAGGTCCTGGCGCCCTGCCTCAACAGCCGTCGCGCGTCGGCGAAGGTGCCGTCGGCGTTCAGCATGCCGGCCACCACCTGCCCCGTCCACGGGTCGATGATGTCACCCACCGCGTTGACCGCCACGATGGCCCCCACGACGAGGCCGTTGGGCAGCGTGATGGCGGCGGTACCGATGCCGGCCTTCATCGGCCGCGGCCGCAGCGCGGGCGCCACGCCGGCGGCGGCCGCGCCCATCTTGCCCACCGTCGCGCCGGCGCCGGCGCCGACATTGCCCTCCTCGACCGGACCGCCGGAGGCGGCGGCGGCCGCCTGGTAGCCGCAATCCGCCGTGGGCCTCACCGCCGGCTTGTTGCCGAACGGCAGGTCGAACAGGATGGCGGCGGGCACGATCGGGACCTTCGCGACGCGCACGTCCCAGCCCATGCCGTGCTCTTCCAGCCAGCGCACGGCGCCGGTGGCGGCCTCGAGGCCGAACGCGCTGCCGCCGGAGAGCACCACGGCGTTCACCTTGTCCACCATGTTGACGGGATTCAGCAGATCGGTCTCGCGCGTGCCGGGCGCGCCCCCGCGCTGGCTCACGCCGCCGGTGGCGCCCTGGCCCTCGACGAGGATCACGGTGCAGCCGGTGGGCCGCTCGGTCAGCGTGTGGTGTCCCACCCTGATGCCGGGAACCTCGGTAATGCCCTTTCCGGGCGCCGGTGCCGGAGGCGCGGATCCGGCTGGCGGGGCCGGCTGCCCGGCGAGGGTGACCGCCAGCAGGGAACACAGGACACCACTGGTGAGAACACGAGACGTCATGGAGCGCTCCGGCATGCGGGACAGCGACGGCGGCGCGACGACGCCACCTGGCGAGGGCGGCCGCGACTGGATTCGAGAGCGCGCGGATACTACTGCGAACCCTCGTTCGTTGACAACCCGGCGCGCATCGGGGATCGTAGGGGCCCGTCCGGTCACTTGCGGCCGTTTCGGACTGCGATCCGTCTCCATGTCCACACCCATCGATCGTGTGCTCGCCGCGGCCGCGTCGGTCGTCGACGAGGCCGTCGCCTTCACCAGCGAACTCATCCGCGTCCCCACGGTCAACCCTCCCGGAGAGGCCTATCCCGAGTGCGCCGAGGCGATCGGACGCCACCTGCGGGCCGCGCAGTTCGACACGTCCTTCGTGGCGGCCGAGGGCCGGCCCGAGCACACGCGCGCGCATCCCCGCGTGAACGTGGTCGGGCGCCGGCAGGGCCGCACCGATCGGCCGTGCCTGCACCTGAACGGGCACTTCGACGTGGTGCCGGCCGGCGAGGGCTGGACGCGCGATCCCTTCGGCGGCGAAGTCGCCGGCGGACGGATCTACGGCCGCGGCGCCTGCGACATGAAGGCGGGCATCGCCGCCGCGATCTACGCCGCCGAGGCGATCCGCCGCGCCGGCCTCCGCCTGGCGGGCACCGTGGAGGTCAGCGGCACGGTGGACGAGGAGAGCGGCGGCTTTGCGGGCGTCGCCTACCTGGCCGAGCAGGGCCGGCTGACCTCGCGGTCGACCGACTTCGTGATCATCCCCGAACCGCTGAACGTCGATCGCGTGTGCATCGGCCACCGCGGCGTCTACTGGTTCGACGTCGAGACGCACGGTCGCATCGGCCACGGCAGCATGCCGTTTCTCGGCGTGAACGCCATCTCGCACATGGGGGCGGTGCTCGAGGCCGTCCGCACCGACCTGGAGCCGCGCCTGCGCCAGCGCACGACGGCACTGCCCGTGGTCCCGCCGCTGGCGCGCCACGCGACGATCAACGTGAACACGGTCGAGGGCGGACAGGTGCGGGAGGCGGTGCAGTCGCCCTGCGTGGCCGACCACTGCCGCGCGATCTTCGATCGCCGGTTCCTGCCCGAGGAGGGCTTCGACGCCACCAGGGCCGAGGTGGAGGCCCTGCTGGCCGCGCCGGCCGCGCGCGTGCCGGGCCTGCGCTACACGCTCACCGACCGCATGGTGGTGCACCCGACGCGCACGCCGCCCGACGCGCCCATCGTGCGCACGCTGCAGGCGCGCATCCAGGACGTGCTGGGTCGGCCGGCTTCGCTCGTGGCAAGCCCCGGCACCTACGATCACAAGCACGTCGCGCGCATCGGCGGCATCGAGCAATGCGTGGCGTACGGGCCTGGCATCCTCGATCTCGCCCACCAGCCCGACGAGTACTGCGAGGTGGCGGATCTCGCCGCCTCGATTCGCGTCCTCGCGCTGGCCATCCTCGACCTGGTGGGCATCGACGGGTGACGCCCGTCCACCGCGCGCGCCGTCGTGCGCCCGGGCAACGGCGTGTGCGTCGGGTTCGGTCCGCCGCTGGTGCGCGGCGAGCACGGCGTCCCGCTCGAGGAGCGCGCCTGCGGCGCGTGCCGGCGGGATCGCGTGGCGGCGCTGGCCTTGCCTGACGACGACAGGGGGACGTAGACTCGGCCATCGACGGTGCCAGCCGCGCGGGCCGCGCGGCGCCGGGACAGCTCCGATGAAGCGAATCGTCAGCGTCAGCCTGGGCCCGTCGAAGGGCGACTTCGAGTTCGAGACCGCCTTTCTCGGGCACGCCTTCCACGTGCGCCGGCTGGGCGCCGACCGGGACGTGGAGCGCGCCGAACGGCTGCTGCGCGAGCACGCGGCCGGGGCCGACGCCATCGGCCTCGGCATGGTGCGCGATCACGCGACGGTCGGCACGCGCCGGTTCACCGATCGGCTCACCGCGCGGCTCGAGCGCGCCGTGTCGGGCGTGCCGGTCACCACCGGCGCCACGCTGCGCACGCTGCTCGACGAGTGGGCCGTCCGGCACGTGCAGCGCGAGCACCAGCAGTACTTCACCAACGCGCGCACCCTGTTCCTGTCGGGCATCACCAACTACCGCATCGCGGCGACCCTGTCCGAGTACACGCGCAACCTGCGGTTTGCCGACCCCGTGACGCTCGACGGCATGCCCCGGGTGCTCGGCTCGCTGCGCGCGCTCGAGGTCTACGCCGCCGTGCGGGCGCGGCTGCGGCGGTCGGTCACCTCGGGCTCGGTCGCCGACGATGGCCTCCCGCGCGCGGCCTGGAACCGGTCGGCGCTGCGCAGGGCGCTGGCATGGGCGCACTTCCTCGTGGGGCCGTCCCACGAGGTGGAACAGCTCACGCCCGACGCGCTCGCACGCAAGGTGGTGGTCACCTCGTCGATCTCCGACGAGTCGCTGCGCGCGCTCGGCGGGAAGGGCGTCCACGTGGTGATCGACCGGACGCCGAAGCTGCTCGACCGGGTGGTGGGGCTGAACATCATCGACGCCATGCTGCTGGCGCTGATGGACAAGTCGCAGGAGGACGCGCTGCCCGACGACTACCTGCACCTGCTCGGCGAGATCGACTTCTCGCCGCGCCTGCTCTATCCCACGGGCCGCTACCGCCGCACCAACCGCTTCGCGTTCGTCATCCACCCGCTGTCACAGGAGTACTTCAAGCAGGTGAAGCCGGTGGAGATCCTCTCGCGCGCGGCCGGCAAGAGCGCGATGAACCTCGTGGAGAAGCTGATCGCCTACTCGCCGCCGTTCGTCTACTCGACGGTGACCGGCATCGAGTCGCCGGAGGGGGTGGAGACCGAGGGGTGGCTGATCACGGTGGGCGGCACGCCGAAGCAGCTGCTGGCGCACAGCCCGGAGTTCACCTACCGGCGGCTGCTGGCCGCGGCGGTGATGGCCGAGAAGCTCGGCGCGCAGATCATGGGCCTGGGGGCGTTCACGAAGGTGGTGGGCGACGCGGGCGTCACGGTGGCCAAGCGGGCCGACATCCCGATCACGACCGGCAACAGCTACAGCGCCTCCGCCGCGCTGTGGGCGGCGCACGACGCGGTGCGCCGGCTGGGCCTGGCGCGGCTCGATCGCACGGGCAAGCTGCAGGGCAAGGCGATGGTGATCGGTGCGACCGGCGCGATCGGGTCGGCCTGCGCCCGGCTGCTGGCCCAGGCGGTCGAGCAGGTGTACCTCGTCTCGATCGAGAGCTCGAAGCTCATCACGCTGAAGGAGAGCATCCTCAAGGACACGCCCGACGCGCGGCTGCACCTGGCGGTGCGTCCCGACGAGTTCCTGCCGGAGATGGACACGATCGTCACCGCGACGTCTGGCGCCGGGAAGAAGATCCTCGACATCATGAAGGTGAAGCCCGGCTGCGTCATCACCGACGTGGCGCGGCCGCTGGATCTGCCGCCGGCCGAGGTGGCCAGGCGTCCCGACGTGCTGGTGGTCGAGTCGGGCGAGATCCTGCTGCCGGGCGGCGCCGTGCGCATGCGCAACATCGGCCTGCCGAAGGGCGTCGCCTACGCCTGCCTGGCGGAAACCATCGTCCTCGCGCTCGAGGGGCGGTTCGAGACCTTCACCATCGGGCGCAACATCGAATGGCAGAAGGTGAAGGACATCTACAAGCTGGGGCTCAAGCACGGCATGCGGCTGGCGGCGATCTCCGGCGTGAACGGCGTCTTCAGCGACGCGGACATCGCGCGGGTGCGTGAGCTGGCGCTGGCGGCTCGCGCCGGCGCGGCGGCCGGGCCCGCGGCGCCGGCCAGCCCTCACCCGTAGCGCCCTTCCACGTAGTCGGCCGTCCGCGCGTCGCGCGGCGTGAGGAACACGTCCTGCGTGCGGCCGTGCTCCACCACCTCGCCGAGCAGCATGAACACGCACTCGTCGCTGATGCGCCGCGCCTGCGACATGTTGTGGGTCACGATCAGGATCGTGTAGCGCTCCCGCAGCGTGAGCATCAGCTCCTCGATGGCGCGCGTGCCCTCGGTGTCGAGCGCCGAGCACGGCTCGTCCATCAGGATCACCTGCGGCCTCAGCGGCAGCACCCGGGCGATGCAGAGCTTCTGCTGCTGCTCGAGCTGCAGCCCGGTGGCGCGCTCCGTCAGGCGGTCCTTCAGGTCGTCCCACAGCCCCACCTCGGCCAGCGAGAGCTCCACCACCTCGTCGAGGTGGCTGCGGCCCAGCTCGCCGCGGCCCGCGTGGAGCCGCAGGCCGAACAGCACGTTCTCCCGGACGGAGATCGGCAGCGGGTTCGGACGCTGGAACACCATGCCGACCGTCCTGCGCAGCTCGGTCAGCGAGACGTCGGGGTCGTAGATGTTCTTGCCGAGGATCTCGATCTCGCCCGTGGTCCGCACCTGCCCGTAGCGCTCGTTCACCCGGTTGAAGCAGCGCAGCAGCGTGGTCTTGCCGCAGCCCGAGGGCCCGATCAGCGAGGTGATCAACCCGTGCCGCACCTGCAGCGACACGCCGCGCAGCGCCTGGAAGCCGCCGTACCAGAGGCTGAGGCCGCGCGTCCGGATGCTGTAGGGAGACGACCCGTTCATCCGAAGATCCCGTTCACGTAGTCGTAGGTGCGCGCGTCGGCGGGCGAGGACGAGAAGACCTCGCTGGTGGGCCCCAGCTCCACGATGTCGCCGTTGAGCAGGAACATGGTCCGGCTGGCCAGCCGCCGGGCCTGCTGCGTGAGGTTGGTCACCAGCACGATCGTCACGGTCTCGCGCAGCTGCTTCAGCACATCCTCGATCCGCATCGTGGTCACCGGGTCGATGGCGATCGAGAACTCGTCGAGGCAGAGGATCGAGGGGTCGTGCGAGAGCGCGCGCGCGATCGTGAGCCGCTGCTGCTGTCCCCCCGAGAGCTTCGTCCCGAGGCTGCCGAGCCGGTCCTTCACCTCGTCCCAGAGCGCGGCCTGCCGCAGGCAGCGCTCGACCACCTCGTCGAGCACCGCGCGGTCGCGCACGCCCGCCGCCCGCGGGGCAAACGCCACGTTGTCGTAGATGGAGAGCGGCAGCCCGACGGGCAACGGCGCCACCATGCCGATCTGGCGCCGCAGGCCGAAGACGTCGCGGGTGCGGGCGACGTCCTGCCCGTGCACCTCGACGACGCCGGTCATCCGTGCGCCGGGCGTGAAGTCGAGCGTGCGGTTCAGGCAGCGCAGCAGCGAGGTCTTGCCCGACTGCGCCGGCCCGATCACGGCGAAGATCTCGCCGCGGGCGACGTCGAAGGAGATCCCGTGGATCACCTCGCGGCGGCCGTAGCAGACGCGCAGGTCGCGCACGCGAATCGCGCAGGGGTCGCTCATCGCCGGCCGGTCACCACTTCCTGCGCGTCCGGAGCACGACGCGCAGGACGATGGCGGTGGAGTTCACGAGCAGGACGACGCCGACCAGCACCGTGGCCGTCGCGAACTGCAGCGACTCCGGCGCGCCGTTGATCTGCGTCACCAGGTTGTAGAGGTGGGTGGCCAGCGCCATCACGCTCTCGTTCAGGCCGTAGGGCAGCAGGTCGCCCTTCTCGACCGCCTTGTACATGACCGCGCCGGTGAACAGGATGGGCGCCGACTCGCCCGCCGCGCGCGACACCTGCAGGATGACGCCGGTCAGCACGCCGCTGATGGCGTTGGGCAGCACCACGGCACGGATCGTCTGCCACCGCGTCGCGCCGACGTTCCAGCACGCCTCGCGGAACGCCCAGGGCACGGCGGCGAGCGCCTCGCGGGTGCTCGCGATGATCACGGGCAGCGTCATCACGGCGAGCGTCAGCGACGCGGCCAGCACCGACTGGCCGAGGCCCGCCGCGAGCACGAACGCCCCCAGCCCGAACAGCGCGTGGACGATGCTGGGGACGCCCGCGAGGTTGATCACCGCGAGGTTCACCGTGCGGGTGAACCAGTTGTCGCGCGCGTACTCGTTGAGCCAGACGGCGGCGAGCACGCCGACCGGCGCGGCGGCCGCCAGCGACACGGTCACGAGGTAGATGGTGCCGACCAGCGCCGGCCAGATGCCGCCGTGCGTCTGCAGGTCGCGCGGCGGCTCGATCAGGAACGAGATCGAGAGCGACGGCCACGCCTTCACGAGCAGGTATCCGAGGATCGCGAACAGCGGCACGACGGTGGCAAACGTCATGGCGGCGAGCACGCTGGTGGCGATTCGCTCCTGACGCCGGCGCCGCAGGGCCTGGGGGGTGGCCTCGAACATCGGTCACTTCCCGCGCACGCCGCGGACGACGAGATCGGCCGTCAGGTTGACGAGGAAGGTGATGGCGAACAGCAGGACGCCGATGGCGAACAGCACCTGGTAGTGCTCGGACCCCTGGCTCACCTCGCCCATCTCCGCGGCGATGTTCGCCGTGAGCGTGCGGACGGGATCGAGCAGGCCGCCCGGGATCTGCACGGCGTGGCCGGTCGCCATCAGCACGGCCATGGTCTCGCCCACCGCGCGGCCCACGCCGAGCAGCGCCGCCGCCAGCAGGCCGTGGCGCGCCGCCGGCAACAGCACCCGATAGACGACCTGCCAGCGCGTGGCGCCCATGGCCAGTGCCGCCTCGCGATGGGCGTCGGGGACGGCCTTGAGCGCGTCCTCGCCGATCGACACGACGATCGGCACGCTCATCAGCGCCAGCAGCAGGCCGGCGTTGAGCACGTTGAGGCCGACGGACGCGCCAAACAGCAGGATCAGCAGCCGGTTGACCACCGTCAGGCCGAGGAAGCCCCAGACCACAGAGGGGATGGCGGCCAGGAGTTCGATGACGATCTTCAGCGTCTCGCGCAGGCGCGGGCCGCAGAACTCCGACAGGTAGATGGCGGCGCCGATGCCGAAGGGCACCGCGAGCGCCATGGCCAGCGTGGTGACGGCGAGCGTCCCCACGATCATCGCCGCCACGCCGTAGCGGACCTTCACCAGCGACGTCGGGTACCACTCGATGCTGAACAGGAACTCGCGGAGGCTGAAGTGCTCGCTGACGAAGACCGGCGCCGCCTCCCGGACGACGAAGAAGAGGATGACGGCGACGAACACGACGGCGCTCACGCCCGAGGCGATCACCACCGTCTCGATCAGCCGCTCGGTCCACACCGAGAGCGGCGGCCGCCTGAAGCGCGCGCGGCCCGGGGCGGCCGGCGCGCCGCTCGCCCCGGTCGTCATCGGCCCGCCTCCGTGTGCCCGGCGGGCAGCGGCACGTAGCCCACCGCGGCGACGATGGCCTGGCCCGGCGGTGAGAGCATCCAGTCGAGGTAGCGGCGGGTCTCGCCCTCGGGCTCGCCGGCCACGAAGACGTACAACGGGCGCGCGATGGGGTAGCTGCGATCGAGCGTCGCGCGCGGCGACGGTGCGACCGCAACGGCACCGGCCGCCCGCGCCAGCGGCACCATCTTCACGGCGGGCGTCGCATACCCCATGCCGCTGTAGCCGATCGCGCAGGGCGTGTGGCCCACCAGCTCCACCACCTCCTTCGATCCGTTGAGTTCGAGGGTGCCGAGCTTGAAGTCCCGATTGCGCAGGGCCACCTCGCGGAAGAAGTCGTAGGTCCCGGAACTGGACTGGCGGCTGATCCGGATGATGGTATCGCGCGGGCACGCCGTGTTGCGAATCCCGAGATCCGACCAGCGCTCAGCCGCCCCGTGCTCGGCGTACACGGCCTCGAGCTGCGCCAGCGTGAGCGAGGCGACGGGGTTGTCGCGGTGGACGAAGACGGCCAGCGCATCGTAGCCGGCGACGATCTGCACCGGGTCGACGCCGCGGGCCGCGCGCAGCCGATCGCGCTCGGCCGGCTTCATCGGCCGGCTGCTGTTGGCCATCTGCACCGTGCCTTCGATCAGGGCCGCGATGCCGACGCCCGACCCGCCACCGGCCACCTCCACCGACACCTCGGGCGCCACCCTGGCGTAGGCCTCCGCCCAGGCCTGCGCCACGTTGATCATCGTGTCGGAGCCGCGGTCGAGCAGAACCGTCGCCACGCCGTGGCGCCGGCCGCCGCAGGAGAGGACCGCCAGCGGCAGGACAACCGCGAGGGCGGCGGTCACGAACCGACGAGGCACGCGCATGCCGGGGCCGCCCTAGTCCTGCCTGACGATCGCCTCGACCAGGTCGTGGAGCTGGCTGCGGATGAAGGCGAAGGTGCGTTCGTAGTCGTCGCGGTTCTCGGCCAGGGTGCCCGGCGCGGCCGACGGGTCGTGTACCGCCCAGTCGATGCACACGGTGGGCGTGCGCCGGAAGCGCAGCGCCAGGTAGGCGTCGGCGTCGAAGGAGACCACCACGTGGTAGTGCTCCAGGTTCGGGATCTGGTCGAGCGACTTCGGCCCCGATCGGGAGATGTCGAGGCCGTGCTCGGCGAGGAACTCCGGCAGCCGCGGATCCACCGGGCGCGGGTCGATGCCGGCGCTGCTGAACAGCAGCCGCGGGTGCGCCAGCGACCCGGCAATCGCCTCGGCCATCTGGCTGCGGCAATGGTTGTGCTGATCGACGAACAGGATGCGGTAGGCCTCGGGCGACTTGTGCTTCACGTAGTCGCCCGTAATCATGTACAGCGTCTCGGCGCACATGTTGCGCACTTCGTCGGAGACGCGTTCGATGCGGCGGCTCATGGTCGACAGCAGCGCGAACGGCTCGAGCGTGAGGTGCCCGCCCTCCTGCTCGGCCACCAGCGTCCGGTCGATCTCGCGGCGCATCTTGTCGACGGCGCGCTCCACCTGCATCGTGGCGCGCGCCAGCGCGTCGTCCTGCGTGACGAAGGCGCGCACCGCGTCGCGCAGCATGCCGATGGTGGCCTCGCCCATCTGCTCGAAGCCCGCCAGCCACGCCGGCGCGCCGAGCTCATCGAGCTTGAGCACCCGCCGGGCGACCGCTTCCGCGTGGTCGCCAATCCGCTCCAGCTCCGTGCTGATCTTGATCGCCGCGTACGCGAAGCGGAGGTGCCCGGCCACGGGCTGCTGGCGGATCAGGAACTCGAGGCACAGCCGGTCGAGCTGCTGCTCCATCTCGTCGATGCGCTGGTCGCGCAGGATGACCAGGTAGGCGGCCTGCCGCTCGCCGCCGACCAGCGCGCGCAACGCGCCGCGCAGCGCGCGCTCGCACTGCTCGGCCATCTCCGTGACCGTCGACTTGATGAGGTTGATGTCGTGCAGGAGGCTGGCTTCGAGCTGGCTGCGCATCGTCTCTCGCCCACGCAAGTGAACTGGCCCGGCGCCACGGCGCGGCCGCGCGGGGACCGCGCCCCCGACATTCTATCCCGCGGCGAGGGGCCGGCTAGCCGCCCCGGATCATCGCCGCGAGGAAGTCGGCGTTGGACCGCGTCTTGCCCAGCTTGTCGAGCAGCAGCTCCATCGCCTCGGTGGGCGACAGCGGGTTGAGCACCTTGCGCAGCACCCAGATGCGGTTCAGATCCTCGCGCGGCAGCAGCAGTTCCTCCTTGCGGGTGCCGCTCTTCTGGATGTCGATGGCCGGGAACACGCGCTTGTCGACCAGCTTGCGATCCAGGTGGATCTCCATGTTGCCGGTGCCCTTGAACTCCTCGAAGATCACGTCGTCCATGCGCGAGCCGGTGTCGATGAGCGCGG
>JBDIBB010000101.1:0-14117 GCA_039812685.1 Vicinamibacteraceae bacterium
CGATCGCCGGCGCGGCGCCCTGCGGTAGAATCGCAGGCTGCCGCGCGCGTTCCAACCCGGGCCGGCGCGCTCGTCCTGCCGGCAATCCTCCGCTGCTGATGGCCACGTCCTACACCGCGAAAGACATCACCGTCCTCGAAGGGCTCGAGCCGGTCCGCAAACGGCCGGGCATGTACATCGGCGGCGTCGGCGCGACCGGCCTCCACCACCTCGTCTGGGAAGTCCTCGACAACGCCGTCGACGAGGCGATGAACGGCCATGCCACGAGCATCGCCGTCACGCTGCACGAGGACGGCGCATCGGTGACGGTCACCGACGATGGCCGGGGCGTCCCGGTGGACGTCCATCCGAAGACCGGCCAGAGCGCGCTCGAGGTCATCCTCACGGTCCTGCACGCAGGCGGCAAGTTCGACGTCGGCAGCTACAAGACCGCGGGGGGGCTGCACGGCGTGGGCGCCAGCGTCGTCAACGCGCTGTCGAAGGAACTGGTGGCCACCGTCAGGCGTGACGGGTTCCAGTGGGAGCAGCGCTACCGCCAGGGCGTACCGCAGGGGCCGGTGCGGAAGATCGGCCCGGCCCGCGGCACCGGCACGACGATTTACTTCCATCCCGATCCCACGATCTTCCCCCGCGTCGAGTTCGACGCCGCGTTGATCCGCGAGCGCCTCGAAGTGGCGAGCTACCTGCACAAGGGGCTGCGCATCTCCTTCGACGATCGCACGAGCGGGGAGAAGCTCGTCTTCCAGCACGACGAGGGACTGCTCGCCTACCTCCAGAAGATCGTGAGCGGCCGGCTCGCGCGCGCCGTGCACGAGGCGCCGTTCGCGCTCGCGCGCGACAACGGCCTCCGGATCGACCTCGTCCTGCAGTGGACCGAATCGACCGACGAACACCTCCGCAGCTACGTCAACGGCATCCCGACGGGCTCCGGCGGGACGCACGAGAACGGCCTGCGCGCGGGGCTCGGCAAGGCGGTACGCAACTTCATCGAGACCCACGGGCTCGCACCCAAGGGCGTGACGCTCACCGCCGAGGACCTGCGCGAGGGGCTGACGGGCGTGCTGAGCGTGTTCGTGCGCGACCCGCAGTTCCAGGGCCAGACCAAGGATCGGCTGAACAACCCCGAGATCGTCTCGCAGGTGGACTCGCTGGTGCGCCCCGCCCTCGAGCACTGGCTCAACCACAACATCTCGGCCGCCGAGGCCATCGTGCTGCGCATCGTGCTCGCGGCACGGGCCCGCGAGGCGAGCCGCGCCGCCCAGCAGGAGGTGGCGCGCAAGACCGCCACCTCGTCACGCCTGAACCTGCCGGGCAAGCTGAGCGACTGCACGACGCCGGGCGCGGCCGACAGCGAGCTGTTCGTGGTGGAAGGCGACTCGGCGGGCGGCTCGGCCAAGCAGGGCCGCGATCGCACGCGCCAGGCGATCCTCCCGCTGCGCGGCAAGGTGCTGAACACCGAGAGCGCCTCGCTCGCCAAGGTGCTCGAGAACAAGGAACTGGCCGATCTGGTCACGGCCCTGGGCTGCGGCGTGGGCCGGCACTTCGACGCGGCGCGCCTGCGCTACGGCAAGGTCATCATCCTCGCCGATGCCGACTCCGACGGCCATCACATCGCCACGCTGCTGCTCACCTTCATCTACCGGCACCTGCCGGAACTGATTCGTCTGGGCAAGGTATACCTGGCGCAGCCGCCGCTCTACCGCATCGATATCGGCAAGGACACCTACTGGGCGCTCGATGACGAGGACCGCGCACGCATCCTGAAGGCGCATGCCCGGGGACGCGCCGTGCCCGAGATCACCCGGTTCAAGGGGCTCGGCGAGATGATGCCGAAAGTGCTGTGGGAGACCACGCTGAACCCGCGCACCAGGCGTGTGCTGCGAGTGGCCATCGCCGACGCCCTCGTCACCGATCGCGTGATCAACGAACTGATGGGCCGCGACGCCTCGGCGCGCTTCCGCTTCATCATGGACCGCGCCGACCAGGCCGAGGCGCTCGACGTGTGAGCGCCGGTCCGCGCGCCCTCTCCTTCCGGCCGGCTTCGGTATAGACTTCGTCGATTCCTGGCATACGCGCGCGGCACCTGGGTGCGCCGCCCTGCGCGCGCGGCGTCCTCAGGCGCACACGGAGCGTGCATCGTGCCCCGTCCGATCCCGAAAACCCTCTCCGCCGTCGCGATCCTCCTCGCCTGGCTCCTGCCGGCCACCAGCCGGCCGGCCAGCGCGCAGGCGGCCGCGCCGGCGCGCGCCAGCGACCACGTGATCGTCATCTCCATCGACGGCTTCCGTCCGGCCTTCTACCTGGATGCAGCACGCGAAGGCGTCCGGATCCCGAACCTCGATCGGTTGCGCAACGCGGGGTCGGCCGCCGAGGGCGTCGTCGTGTCGTACCCCTCGATGACCTATCCGTCGCACACGTCGTTGGCCACCGGCGTCTCGCCGGCGCGGCACGGGATCGTCAGCAACACGAAGTTCGATCCGCCGGCGGGCTCTCCCATGTGGTACTTCGAGAACCAGGCGGTGCGCGTGCCCGCGCTCTGGGACGTCGTGCGGCGCCGCGGGCTCACCGCGGCCGGAGCGTCGTGGCCCGTCACGGTCGGTGGGACGATGGACGCCCTGTTCCCGGAGTCGAACCAGGGGCCCGGCTGGCTGTCGCGCGCGCGCGCCGAGTCGACGCCGGGCCTGGTGGACGCCGCCGTCGCGCGACTGGGCGGCTTCGGCGAAGACGACAACCGCGACCCGGTGCAGCGCGACCGCTTCACGGCGGCCGTGGCCACCTACCTGATCGAGACCCGCCGGCCCAACCTGCTGATGCTCCACCTGATGGAAACCGATGCGGCGCAGCACGCCGACGGCCCGTTCTCCCCTGCGGCACGGACGGCCATCGAGCACATCGACGCCCACGTCGGCGCCATCGTTTCCGCGGTGGACGCCGCCGGCCTCACCGCGCGGACGACGTTCATCGTCACCGGCGATCACGGGTTCTCGCGCGTGCACACGCTCATCCAGCCCAACGTGGTGTTGCGGGAGGGCGGGTGGCTGCGGGCCGGCGAGCGCGGCCGCATCGCCGATGACTGGCAGGTGGCGGCCCACGCCATGGCCATCCGCCTGCGGAACCCCGCCGACGCCGAACTGGCCGCGCGCGTGACCGCCCGGTTCGAGGAACTCGCCCGCGGGCGGTACCGCGGCATCTTTCGCGTGATCACGCGCCGGGAGCTCGATGCGCGCGGCGCCTATCCCGAGGCCGCGTGTTTCATCGAGCCGGCCGAGGGCTATTACGTCTCCGATGGCCTCGTCGACGACGCGGTGCTGGTTGCCACCGATCGCCGTGGCGCGCACGGGTTCCTGCCCACCGAACCACGCATGTACACCGGACTGATCGTGTCGGGTGCGGGCATCAAGCGCGGCGTGCCGCTGCCGCTCGTGCGGCAGATCGACATCGCGCCGACGGTGGCGAGGCTCCTCGGCGTCGAGATGCCAGAGGCCGACGGCACGCCCATCGTCGGCGTCCTTGCGGCCACGCCGTCACGCTGAGCGCAGGGCCCGGCCGGCCTCGCCGGCCGGATCGCCCCCTCAGTGCGCCCGCACCCGGTGCACCTCGGCATGATCCTCGAGGGCCTCGATGTGGGTGACCACCTCGACGTCGAAGGGCACGCGCCCGGGCAGGCGCTCCTCGAGGGCCGTGGCCAGCCCGTGCGCCTCGCCGACGCTCATGCTGGTGGGAACCAGCACGTGCAGGTCGACGAGGACGCGTTGTCCGGAGTCGCGAAAGCGCAGGTGGTGGTACTCGATGCCGAGGTCCCGGCAGACGGCATCCACGTGGACCTCGAGCACGCGGGCCACCCGCGGGTCCGAGTAGTCCATCAAGCCGGCCACCGAGCGCCGCACGAGGTGTCCGCCCGACCACACGATGTTGAGCGCGACGAGGATGGCGACGATCGGATCGAATGGCTTCCAGCCGGTTGCCAGCACCAGGCACAACCCGCCGACCACGCCGAAGCTCGTCCAGCTGTCGGTGAGCACGTGCTTGCCGTTGGCCTCGAGAATCAGCGAGCGCGTGCGGCGGCCGACGTAGACCAGGTAGCCACCGAGGGCCAGATTGAGCAACGCGGCCCCGAGGACGATCAGGGTGCCCGTGCCCAGGCTCTCCAGTTCGAGCCCGGCGAGCCATTTCTGGACGGCCGTGGTGAAGATGAAGATCGCCGCCAGGACGATGAGCGCGCCCTCGACGCCCGCCGAGAAGAACGCGATGCGCTCGTAGCCGTACCGGAACCGCTGATTGGCCGGACGCGTGCTGAGGTTGAGGGCGAAGGCCGCGAAGGCGACTGCCGCGACGTGGATGACCGATTCGGCGGCGTCGGAGAGAATGGCCGCCGAGCCTGTCATGGCGTAGGCGACGCACTTGCCGACCAGCATCGCGATGCCGACGGCCAGCGACCAGCGCATGGCCCGGCGCCGGTCGCTTAGGCTCGAGTCCGATGACGTGTCGGTGAACATGACGGCTGCGTGGCGCGGTCATCTTACCGCGCCGGCCAGCCGCTCCGCGGTCACTGGCCGTGCATGGTATTCTCGTCAATCAGCCCGTTCGCGGCAGCGCCACCGGTTGCGCGGCACCGTCGGCATGCACGCCAGCCCGCCGCGGCAGTCCCGCGAGGCCGCCGTAACGTCAGAAGAAGCAGTCGTACGTGCCGGATCCGCTCCCCGCTTCTCCCTCTGCAATCGGCGTCACGGGATCGGCGTGCCGTCTCGACGGCAAGTTCCTCCAGGTCGGTGGTCGGCGCTGGTTCGTCAAGGGCGTCACCTACGGCACGTTCGCGCCCGACGAGGCGGGCGACCAGTTCCCGCCGCTCGATCGGGTGCGTGCGGATTTCGCCCGGATGGCGGCAAGCGGCATCAACACGGTGCGTGTCTACACGCCCCCGCGCGAGGCGTTGCTCGACGCGGCCGCCGAAGCGGGCCTGGGCGTGATGGTGGGCGTGCCGTGGACGCAGCACGTGGCGTTTCTCGACGACATGGCGCTGGCGCGGGCCGCCCGCCGCGAGGTGGCCGCGCACGTCGGCCGGCTGGGGCTTCACCCGGCCGCACGGCTCTTCGCCGTCGGCAACGAGATCCCGCCCGGCGTGGTGCGCTGGCACGGCGCCCGGCGAATCGAGCGGTTTCTCCGTGATCTCGCCGACGCCGCGCACGAGGCGTGCCCCGACGCGCTGCTCACCTACGTCAATTTTCCGCCCACCGAGTTCCTCGATCTCGATCCGTTCGACGTCTGCGCGTTCAACGTCTACCTGCATCGCGAACGCGATCTGCGGGCCTATCTGACGCGACTCCAGCACGTGGCCGGCCAGAAACCGCTGCTGCTGGCCGAGGCAGGCGCCGACAGCGTGCGCGAGGGCGAGGCCGGGCAGGCGCAGTTGACGGCGATGCACCTGCGCGCCGCGTTCGAGGTCGGGTGCTGCGGCGCGATCGCGTACGCGTGGACCGACGAGTGGTGGCGCGGCGGCCGGGAGGTGGCCGACTGGAAGTTCGGCCTCGTCAACGCCGAACGCCAGCCGAAGCCGGCCCTGGCCGCGGTGGCAGAGGCGTTTCGTGACGTGCCGTTCGGGGCCTCGGCCCGCGCGACGTGGCCGAAGGTCTCCGTGGTGGTGTGCGCCTACAACGCCGCCGACACGCTGGAGGACTGCCTCACGTCGCTCGAGCGCCTCACCTACCCGGACGTCGAGATCATCGTCGTCGACGACGGATCGAAGGACGCGACACCGGGGATCGCCGCCCGCCATGCGAGCGTGCGGGTCATCTCGGTGCCCAACGGCGGATTGAGCGCGGCCCGGAACCTCGGCCTGGCACACGCCACCGGCGAGATCCTCGCCTACACGGACGCCGACACGCGCGTGGATCCCGACTGGCTGACGTTTCTCGTCCAGCCGATGCTCGACGGCGAACTCGTCGGGTGCGGCGGGCCGAACGTCGTGCCCGCCGACGATCCCGACCTGGCCCAGTGCGTGGCGCGCGCGCCCGGCGGTCCCACGCACGTCCTGCTCGACGACCGAATCGCCGAGCACGTGCCGGGCTGCAACATGGCGTTCCGCCGTGCGGCGCTGCAGGCGATCGGCGGCTTCAACCCGATCTACCTCAGGGCCGGCGACGACGTCGACGTGTGCTGGCGGCTGCAGGCGGCCGGCGGCAGGATCGGGTTCGCGCCCGCGGCGCTCGTCTGGCACCATCACCGGGCGTCGGTGAAGGCCTACTGGCGGCAGCAGGTCGGCTACGGCGAAGGCGAAGTGTGGCTGCGCCACCAGCACCCCGACAAGTTCTCGGCCAGCAACATGGTGTGGCACGGCCGGATCTACAGCGCCCTCCCGTTCGTGCGCGCCCTCACGCGGCAGCGCATGGATACGGGCGTCTGGGGTCTCGCGTCATTCCCGTCCATCTACCACACGGGCGCCGAGCCCTGGACCTACCTTCCGCACTCGGCCCCGTGGTACATCGCGACGGCCGCGCTGCTGCTGGCCGGCGTTGGCGCGCTGGCGACGCTGGCGCATCCAGGCATCGGCTGGCTCCTAATGGCCGCCGGCAGCGTGGGGCTCGCAACCACCGCAGGCCGCTGCGTGCGCTACGCTCGCGCCAGCGACCTGCGCGGGCTGGTCGGTCGCCACGATCCGAACGCCTGGCGGCGGGCCTTGCGCCTGCGTGCCGTCATCGCGTGGCTGCACTTCCTGCAGCCGCTGGCGCGGCTGCGCGGCCGCCTTCGCGGCCGGCTCGAACCGCCGGCGCTGCCGGCCGTCGCAGCCACCATTCCACCGGCAACGTCACGTCCGGTGCCGGCCCTGTGCGACGTGTGGACGGCGCTGCGCGTGCTCGGCGGCGCGTCGGTGGAAGACGTGGCGTGGAGTCAGCAGTGGCTTGCGGTCGATGAAGTGTTGACGCGAGTGCTGGCTGCGCTGCGCCTCGCCCGCGTCTCGCCGCACGTGGAGGTCACCGACGGCTGGGAGCAGCGACACGACGTGACGGTGGGGCTGGGCCGCTGGTCGCGCTTCGAGCTGTCGATGCTGGTGGAGGAACACGCGGAGGGCCGCGTCCTCGTGCGGCAGCGCATCGGCCTGCGCCCGAGCCTGCTGGCCGGAACCGTCGTCGTGCTGGCCGTGCTGGCGATCGTCGCCGTCTCGTTCAGTCCGGTCACCCAGCGCTGGCCGGCGCTCACCGCGGCGGCGGTGCTGATGGCCGCCGTGGGCCTGCTGGCACGCCTCGCGTATCGTACCGCGTCGGCCCTGGCGGGCCTGCGCGGTGTGACACGACACGCTTTGGCGATGCTCGGCGCGCAGCGCGTCGGCGATCGGCGGGCGCGCATCAGACCCGGCGACGGCCTGGGCGTTTGGCGCTACGCCGCGCGCATCGCCCTCGCGGGCCTGCTGGCGTCCGGCCTGGTGCTCGGAAGCAGCCTGATCGTGCGCGATGCCGTGGTCACCACCGAGCGGCAGTTCGACCTCGATCTGCCGCTGCCCGAGGTTCACGCGCCGCGCGATCCCGCGGTGCCGCACATCGGCCTCGCCCTCGCCTCCAACGGCGACCTCTACCTGTCGGACACCCGGCAGGACACGCTGCTGCGCGTCTCCACTCGAGGAGAGCCCGCCGTGCCGGCCGCGTTCGGCGATGTCGCAATCGTCCTGCGCCCCCACGAAGGCGCGCCGCGGATGGGAGCCTCCGGCGGCATCGCCATCGCACCTCGCGGCGATCTGTTCGTCGCCGACATCGAGAGCCACCGGGTCTATCGGGTCGATCGGGTGCGGGGCACCACCACGATCGTGGCCGGCGCAGGGCATGCCGGTTTCGGCGGTGACGGGGGACCGGCCACCAGGGCCCTGCTGAACCAGCCGGCGGCGGTTGCCGTGGATCGCGACGGCAACCTCTACATCGCCGACAGCGGCAACCACCGGGTACGGAAGGTGAACCACCGCACGGGCGTGATCACGACGATCGCAGGCACCGGTTCCACGGGGGGCGCGCCGGTCCCGGCGTCGCCGCCGGCACCCGCCGGCGCCCACGCGGTGAGTGGCCAGGATGGGCTTCGCGTGGGGCTGTCCTGGCCTACGGATCTCGCGATGGGCCCCAATCACGACCTCTACATCGCCGACATGGGACACCACCGGATTCTCCGGCTCGACGGACGCCGCGGGACGGCGACGACCGTTGCCGGCACCGGGGTTGCCGGGGCCGCCGGGGATGGCGGGCCGGCTACGGCTGCCCTGCTCTCCTCGCCAACGGGCGTCGCGGTCGTCGCCAGGGGGCGCCAAGTGACACTCTACATCGCCGATTCCTCGAACGGGCGGGTGCGCGTGGTCACGCCCGACGGGACGATCGGCACGCTGACGCTGCCCGACGCGACCAGAGTCGGCTCTCCCTTCCGGGTCGCGTACCACCCGCGCGGGTATCTCTACGTGGCTGGCGCGGCGGGTCGCGACGCGCTGACGGCCGTGCAGCTCGGACGCTCGGGCGCGGTGACGGCCTCGCGCCGGACATCGCGTCCCGCGCCGCTCACGATGCCCCAGCGGAGGATCATGTGAGGACGGCGGACGCGCCGTCGTCGGCGGCGCGTCCCGAGCCGTCGCTGCTGGCCTGGACGCTTTCCTTTCTGGGCCCCTACCGATGGCAGGTCTGGATCTACGCCGGCCTGTCGTTCGTGGAGGTCGCGCTGGGCGCCCTGGCGCCGTGGCCGCTGAAGGCCATCATCGACAACGTGCTGGGCGGCCAGCCCCTGCCGGCCTGGATCCGCGCCGGTCTGGGCGGCCTCGACGACACCCCGATCAGGCTGCTGATCGTGGTCACGGTCGCCGGCCTCGCGCTGCAGCTCGGCAGCCAGATCGTCTCGGCGGTTCACACCCAGGTGATGGTCGACACCGGGCAGCGAATGGTGCTCGATCTGCGCCGGCGCCTGTTCGCCGCCCTGCAGGCGCTGCCGCTGCGCCACCACGTCCACACCAGCACCAGCGACGCCGTCTTCCGCGTCGAGATCGATGCCTACTGCATCGACAACCTCGTGATGAAAGGCGTCTTCCCGCTGGCCTCGGCCGCGCTCACGCTGCTGGTGATGTTCGTCATCCTGCTGCGCCTCAACGTGACGGTGGCCCTGCTGTCGCTGGTGGTCGTGCCCTTCCACTACGCCAGCCTGCGCTACTACATCACGCACCTCGCCGATCGCGCCGAAGGCGTGCAGCAGCTCGAGTCGAAGGTCTACGAACGGCTCTACGAGAGCTTCTCCGCCATCAAGCTGGTGAAGAGTTTCGTGCGCGAGGCGTTCGAGCTGGCGAAGTTCGCGCGTGTCGCAGCCTCTGGCATGGACGCGCGGATCGATCTGACGTGGCGCGAGTCGCTGTTCAACGTGGTGGTCAACGCCATCACGATCGCCGGCACCACGCTGGTGGTGACCGTCGGGGCGCTGGCGGTGCTCGACGGCCGCCTGACGGCGGGCGCGCTGCTCGTGATCATTGCGTACCTGCAGTCGGTCTACGGCCCGCTGTCACAGATCGCCCACACCACGGGTTCGCTCCAGCAGGCGGTCGCCAGCGCCCGGCGCGTGCGCGCGATCTTCGCGCTGGAGCCCGAGGTCGGGCCTCAGGTCGCGGGGCTCGACGGATCGGCCATCCGCGGCCACGTCCGCTTCGACGACGTGTCGTTCGGCTACGACGAACGACGGCTGGTCCTCGATCGTGTGTCGTTCGAGGCCCGCCCTGGGGAAGTGGTGGCGCTGGTCGGCCTCACCGGTGCCGGCAAGACCACGCTCGTCAGCCTGCTGCCGCGTTTCTACGAGCCCACCCGGGGCCGGATCCTCGTGGATGGCCACGACGTCCGCGAGTACGACCTCTCGAGCCTCCGGCAGCGCATCGCGATGGTGCTCCAGGAGTCGGCGCTGTTCTCCGGGTCGGTCGCAGAGAACCTCCGCTTCGGCCGGCTCGAGGCCGGCGACGCCGCGCTGCGACAGGCCGCGCTCGACGCCCACGCCCACGAGTTCATCATCCGGCTGCCGCAGGGCTACGACACCAGCGTGGCCGAGTCGGGCGCCGGCTTCTCGGGCGGTGAGCGGCAGCGCCTGGGCATCGCCCGCGCAGTGCTCAAGGACGCCCCGATCGTCATCCTCGACGAACCGACCTCCGCGCTCGACGCGATATCGGAGGACATCGTCTTCCGCGCCATCCGGCGGCTGCGCGAGGGACGCACGACCATCGTGATCGCGCACCGGCTCTCGACGATTCGCGACGCCCACCGGATTCTCGTCCTCGACGGCGGCCGCATCGTCGCCAGCGGCCGCCACGACGACCTGCTGGCGCACAGCGAGCTCTACCGGCGGATGTGCGCGCGCCTGAGCGTGGGCAGGTCGCTCGACGAGCCAGAGACGGTGGACGAAGTGATGCGGGTGGCGCAATGACAGGCGCGCCGGCGGTCACGGGGATGCACTGCGGGGCGCGCGCGTCATGAAGGTGGTGGTGGCCGGCATCATCGCGCGCCATCCGTTCGGCGGCGTCGCCTGGTGCTCCCTCATGTACCTGCTGGGGCTGCGCGCCCTCGGGCACGACGTGTTCTACGTGGAGGACACGGGCGAGTGCGTGTACGATCCCGACCGCAACACGATCTCGGAAGACCCGGCGTACGGGCTCGCCCACATCCACGACACCCTCGCGCCGCACGGCCTGGGCGACCGCTGGGCGCTGGTCAACTACGACGGGCGCTATTTCGGCGCGCCGCGCGGGCGCGTGGCCGCCGCGTGCCGCGACGCCGATCTCTTCCTGAACCTGTCGGGCGGCTGCTGGTTCTGGCGTGACGAATACGCGGCCATACCCCGCAAGGCGTTCATCGACTCCGACCCCGCGTTCACGCAACTCTCGCTCGTCAGACGTGAAGGCTCGCTCCGGGAGTTCTTCCAGCGATTCGACCGGCTGTTCACCTTCGGCGCGAACGTGGGCACGACGACGGCCGATGTGCCCACGGCAGGATTCGACTGGCACCACACGTGGCAGCCGGTCGTCCTCGATCAGTGGCAGCCGGGCGGCCCGCCTCGCGACGACTGCTTCACGACGGTCATGAGCTGGCGGATCAAGAGCTTCGCCGACGTCGGGGGGCACAAGGACGAGGAGTTCCTGAAGGTGCTCGATCTGCCGGCGCGCGTCGGCCGCCGGTTCAATCTGGCGGTGAACGGCCCGCACGAACTGCTTCGCGCCCACGGCTGGGACACGGTGGACGCCATGGCGGCATCACGTAGTGCCGACAGTTACCGTGACTTCGTGCGCGGCTCATACGCCGAGTTCGGCGTCGCCAAGCACACCTACGTGCGCACGTGCTCGGGCTGGTTCAGCGACCGGACGCAGTGCTACCTCGCGGCAGGACGGCCGGCCATCGTGCAGGACACCGGCTGGACGGCCCATCTGCCCTCGGGAACGGGCCTGCTGGCGTTTCGCACGGTGGACGAGGCCGCCGAGGCGATCGCCCGCGTGGACGCCGAGTACGCCGTGCACGCGCGCGCGGCCCGCGAGGTGGCGCAGGAGCACTTCGAGTCGTCGCGAGTGCTGACCGCGCTGCTCGCGCGCGCCTGCGACTGAGGACCCCGCACGCATGTCCCGCCGCATCCGCCTCGCCCACGTCGGGCCCGTCGCCATGGCCATCCCGCCCGCCGGCTCGGGATCCGTGGAGCTGATGACGTCGCTGCTCACCGAGGCGCTGGTTCGCCGCGGCCTGGACGTCACCCTGTTCGCCACCGCCAACAGCCGGACGCTCGCGCGGCTGCACGCCACCTTCGACCGGGGCTACGTCGAGAACCCCGACATGTGGCCGTGGGAACTCTACGAGATGCTGAACCTCGCGGCCGCGGTCGAGCGGGCCGGCGAGTTCGACCTGATTCATTACCAGGCCGCGTACTACCCGATGTCGCTCGCCTTCGCACGGATCTCGCCCACGCCCATCGTGCAGACGCTGCACCATGCACCGTCGCCCGGCGAGGTGGCGCTGTGGTCGCGCTATCCGGAGATCCCCTTCGTCGCGATCTCGCGGGAGCAGGCCCGGCTGCTGCGCGGGGTGACGCTCGCAGGCACCGTCCTGCACGGCATCGACACCGCCAGCTTCGCCTTCCGGGCCACGCCCGACGACTACCTCCTGTTCCTCGGCCGTTTCACCGCGGGCAAGGGCGTGCTGCAGGCGATCGATATCGCCCGCCGCGCGGGATTGCGCCTGCTGCTCGCCGCGCCGGAGGACGATTACTACCGTGCCCAGGTGGCCCCGCAGGTCGACGGCACGCGCATCGTCTATGCGGGCGAGGTCGGACACGACGACAAGGTGCGCCTGCTCGGCGGCGCGCGGTGCCTGCTCTACCCCGTGCAGGCCGGCGAGCCGTTCGGCCTGGTCCTCCCCGAAGCGATGGCCTGCGGGACGCCGGTGGCGGCCCTCGACCGCGGCGCCGTGCGAGAAGTCGTCGAGGAGGGCGTCACCGGACGGATCTTCGCCGACGAGGACGCCCTGCTGGCAGGCCTGCCCGACGTGCTCGCCCTCGATCGCGCCCGCGTTCGCGCCCGCGCCGTCGAGCGGTTCGGCATCGACCGGATGGCTGACGAATACGTCGGCGTCTACCATCGTCTCCTCGAGGGAGGCGGCCGGTAGGCAGGATCCTTCCGATACACGCCCTCAAACACCCATGCGGCGCCTGCTCGCCATCTTCGCGCACCCCGACGACGAGTCGCTCGCCTGCGGCGGCACGCTGGCGCGCTGCGCCGACGCCGGAGTGGAGGTGACGCTGGTCTGCGCCACCCGCGGCGAGGCGGGCAGCATCGATCCTTCATGCGGCATTCGCCGCGAGGATCTGGGCGAGGCGCGCGCGGCGGAGCTGCGCGCAGCGGCCGGTGTGCTCGGCATCAGCGAGGTGGTGCAGCTGGCGTATCCCGACGGCATGCTCGAATGGGCCGACGCGGCACGCCTCGAAGCCGACCTCCATGCCGTGTTCGAACGCGTCGCCCCCGATACCGTGATCACGTTCGGCGCCGACGGGCTGTACTGGCACCCGGATCACATCGCCATCTCGTGCCGCACGGCGGCCGTCGTGCGGGCTCGCGCCCACGTCCGTCCGGTGACGCTGTATGAGGTGACGATGCCGCCGGGCGCGATGCGCGACCTGGTGGCGGCGGTGCAGCGCCGCCCCGGCGGCACGGTTCGCGCCCCCTGGGGTCTCGCGGTCGAGGCCTTCGGCAAGGGCGCCCTCCCCCCGGCGGTGGCCGTCGACGTGTCGAGCGTCATCGACCGGAAGTGCGCCGCGCTGGCGTGCCACCGCAGCCAGCTCGCTGCGGAGAACCCGCTCGCTCGTCTCGACCACGATCTCGCGCTCGCCCACCTCGCCGTCGAGCACTTCCACGTCGCGCCCGGCAGCCCGCTGGCCAGCGGGTGGCTCGACACGCTCATGTCGAGGGGCTGACCACACCGGCCCGATACCGGACTCCGCGAGCGGGCAGGTCCCTGTCGCGCGTCGTGCCGCGCGCGCCTGACCTCGAGAGCGGCGTCGTCGCCCGCGTGACGCCCGCGCGGCCAGCCTGCGGGCTCGGGGCCCCCCCGAGAGCGAAGACCGCACCAGGCAGGGGCTTTGCTTGCCTCGAAGCAACATGGCCGCAACAGCGCCCGTGACGCCCTTCGTACGCGCAATTCTTCTCCGGATCGGCAGTTTCGTCATCCTGCTGCTCCTCGCTGCGGTCGTCGGCGCGGCTGCCCAGCCGGCCGCACGCGGCGTCGAGAAGGCCGGGCCGCTGCCGGGGCCCCTCCCGATTCTCCCCGTGGACAACTGGTGGAACGCCGACGTCAGCCAGGCGCCGCTCGACCCACGCAGCGACGACTTCATCACGTTCGTCGGCCGCACGCGGCGCCTTCACCCCGACTGGGGCGCCGAGTGGGGTGACCAGGGGATCTACGGCATCCCTTACGTGGTCGTCCCGGGGAGCGAACCGCTCGAACCGGTTACCTTCGAGTACGACGACGAGAGCGATGCCGGCGCGCCCGGGCGGCCGCCGGGGTACCCGATCCCCGCCGAGGCGCGAACCGAACCGCGCTGGATCGAAGGCGGGACGCCGGGTGGCGGCACCGGGGGCGATCGGCACCTGCTGA
>JBDIBB010000102.1:0-13826 GCA_039812685.1 Vicinamibacteraceae bacterium
CCGACTCCTGAGGGGATGCCGACGTCGCCGGCGCCAGCGGTGCGATGGCCGCCGGAACCGCTATCCCACCCGTCTCGGCCGCGGGCGATGATGGCACCGTGGACGGCACGGCCGCCGGTGCCTCGACAGACGGCGTGGGGCTCGTGGCCTGGGCCGGCGCGCTCGCGCCGGGCACCTCGGTCACGGGCGACTGAGCCGGCTCGCTCCGCGATGAGAACCACAGCCACGCAACGGCGCCAATCAGGCCGAACAGAACCAGCCACGCCGCGCCCCACACCAGCACGGCCGGCGCGAACGGGCGGGAAGCCCTGGGCGCGCCCGCGGCCACCGCCGGCGCGGCTGCCGCCACCGGGCGCGCCTCCGGGGGCTGCGCAACCGGGACCGCCGCCGGTGGCACCTCAACCGCCGGCAACCTCGGCGGCGGCAGAGGCGAGCCCAGAGGCGGGTCCAGAGCCCGGGAGGCCGCCGTCGACGTCGCCGGCGATCGCTCCGCCGGCGGCGGTGCATCGAGTGATGGCGCCGCGGTCGACACGGGCACGGGTATGGGCGAGGGCGGCGTGAACGTCCTCCACGTGCCGCTTCCTGGCGCGGGCGGAACCGGCGGCGGCACCGCCGGTACCTCGCCGGACGACCGCGGGGGTGTCGCCAACTGCCCCGTGGAAGGCCTGCCGGGGATGAGAACCGTCGCCACGTCCTCCGCCTCCGGGGAGACCCGCGCTGGCGGCACGGCGCCGGGAGGATCGGTTGCCGGGCGTCCGGAGGTGACCGGCGCGACAGGCTCCGCAGCGGAGGGACGCTGGAACAGCTCTGACAGATCCCCGGGGACTTCCTGCGTGGAATCCAACTCGAGCGCCGGCTGAATCGGGAATACCGGCACCGGCGTCTGACGACCGGCTGTCGGGGGCACCGCTGGCGGCGCGGCCGGCGGCGTGAACGACGGGACCACAATCGTCGCCGCGTCGTCATCTTCCTCGCCCTGCGGCGATGGCACCGGCTGCTGACCGACCGCGACGACGATCGTCGGCTGGCCGCCGGTGTCGTGCCACGATGACGCCGGCCGCGGTTCGCCGGCGGACGGTTCCGTGTCGCTGGACACGACGATGGTCCTCGCGTCCTCCTCGTCCTCACCTCCCGCTGCGTCCGGACCAGCCTCAGGTGCAGAAGGCGGTGCGCCGGCTGCCCCGACCGGGCGCGCGACGTGCCACGCACCGGGCAGCGGCAGGGTGGAAGCCGTCTCGTCGGACGCGGGCAGCGCGGGCACCATGACGGTGGGCATCTGATGCAGATCCACCTTGTCGGGGGCCGCAGCCGGGGCGACGTCGTGCGCCAGCCGGGTCTGCTCGTCTGAGCTGGTCCCGTCGCGGCCGAGATCGGCTGCCGGAGGCGCCGGCGCTCGCGCGCTGACCCCCTCGTGCCCCTCGATCTCGTGACAGGTGAGTTCGTAGTCGCCGAAAGTGATCGTCACGCCCTCGCGCAGCACGACGCGGTCGACGCGACGGCCCTCGACCCAGCTGCCGTTCTGGCTGTCGTTGTCGATGAAGACCCAGCCAGCAGCCTCGCGACGCACCTCGCCGTGGGTGCGCGAGACGGTCTTGTCGGGGTCCTGCAGCAGCACCTCGTTGCCTGCGCCACGGCCGATGCGCAGGGTGCGATCGCGGAGGTCGATCGCGTGCTCGGGCGCCCCGAGACGAGAGAGTGTGATCCGCAGCATGATGCGTCCAGCGCCCCCGCCGGCGTCCGTGGGTGGTGCCGGCGCGGGCAACGTTGCCTCGCCGGGGTGCGCTGGCCGGACACGGCGGCCCTCGCCACTCGACCATCGGCGCCTCGCGCCACGGCTGTTCGCCTGGCTGCGAGGAATATAGCAGAACGACTCAGCCGGCGGCGCGTGCGTGTCGCCGTGCCTGGCAGGCAGGCCGCCCTTGTCTTCGGGCTATCGCTCGGCTATCGTCCCCACCAGCGTTACACTTCAGCGAGGGCACCCACGGGGCGTCGGTACCCGGGCACACGTGGCCGAGAACATTCCTGCGCAGATTGGACGATACGAAGTGGTCCGCCGTCTCGGTCGGGGCGGCATGGGCGTCGTCTACCTCGCGCGCGACCCGTTCATCGAGCGCGAAGTCGCCATCAAGCTGCTGCGCGCCATCGACGATGACGATGCGCAGGAACGGTTCCAGCGGGAAATCCGGATCGCCGGGGCGCTGAGCCATCCGAACATCGTCCGGATCTACGATGCCGGCGCGCACGACGGACAGCCGTTCGTGGCGATGGAGTACGTGAACGGCCAGACGCTTGCCGAGATGATCAAGGCGGGCGTCCCGCTCGAACTCAATCGCAAGATCGAGATGCTGCTCGACCTGGCCGATGGGCTGGGCTACGCGCACAAGCGCGGGGTCATCCACCGCGACATCAAGCCGTCGAACCTGATCATCGACGACCACGGCGCGCTGAAGATTCTCGACTTCGGGATCGCGCGCCTGAGTGATGCGGGCCGCACCAGCCTTTCGGCCGTGGGCACGCCGAGTTACATGGCGCCCGAGCAGATTCTCGGGCACACGGTCGACGCGCGGTGCGACCTGTTCTCCTTCGGCGTGGTCGTCTACGAACTGGTCGCCTACCGGCAGCCGTTCACCGGCGACACCGAGCACTCGGTCTACCACAGGATCCTCAATACCGAGCCGTCGGCACTGAGCGAGGTGGCCCCGGGCACGCCGGCCTCGCTCGACGCCTTCATCCGTACGGCGCTCGCCAAGCAGCCCGACCATCGATTCCAGACGGCCAAGGCGCTCGGCGACGACCTGCGTGCCATCCGCGGGGCGTTGACGGCCGACGAGACGCTCGTGGTGGCGCGTCCGAAGGCACGCGGGATGGGCGGCGCCACGCCGCTCTCGCACCCAGTGCTCTCGCAGACGCCGCTGTCCGGCGCGCCGCCGCCCACGGCGCCACCAGCCCCCGACGCGCGATCCGGCAGCGGCGCGCAGCGCTCGCCGGCCTCGCGCCGGCTGGCCGACCTCCGCGAACGCCAGGTCGCGGCGGCCGAGGCCGACGCCCGCCGCGCGCTGGCCGAGGGGCGTCCGCAGGACGCGATGGAGGCGGCCGAACGCGCGCTGGTGCTCGACGAGCAGGACGCCTCGGCGCACGAACTCGCGGAACTGGCGCGCCAGGCCATCGAGCGCGAGCAGGTGCAGGGCGCCATCGCGCAGGCTGAACGGCACCTTCAGGACGGAGCGCTGACGCTGGCCAGGCAGGTGATCGAGCATGCGCGCGCGCAGGTGCCCGGCGACGCCGGACTCGCCTCGCTCGAACAGCGCATCGCGCAGCAGGCGCACGAGCGCGAACTGGCCGCGCGGCGCGCCGCGCAGTTGCGCGATGCGATCGAGCAGGCCCGGCACTGGTTCGAGCAGGGCGACCTCGAGACGGCCGCCACCACCGTCGACCGGGCCATCGCCCTCGAGCCCGACAACTCGCACGCGCGCGACCTGCGGGCGGCCATCGAGGCCGCCCAGCGGACGCGACAGGCAGAGGCCGCGTGGCACGACGCCGCGCGACGCGCCTGCGCCCACGCCCGCGAACTCGCCGGGCGCGGCGCCATGGGCGAGGCGATCGCGATGCTCGGGCGCTTCTCGCCCCCGCATCCGATCGTCACCGGCCTGGCCGCCGAACTGCGCACCCGGGAGGCCGTGCTCGCCGAGGACCAGCGCCGCCGGGAAGCCGAGGCGCAGCGCGTCCGGCAGCGCGCGCAAGGCGTGGAGCAGGCGACGCGGCTGCTGGCGGCCGGCGACGCCGACGGCGTCCTCCGTGTGCTGGCCGAACTACGCGGCGCCGGCATCGTCGACGACGAAGTGACGGCCATCGAGCACCGCGCCACCGACCTGCGCCTCGCGCTCGCGCAGCGCCGACGGCGCGAGGCGGTCCTGGCTCGCGGCATCGAGACCGCGCGCACGCTGCTCGCCGGCGGCGATGCCGATGCCGCCCTGCTGGCCATCGAACAGCTGCGCGCGGACGGCTTCACGGGCGACGTCCTGGATGGGCTCGGCCGCGAGGCCAGCGCGCTGCACGAGCGCCACGAGCGCGAGCGGCAACAGCAGATCGAGCGCGATCGCCAGGCCGCACGCCTGGCCGCCGGGTTGACCGAGGTCAAGGCCGCCATCGCCCGCCGCGATCCCGATGCCGCGCTGGCAGCCATCGCCCTGTTGCGCCGCGACGGCCTGGATGGCCCCGAGTTCGCCTCGCTCGAGGCCCACGCCCGCACGCTGCAGCAACAGGTGGCGCGCGAGCGCCAGCAGCAGATCGAACAGCAGCGGCGCGACACGCGGCTGGCGCGGGGCGTCGCCGAGATCAGGACCGCCATCGAGAAGCGGGACGCCGACGCGGCGGCCGCCTCCCTCGCCCTGCTGGAACGCGAGGGCTTCAGCGCGTCCGACCTGGCGGCTCACGCAAAGCAGGTGCGCGCCCTCCAGGACCAGATCGAGAAGGAGCGTCGCGACCAGATCGAGCGCGATCGCCGCGCCGCCCGCCTCGCGCGCGGCATCGAGGACGCCCGCGCGGCGCTGCGTCGCCGCGACGCCCGCGCCGCCATCGACGCCCTCGGCCAGCTCGAGAAGGAGAAGATCGACGCCCCTGAACTCCCGGCCCTGAAACGGGAAGCCAAGACCCTCGAGAAGCAACTCGAACGGGAGCGGCGGGAGGCGGCTGCCGCCGCTGCCGTCACCGCGGCCGCAGGCGGGGGGCTCGCCCCGGGTGAGCCGCCGGTAGCCGCGGAACCGTGGGCGCAGCCCGTCGCCGCCGGGCCTTCCATTCCGAAGCTGCCCTTGCTGGCGGGGGCAGGCGTCCTCGTGGCGCTGCTGGCCATCGGGGGCGTCTGGTGGGCGCTGAGAACGCCAGGCGCACCGACCGGCACCCAGCAGGCAGCCGGAGAACTCGCCAGCACGGCGTCCCCGACCGCGGCCACCGGGGAAACCCCGGTGACGGGTTCACCCGCCGCAGAGGCCCCGACGCAAGGTGACTCGCGGGCGGATTCGAGGCCCCTCGATGACGCGCCGCCCGCCGCCACGACGTCAGGCCCGGAGACGACGGCTGCCGTCACGCAACCGGGGGTCGAGACGGAAGCCTCACGACTCATCAGCGAGTCGGCACGGCTCGAACGGCGGGGCGAATTGCGTGGCGCCGCGCAACTGCTCGAGCAGGCACGGTCGTCGGCGTCGAGCCACCCGGCCGACGCGGGGGTGATCGCCGCGCGACTCCGATCGATGGTGAGCCAGGCGCGACGACGGGCGGACCGGGCGCGTGAGCAGGCCGAGCAGGCCAACGCCGTGGGCAACGACGAGTTCTTCGCCGCCGCCCGCACGATGACGCAGGCACAACGGGCGGCCGACAGCAACCCGCAGCAGGCGCTCGGGCAGTTCCTCGATGCCGAATCCGGCTTCGATCGCGCGCGCGCCGCCGCAGCCGGCACGGCCGGCACCCGGCCTTCCACGACCCCGGGCGTGACCCAGGCGCCGGGCCAGACCCAGACACCGCCGGGCGCACGCCCCAGGCCCGAGATCCCCAGGGAAGTGCCGCCGGTGAACGCCGGCCCGGCACAGCCGCCGGTGTCCACGCCGGCGAAGCCGGAGGAGCCCAGGCCCGCGCCCGCCCCGTCCGGCCCCGACACCTCCGCCGAGCAGAAGCAGGTGGAGGCCGTCGTCCGCCGCTACTTCTCGGCGCGCTCCTCGCTCAACCTCCAGCAGGTCCGGCAGGTCTACCCGGGCGTGCCGGCCGGCCGCGAGGGCGACACGCTGCGCAGAATCGAACGGGCCTGCGAGACCTTCTCGGAGCAGCCGACACAGATCTCGGTGGTCAGCGTCACCGCACAGGAGGCCATCGTGCGGTCGCGCGCGAAGACCACGTGCAGGCAGCGGGCAGGCGGCCGCGAGACCGACATCCCGGAAGTCGAGGTCTTCATCACCCTGCGCAAGAACGGCGGCGTGTGGCAGATCTCGCAGGTGAACCGGCCGGACCGGGTGAGATAGGCGACGCCGACCCGGGCGCGACGACTTCGACCACGGATCCGGGGCGTCGTGGCGGTGCCCGGACCTTCCGTCCCGACTGGACGCGAACGGCCCTCAGAAAGTGAAATCGAGGCCGACCGACGGCGTGATCTTCGCCCGCAGGCCGTCGTTCTTCAGCGACACGAGCACGTGCGTGTTCAGCAGCGTCCGGCCGAAGATGTTCCAGCGGAAGCCGGGCACGAGCGTCACCTTCCGCAACCCCTCGTCGAGGCCGACGATGGTGTTGGCGACCAGGAGGTTGGGGATCTCGAACGGCGCCACGCCCAGCGCGCCCGCGCCGCGCACCTGCTGCATCAGCAGGTCGAGGTTCAGCGTCAGCCGCGAATGGGCCGCGAACTCGGTGCCGAGAGCGAACTCGAAGGCGCCGTTGGTCGTGGCGATCTTCGACTCCAGGATGTCCTGCGCGAACCGCAACTGATCGGACCAGAACTCGTAGCCGACATTGGCGTGCACGGCGAAGCGCGGTGCGAACTGCGAGAACACGGCCGAGACCTTCGTCCGTGCGAACCCGAGGCCGTGCAGGTTCTCTTCGTCACCCGTGGGCAGCCGGACGCCGACCACCGCGGCCAGCGCCGTCCTGGGCGCGCCGGTGCCGCCCGCCGTCGCGCGGCTGCGCCACAACTGCACCTTGCCCTGCAGGGCGATGTCGGCGATGCCCGTGGCAGACTGCTCGGCCGAGTCGCGCGCGTCGGGTCCGAACAGGAACTTCTGCGTGACGCGCCCCTCGAGCCTGGTCGAGACGACCGGCACGACCACGCCGATGTCGATGCGATCGGTCACGCCCACGGTGGCAAACAGCGACACGGTCGACGACTTGAGGTCGAAGCCCAGCCGGCTCTCGACCGGAACGAGATTGAGGAACCCGCTGCTCGTGAAGGCGGCGAAGTCATCGAGCTTCGCGCCGCCGATCTCGTCGAACGTGTAGCGCTGCCACGTGAGGCCGAAGCTGGCCTTGTGCCGGCCCGTCGTGAGGGCGCGCTGCGGGAACGCGGGACCGAAGGTTTCGGCCGTCCGCGTGAAGCCGCCCGTCGACGGGTCGAAGCTCACCGAGAAGCCGCCCGTCACGCTGCCGAGCGGCGCCGTGGCCAGTTCGAGGGCCGGTCCGAAGGCGAGTGCGTCGCCAAGGGCCACCGAGCCCGCCGCATCGCCGAAGGCCCGCAGGGTGGCGCGCAGGTTTGGTCCGGGGATCTGGACGGCCTCCTGGGCTCGACCCGGAAAGGCCAATGCCAGGACCATCATCCCGGCCGCTGCCACCTTCATCGATTGTGTACGCATCTGGTCCTCCACCCGACCGTCGTCCGCGTCCCGGCCGACCGCAGGCTCACGCCTGGAACACGAGTTCAACCAGCCCGAACCTCAGACGGTCACCGGGCACCAGCGCCGTGTCGACCCCGGCAGTCACCCGGATCCCGTTGACGAAGGTCCCGTTGCGGGTCGCCTTCTCTTCCCTCACGTAGAACACCCCGTCGCGCCAGACGATGACCGCATGCTGGCGGCTCAGCGTCTGACCGGTATCGAGCGGGCTGAGGTCGATTTCCGGCACCTTGCCCGAGGCGCGATCCGGACGGCCAACCATCGCCCGCCCCTTCGACGACAGCTCGAATCGCGCCTGCGAGGCGTGCAGCAGCGAGGCCCGTTCCAGGGCGGGCGCCGTGACGGCAGTCGCGGGAACACGTGGTGTCGACGGCGGCGTTCGTGACGCTGGCGGAGGCTGGCTGGGCGAGGGAGCCTTGGCCGTGCGGTCGCGGGCGGCCACGTCAGCCGGCGCAGCTGGCGTGGGTGCGGGGACCGGCGGCGGCGCGGCGGGCCCAATCCCCTCCACCGAAATCGGCTCCGGCATGGGCCGCTCGCGATCCCGCCCGATCAGGGCGTAGAGCATGCGCGCGGCGATCTCGGGCTGCCGGGCGAGCAGCCCTCCGAACGTCGGGCGGTCCACCTTCAGCAGCGTGGCTGCCCCGAGCGCTCTCGCGGTGTGGGTGCGCGGATCGTTGTCGAGCAGCGCGGCCTCGCCGAAGAAGTCGCCGATGCCGGCGATGCCAAGCACCACCTTCGGCGGACCCTCCACCGAGAGCTCGACGCGCCCGCGCTGGACGAAGAACACGTGCTCACCGGGGTCGCCCTCGCCGTAGACGACCGCGCCGGCCGTCACCTGCACGAGGAAGGCGTCGAGTTCGCCCGCCGGAGCTGGCGACGCGGGGTGCGGTGGCTGCGCCATCGTGTGCTGCCCGGAGGATCAGAAGGTGTAGTGCAGCCCGGCGACGAAGCTGAACCGCGGCGTGACGCCATCGTCGCGAACCGGCAGCACGAGGTCGCCGTGCAGCGCCCAATTGCCCAGGATCAGCAGCTTGCCGCCAATCACGCCCAGCACCTGCTGCAGCGACGCGTCAGGCCCGCTCACGCGGAGATCGTCGGACACGGTGAGGCTGGCGCTCGGCAGCGGGCCGGGACCGCGGTTCGGGAAGACCGTGGTCACGCGCTCGGCGCGCGCGGCGTTCATCAGTTGCCGGTACATCACCTCGGCCGACACGCCGAAACGGCGTGCGACGCCGATGTCCGAGCCGCCCACCACCAGCACCTCGTCGGGCGGACGCTGGCTCGCGCCGCCGCCGTACCGCGAGTACGCGGCCGAGACGTGCGGTCCGAACCGCCCGGCCTCGGCCGACCAGACGGCGCCCACGCGCCCGCCGAACTGCCCGGTCCCCAGCCACTCCTGTTCGTCTCCCGTCGGGAACCGCACGCCGCCGGTGAGCGCGAGTCCACCGCCGGCCCCATCCACGAGCCGCACCTTGGCGTGCAGCTGGATGTCGCCCAGGCCGTGGGCCGAGCCGGCCGCATTCAGCGTCTTCGACTGGAGCTCCAGCAGATCGAAGCGGTTCAGCTGCGGGTTGGCCGCCGTCGCCGTGCGGAGGATGCGAGAGGTGATGCGCCCTTCGAGGTTCACCTTCACCAGCGGCACCATCGCCCCGATGTCCACCCGATCGTTGACGCCGACGCTGGCGACGAACCCGTAGACGTCGCGGTGCACGTCGATCTGCAGCGACTGCTCGAGCAGGTCGCGCTCCATCTCCGGCGAGAGCGGCGAGTTGCCGGGACAGCAGTCGGCGTACTGGAAGTAGAGCTTGACGCCGTTGTCGAGTCCGAGCCCGTCCATCGCGTCGAACGTGGTGCCCTGGTGGCTGAACCCGAGCGTGACGCGCCGGGCGCCCAGCGTCGTAGCCCGCTCGCCGAACGCCGACGCGCCGGGCATCAGCGGCGACTCGGGCGAGCCGGCGGCACCCGGCGATCCGACGGCGCCGCTCCACACCGTGACGGTGGGGAACCCGGCCACCTGCAACGCCAGCGCGTCGTTGAGCGCCGCCGGATTCGCGTTGAGCGGCAGCGCGTTGACGAAGTTGAACGTGTTGCTGTCTCCAGGCCGTGGCGTGAGCGGCGGCACGAAGCTCGCGCCGGGATCTTGGGGGTTGGGCGCGGCCAGCGTTGCCGCTGACGTCACCAGGGCCGGCAGCAGCTGCGACAGCGGCAGCCTGGCCGTCTGCGCGCTCGCGGCCCCGGGAGCCGTGAGCAGTGCCAGGGCGGAGACACCCGCCAGGATCCAGCGCGTCATGGTTGCCTCATGTGGCGATCGGTCGGCCCGCATGCGTCGGTTCGCGCACACCACGGACGGATCGGAACCGCGGAGGTGCCACGCGTGGCGGCGATCGAGCTCGTCGGCCGGTCCGTTATACCACACGCGCGCTACCGGTGAGTCGGCTCCTCGGGCGCCGGGGCCGCGCGACCCTCGACGGCGAGCACCGAGGGCAGCCGCCCGCCGCCCCCCATGCGCAGCAACTGGTAGCCTGCCCCGCTGGTGCCCTGGAAGAACGCGGCGTCGAAGACGCGGTAATCGTAGGGCACGGCCGACAGCCGCACGTGCCCCAGGGTCGCCGCGCGACGCACGACGCCCGAGGCGAGCCGGCCAGCGGCCTCGGCCGCCGGGGCCAGACCCAGCCGGCGCGACGCCATGAAGAGCGCCTCGGCCCGCGACAGGTTGCCACAACACACGTGCTCGGTCTTGTGCGCGGCGACGCTGGCGGACGCGGTCACGGCAGCCTCCAGTTCGGCGCGCCAGGCGGCGTCGCGCACCGGGTCGGGCGCGGCCAGCAGCGCCAGCGTGATGCCCGGGGCCCCGTGACACCAGGCCGTCATCGACGGCAGCTCGCGTCCGGCGCCGGGTCGCTCCGGACGGAACGCCAGGGGCCACGCCGTGGCGCCGGCGCGGGTGGCGGCCAGGCGCGCGAAGGCGCGGGCCGCGGCGTCGTGGAAGCGATCGAGGCCGGTGACCCCGGCCAGCCGCGCCAGCGCTGCCGCGATCCCGGCGATTCCGTGCGCGAAGCCCGAGTAGGCGTATCCGGCCGGCGCGCGCCACGTGCCGGGCGCCGCGATGTCCTCGGCCGCGAGCAGATGGTCGCCGCACCGGATGGCGGCGGCGGCCAGCCATGGCTCGGGACGTGCGTGGAACAGCGCCAGCAGCGCCAGCGTGGCGCCGGCCGCGCCCGCCACCAGGTCGAGATGAGGATCCGCCGCGATGCGTGCCGGCGTGACCGCGCGCGCCACGGCCAGCGCCGTCTCGAACAACGGGGCGTCTTCGAGCAGGGTCGCGGCCAGGCCCAGCCCGTAGGCGATGCCCGCCAGCCCCGTCGTGGCGCCGATTGGCAGCGAACCATCGTCACCGGCCGCGGCCCAGCGCGCCGTCACGGGCGACAGCGCCTCCCGTGCCGCGGCTGGAAACTCGGGGCCCGCCTTCGCCCACGCCAGTGCCGACAACAGCAGCGCCGGCCCGAGCGCGCCGTCGTGCAGGGCGCACGCACGCAGCGCCGGCAGGGGCGTCTGGCCGTGCCAGCCAAGACCCTCCGCGTCGCGCCGGCCCCGTGCGATGACCTCGCGTCCGATCCACACCGCGCACGCCCGCCAGGCCTCGGGCGAATCGGGATTCGGCCGGTCGTCCTCGCGAGCGGGCCAGGGTGCGGTGAACCGCGGACGGGCCAGTTCGCCCAGCACGCGCAGGATGGCGGCGTGCTGCACGGCGAGATCCGCCTCCGACATCGCGCGCCAGCGCTCGGCGGCCAGCGGCAGGCCCGGCTGCTGCCACGGCCGCACGAGCAGCAGCCGCGTGCCCGCGAACACGCCGGTCGCGTCCACCGGCTGCGTGAAGCGCGGCACGTCGAGCGCGTCGAGCGCGGCACGCTCGGCGCGCACCACCTCCCATTCCTCGGGTCGTGACGCCTGGCTCGCGAGCCCGCGCACCAGCACGTCGCCAGCGGCGCTGCGGCGCATGCCGCTCACCTGGTACTTGGGTCCCGACAGGACGTGCAGCAGCATCCCGTACTGGTTGGTGTCGCGCGTGAACACCCGCGTGCGCAGCCCGGCGAACCGGTCGAGCAGCCCGCCGGGCGCCAGCGCCGCTTCCCGCCGGTCTCGCAGGTGACGGTAGGCTTCGGCGAATCCCGAGGCGAGTTCCCCGGCGAACGCCTCGGGCTGGCAGCGCCTGCCGTCGAGCACCACGGCGTTGTGTTCGGACGCGGCAATCGTCGTGTCCTCGACGAACCCGATCGCCGCCGTGCGCAGTCCGGTCCAGACGCGCCGCGCCAGCGTGGAGGTGCCGGCGGCCCGTCCGCGCAGCCCGCCCACCTCCCGCAACGGCGTGTCGGGCCCGCCAGCGACATAGGTGAGCAGCCCGGTCTGCAGGCAGGAGGACGCCGGCGTTGCCGGCTGGCCCACGCCCGTGTCGGCGCCGTCCGGCGCGTCCGCCTCGGGGCCGGCCTCGCCGGGCGCGCAAAGGGCTTCGAGATCGACGAGCACGGGCCCCTGGCGCGTGGCGACGACGTTCTCCATGTGCAGGTCGCGGCCACCGAGCAGCCAGGTCACACAGAGCAGGCCGCCGGCGCGCCTGAACCACGTCCGCACCTCGTCGATCGACGTGAGCGGCTCGGACTCGACGAAACCCTCCCAGCCGTAACCGTCACCCGCGACCACGTCGAGGCCGCGCGGCACGGCCTCGCAGCCCGACGCTGCCATCGCCTCCAGCACCATCGAGAACGCCAGTTCCATGCGCACGTCGCGCGGCTTGTAGACCAGGCGCTGCCCGCCGGCGCAGGTGAGCACGGCGACGCGCTGCCGGCCGTCGTGCGGATCCGAGAGCGCCGGACGGACGTCCACGATGGGGCCGGGGGGCTGGCCCCGGCCGAACGCCTGCGCGAGGGCGTCGCGATCGGCGGCGAACCGCCGCACGAGGCAGGTCACGTTCGCGACGTGCCGCTCGATGATCACGGCCGCGTGGCGGGCGAGCACCGGATACGCGACGAAGAGGTCGGGCCACCCGCCGTGCAGCAGCGACACCACGAAGTCGTAATAGGGGTCAGCCCCCTCCTCGCCCCCTCCCTCGCCGGCACCGGGAGCGGCCGCGGCGCGCAGCGCCTCGAAGCGCTGATGCAGCGCCATCTGCACGAGGCCGGAGAGTTCGCGGGCCAGTTGCCGCGTCCAGGCATCGCGGGCCGCCGGTGACACATGGGCGTCCCACGCCGCGCCCAGGCGCGCGGCGAGGGCCGCCTCGGCGGCGCGCGTCATCGGCACGAGCGCTTCGGCATAGGGCAGGCCCTCGGCGGTGAATCCGTCGGCCTCGACCGCGGCCCCCGATACCACGTCGATGGCAGCGGCCTCGGCCTGCTCCAGGATCCGATCCAGCCATGTCAACCAGGGCGGCGAGTCGTCGGCCAGTTCCAGCGCCGCCTCGTCAGTGAGCAGCCAGGCGGCGGTCAGCAGGTCGAGGCCGTCCCAGGCCAGCCGTTGCGTGAAGGCGTCCGGGTCGCCGGGCGCGCAGGCCTGCAGCCAGGCGGCGAGCGCGGACATGTCGCCGTTGCGCTGCTCCCCGTCGCCAGCCGCCAGCGGCGTCCTGGCAGCGAGGCGCGCGATCAGTTCGTCGAGGCTCGCGGCCCGGGCCGCGATGGAACGACGCGCCTCTGCCGATAAGAGGGGAAGCCGGCCGGCGTCGGGGTCCGATGAGAATTGCTGCACGAGCGTCGCCTCGGATGTCCGGGCGCCTGACGCTGAAGGCGGCAGATCGGGCCGGACCAGCCGCCACGCGGCGGGCTGGGCTTCGGATTGCAGCCGCAGTGTAACGCACGCGGGCAATCCGGGACGTCAGCTGTGCTATCGTCGGAACTGGCTCGGTTCAGCACTGCTGCGCGGCGCGTGCGTTCGCCCGGGGCCCGTTTCCTCCGGCCCGGAGTCACCATGAAAGACGCGAACCCCGAGATCGACACCTCGGTCCTCGACGACCTCGTCGCCATCCGTCACGAGCAGGCGCAACTCGTCGCGTTCCGTGCGCGCGCCGACGAGATGAAGGCGCGCGTCGACGCGCGGGTCTACGAACGCGTGGTGGGCGACTACGACCGCCGCGAATCGGCGCTGACCGAACGCGCCGCGCCACTCGAAGCGCGGGCCCGCGTGGAGTTCAGGAAGCTGCGCACCCGCCACGACGCGGTCACCGAAACCCGGCGCTCGGCCGAGTTCGACAAGGCCGAGATCGAGTTCCGCCACTCGGTAGGCGAGATCGACGACGAGGCACTCGCACAACGGATCCGCGCCCCCGAGGACGTGCTCGCGACGTGTCAGGCCGAACTCGAGGCGCTCGAGGCGCTCAAGGCCCGGTTCGTCGAGGCCTACACCGATGTCGAGGCCGAGTCGGCCCAGCCCGAGGGCGTCGCCGTCGAATTGCCGGCGGTCGAGCCCGCGGCGTCAGCC
>JBDIBB010000103.1:0-13615 GCA_039812685.1 Vicinamibacteraceae bacterium
CCGCCCCGCGATGAGTCCGCACGCCGTGACGAGAACGGTTCGCGACAGCCTGCTCGGCCTGATCGTGCTCGCCTCGATCGCGGGTGGCGTGTGCTGGGCGCGCGGAGCGTGGCGCCAGCAAGGCGCCGCCGCGCGGCCGATGGCCGGCACCGGCGAGGACACCGTGCCCGACATCACGCTGGCCGACGCGACGGCGGCCGGCGGTGACGCGCGCGTCACGCTGTCGGTGTCGCCGCGTCCGGCGGTCGCCTTCGAGAAGCACGTGTACCGCGTGCGGGTCGAATCGGCGGGTGGCGCCGTAATCGCCTTCGAGGACGGTCGCATCGCCTTCGACATGGTGATGCCGATGGGCGACCATCGCTACTCGCTGGTTCCCGCCGCCGACGGCTCGTACGAAGCAGGCGTGGTGTTGCCCTTCTGCCAGAGCGGCAACCCGCGCTGGTTCGTGACGGTCGAGGGCGTCGTGGCCGGGCGTCCCGTCGTGACGCGATTCAGGATCGACCTCGCCAGGGTCGGAGCGTCCGGCCGCTGAGGATGGCCGACACGGCGAGCCATGATCCAGCAGATCGATCTCCTGGGGTTCCTCGTGCTCGGCCTGCTCGGCGGGTTCGGCCACTGCGTCGGCATGTGCTCGCCGTTCGTGCTCTTCGTGTCGCGGCGCTACGCTCCGCCGCCGGCTGGACGCACCGCGGCCTTCATCGCGCAACTCTGGTACACGGCCGGGCGCATCGCCACCTACGCCGTGCTCGGCGCGCTGGCCGGCGCGCTGGGCGGCGTGGTGCAGATGGCCGGTGCGCTGGCCGGCGTGCAGCGCGCCGCGTCGATTGTCGCCGGTGGCATCCTGCTCGTGTGGGCCGTGGCCGCGCTCTCGGATCTCGTGCCCGGCCTGGAGGCCGGCGGCAGCCTGTTTGCGCGCGTGGCCGGCCGGCTTCGCGGGCGCGCGCCCGGCCATCCCTTCCTCATCGGTCTGTTCCTGGGGCTGTTGCCGTGCGGCCTGCTGTACGCGGCCGTGATCGCGGCGGTGGCGCGAGGCGGTGCGCTCGAGGGCGCGATCGCGCTCGCGCTGTTCGGCGCCGGCACGGCGCCGGCCCTGCTCGGCGTCTCGCTCGCCGATGCGCTGCTGGCGAGGAACCGGGCCCTGCTGAACCGGCTGTCGCAGGTCTTCCTGCTCGTGATGGGGACGTGGTTCCTCTGGACGGGGCTCGCGCGCTGACGCGGCGGGACCCGCGCCGGCGGTGGCCGCCGTGCCCGCGGCGCGCCTTGCGTCAGTAGTGGAGCCTCAGGAACGTCGGCGCCGGCCCCGCTCCCGGAACGACCACGAACAGGTTGTCGAATTCGTCGTCGCCGAGCTGGACCGGGCCCGGGACGCCGAGCGCCGCGAGGATCTTCGGCGCCGACCCCGAGTGCGAGGCCACGAGGACGATCCCGCCGGCGTGCTTCGCGCGAAGCGTCGCCACCAGGCCGTCGATGTCGTCGGAGTGCACCTGCTGGATGGGCAGCTTCAGCGCCGTGGCGAGCGGCGCCACCGTCTGGCCGGTGCGCTGCCACTGCGTCGCGAAGATCGCGGTGACGCCCGCGTCCCGCAGCGCCGACGCCAGCCGCTCGGCGCGGGCGCGCCCCGCGGCCGACAGCGGCGTGTCCTCACTGTCGTCCTGCCGCTCGCCGTGACGGACGATGAGCACGGCCTTCTGGGCGGTGGCTGGTGGTGCCGCGGCCAGGAAGGCGCAGGTCACGGCGAGGCTTCCGGCGAAGGCCCTGATGGTCATCGTGGCGTTCCCTCCCGATGCGGTGATGGAGCGGTCATTATAGGGCGCGCCGCCCGCGCGCTCGCCGCCCACCGGCCAACGGCTGTAGGATGGGCGCGCGCGGCCGCTGGCGGTGACGGCTTCCCGTGCCGGCGCGCGAGGGGCCGCCGGCGGCGTGCGGATCCCCCGTGAAAGGACACCGTTCCGCATGCTGAACATCGCCCTGTTCGGTCCCCCTGGGGCCGGAAAAGGCACGCAGTCCGAGTTCCTGATCAGGAAGTACAACCTCTTCTACATCTCCACCGGCGACCTGCTGAGGAAGGAGATGGCCGGCGGGACGAAGCTCGGGCTCGAGGCCCAGAGCATCATCGCCGCCGGCGGCCTGGTGCCAGACGAGGTCATCGTCCAGGTCATCGAGAACACGATCACCGGGAACCCCGGCTACAACGGATTCCTCTTCGACGGCTTCCCGCGGAACCTGGTCCAGGCCTACATCCTCGAAGGCCTGATGCTGAAGCTCCACACCTCGCTCAACCGCCTGATCAGCCTCGACGTCCCGGAAGAAGTGTCGGTGAGCCGGCTGCTGAAGCGGGGCCTCACCTCGGGTCGCAGCGACGACAACGAGACGGTGATCCGCAACCGCCTCCGCGAGTACGCCGAGAAGACGCGTCCGGTCCTCCAGTTCTACCGGGACCGGGGGCTGTGCGTCGAACTCGACGGGTCGGCGCCGATCGAGGACGTTCGCCAGCGCATCACCGCCATCCTCAGCGAGGAGCTGGACAAGCAGTTGTTCAACGTCGTGCTCTTCGGCTACCCCGGCTCGGGTCGCGGGTCGCAGGGCCGGGCGCTGGCGAGGCAGTACGACCTCGAATACGTGGCGACGGGCCCGATGCTCGAGGAGGAGATCCGGCGCGGCACGGCCATCGGCCGTCGGGTCGGCGCCCTCTACGACAGCGGTCAGCTGGTGCCCGACGAGATCGTCGTGCCGCTCATCGAGAAGAAGCTGGACGACTCGAAGGGCGTGAAGGGCTTCATCTTCAAGGGGTATCCGCGCACGCTCGTGCAGTCCTACATCCTCGACGCGCTGCTGAAGAAGCGCGGATCGTCGATCTCGCGCGTCGTCGACATCGAGGTGCCGATGCTCGAGCTCATCGCGCGTCTCGACGAGCGGAGCCGGACGGACCGGTCGATGCCCTACGACACGAGCACGGCGAAGATCGTCAAGCGCCTCCAGGAGCACGAGACCAAGACGGTGCCCGTCATCCGGAAGTACAGCCAGCACCACGACGTGATTGCCGTCGACGGCCGCGGGTCTTTCGACGAGGTCTTCGCGCGGCTCTCGGCCGTGATCGAAGAGGGGTTCAGGAGCATGCGGTAGGGCGGGGCGGCGCCCTCGCCCCCGCCCCGCATGCCCCGGGATCCGGTTCGGCGCGTCAGGCCGCGGGCAGCGCCTCGACGAAGGCGGCCATGCGCCTGCGCATCGCCTCGTCGGGCAGCCGACCGACGCCGCCGCCGAGGTTGTCGACCATGTGTCTGGCCTGGCTCGTCGAGGGCGTCGCCACGGTCACGGCCGGGTGGCCCAGCACGAACTTGAGGCAGAACTGCGCCCAGCTCTTCACGTCGATCTCGCCGGCCCAGTCCGGCAGCGGCCGGTCGCCGATGCGGCGGAACAGGCGTGTCCGCCCGAAGGGCAGGTAGCCGAGCACCCCGATGCCGCGATCGCGGGCGAGCGGGAGGATGACCTTCTCCGCATCGAGGTTGTCGACGGCGTAGTCGATGCCGATGAAGTCCAGCGGCTCGGACTTCATGGTGGCAGCCAGCTCGCCGTACTGCTCGTTCGAGGTGGTGGTGGCGCCGATGTAGCGGATGCGACCCTGCGCCTTGAGTTCCTTGAGGACGGCCAGGTGAGTGGGCACGTCGGCCATGTTGTGCACCTGGATCAGGTCGATCGTCGGCTTGTGCAGCCGGGCGAACGACTGTTCGATCTGTGCGCGGGCGGCGGCCGGGTCCGCGGCGCTCCTGCCACGGCCGACGGCGTTGACCTTGGTGGCCCAGAAGACTTTCTCGCTGACGCCCAGGTCGCGGGCGATGCGTCCGGCCACCTCCTCCGACGCGCCGTAGGACGGCGCGGTGTCGAAGACCGTCGCCCCGCCATCGAGCAGCGTCTTCATCACGTCGCGCAGGGCGGCCACGTCCTCCGAACGCGCCACCTGCGCGAAGGTCGCGGAGCTGCCGAGACCGATCACGGGCAGCCGTTCGCCCGAGGACGGCACCGCGCGGGTGAGCAGTGGTGACTGCGCGAACAGGCGATACGGATCCACGGCCAGCGCCGCCCCTGTTCCCACGGCCATCGCCAGCCAGTCACGACGCGTCAACGTGATCATGTCCTTCGACTCCTTCGTGTGTTGCCGGGGCGGCACGGCCCGCGCCGGTGCGGCCGCACGATGCGCGCGCCTCAGGCCTCGACGCCTGCCTCGATGCCGGGGGCGATCGCACGCTGCTCCTGCCGGCGGCCGAGCCACCAGGCATTGGCGACCCAGGCGATCGAAATCGGCACGGCCGCCCACGCGATGGCCCCTGCGGCGAGCCCGGCCATCGCGACCAGGCTCGACGACCAGGCGCCCACCTGATCGCCCAGGCGGTAGACGACCGTGTCGATGAAGTTCTTGGTCTTGTACTTGTCCTCGCGGCTGACCACCGTGAAGAGCACCTCGCGCGAGGGGCGTGCGAACGCGAAGTTGCCCGCCCGCCTGAGCACGGTGAAGCCGACGACGATGGCCACGGTCGGCATCAGGCCGAGCAGGAGGAAGCCGACGGCCGTGAGCGCGGGCACGAAGGTGAGCGTCATCGCGACGCCGGCGCGCTGCATCACCCGTCCGGTGAGGAAGATCTGGGCGCCCAGCGTGAGCAGGTTCACCAGCAGGTCGACCTGGGCGAAGAAGGCGGTGCGCGCGGCCCGGTCGGCGAACGTCCGGTCGACGATGTCGGCCTGCTGGAAGTAGAGGAAGGTCGACAGCACCGTGTAGAGGAGCATGTAGACGCAGATGTTCAGCAGGTAGGGCGAGGCGAGCGCGTTGCGCAGCCCGGCGAGCGCGCCGCCGCCGATGACGCCGGGATCGGCTGCCGCCGGGGTGCGGGTGTCCTCGCCTGGGGCGGGCTGGTGCAGCGATGGCGCGAGCCGGCCGAGCCGGCGGGCGGCGAACACGCCGGCCTCGAGCAGCAGCGCGGAGACCAGCAGCAGCCTGGGCGTGCCGAGCGTCTGGACCAGGGAGGCGGTCAGGCTCGATCCGGCGATTCCGCCGGCGGTGGCGGCCGCGGCGATGAAGCCGAACAGGCGCTTGCTCTGTTCGTTGGTGAACAGGTCCACCATGAACGCCCAGAACACCGAGACGACGAACAGGTTGAAGACCGACGTCCAGATGAAGAACGCGCGGCCCACCCAGACGTTGGCCTCGCCGGCGGCCACCTGCAGCAGGACGAAGAAGATCAGCAGGTTCAGGATGAAGAACCGGTAGGTGATCGCGATGAAGCGCATGCGCGGCAGGCGCGCCACCAGCGCGGCAAACGGCGGATTGGCCGCGATCATCGCGAGCAGCGTGCCGGTGAAGAGCCAGGAGAGGTTCGCGACGCCGCCGGCCACCCCCGCCTCGTCGCGGATTGGCCGGATGACGTAGTAGGCGGTGAAGACCGAGAACAGGTACAGCCAGGCCCAGCCGACGATGCGGCCTTCGCCAGGGCGCAGGGAGACGAGCCGGCCAACGGCTGTGCTGGGCAGGGTGCCGCTCCTCTTCTGGTGTGGTCGTGGGAAGCCAGCGTTGAGCATACCCGAAAGGCCTCGTCGCGGGTACCCGTGCATCACGCCGATCGTGCGGTGTGCCGGCACGGCGGTGCGGGCCCGCGCGCCCGCGGACCGCGGCGCGCGTCCGGAACCGCAGGCGCGGATCTATGATGCCCCCGCCGCGCCGTTCGGCGCGGGGGGGAGAGCCCATGCGCGCAGTCCCGATCCTCATCTGCCTCTCGTTGGTCGCGCCGTTGCACCTGCAGGCGCAGGAAGCCGCCAGCCCTCAGGTCGCCAAGCTCCAGGCCGAGGTCGAGAACCTCCGGTGGGAACTCGATCAGGTGCGGAAGATCGCCGACGACAACCAGTTCTTCCTGCGGCTGTCGGACGTGGCCGAGGTCGACAAGGTGATCCTCGCCGGCGCGCCGAATCCCAAGGCCGTCGAGCGCTACGGCATCGCCAACGAGCGGCATCCCATCCGGATCTACTGCTACACGTTCGTGCCGAAGGCGCTGGATCGCAGCCGCCGGCACCCGGCCGTCGTCCTCACGCACGGCGGCGTGCACGGCGACTTCGGGACCTACCACGTCCACCTCGTGCGCGAGATGATCGCGCGCGGCTACATCGTCGTCGCGCCGGAGTACCGGGGATCGACCGGCTACGGCCGGGGCATGTACGAGTCGATCGACTACGGCGGCCTCGAGAACGACGACATGGTGACGTGCCGCGACTGGGCGGTGGAGGAGCTGCCCGTGGATCCGAAGCGCGTGGCAGCCGTCGGCTGGAGCCACGGCGGGATGATCTCGCTCATGGCGGGCTTCGATCATCCCGACAAGTTCGCCTGCATCTACGCGGGGGTGCCGGTCAGCGACCTGCTGACGCGCCTCGGCTACCACGAACCGTCCTATACGGCGGAGTTCGCCGCGAAGTACCACATCGGGAAGGCGCCGGTGGCCGACGTCGACGAGTACCGGCGGCGCAGCCCCATCTGGAACGTGCAGAAGCTGAAGATCCCGCTCATGGTGACCAGCACCACCAACGACCGCGACGTGAACGTCGTGGAGGTGGAGCAGCTCATCACCCACCTGAAGGCGGCGGGCAAGTCCTTCGAGAGCCAGATCGAGAAGGACGCCCCCGGCGGCCACAGCTGGGATCGGATCGACACGACGTTCGCGCGCAAGGCGCGCGTGCGCATGTACGAGTTCCTGGCGAAGCACCTCGGCAAGTAGCGCCGGCGTGAGCCGCGGCCGTGCCTGACCCGCCGCGCGCCCGGCGGGTCAGGCCCCGTCGGACGGTGCGGCCGTCTCGAACTCGATGAAGGGGCCGTCGGCCTCGCGGCTGCGGTCGCGGTAACTGCAGCGGCCGGTGTGTTCGTGGCCCGGGTAGAGCGTCTCGAACATGCGGCACGCCTCGGGCCGCCGGAGCCAGGTGCCGTCGCCGGCGAGGCAGTGCGCCACGGGCACCGGCACCTCGCCCTCGGGACGGATCTCGAGGATGGTCACGTCGGCTGGATCGACCCGCTCGTCGGCGAGGCGGTCCAGCAACCCGCACAGCGTGTCGCAGACGTAGCTGCCGGTCATGCCCGCGACGCCCATGACGGCCACTCGCGCCTCGTAGGTGTAAGGCAGCCGGCGATCGTACTTCGATGCCGGCCCGAGGATCCTGCGTGTGATGTCCATGCGTAGGCCCTCCCGCCGTCGCGCCGGGCCGCCGGTGGCCCGGACGCCTGCCTGAGTCTACCGCCGTTCAGGTGCTGGTGGACCCGCGGAGCGCCGCGTCGGCGTCGCCCGCCGCGCCGGGCCTCCCGGTCCCGCACGGCCCGCCGCCCGGCGCGCGATTCAGGACGGCGGGATCGCCCTGGAACGCGATAGGCTGTCTCGAGGCCCCGGCCTGCCCGCCGCTCACCAGGCCACGACCGAAAGGACGTCCGGACCGCCATGGATCCCGTCACCCTCGCGCGCTGGCAATTCGGCATCACCACCGTCTACCACTTCTTCTTCGTCCCGCTCACGCTGGGCCTGATCTGGGTCGTGGCCGGGCTGCAGACCGCCTGGTACGTCACGGGACGGGATCTCTACCGGCGCATGACGAAGTTCTGGGGAAAGCTCTTCCTCATCAACTTCGCGATGGGCGTGGTCACCGGCCTCGTGCAGGAGTTCCAGTTCGGCATGAACTGGTCGGAGTACTCCCGCTTCGTGGGCGACGTGTTCGGGGCGCCGCTGGCCATCGAGGCGCTGCTCGCCTTCTTCCTGGAGTCGACGTTCCTGGGCCTCTGGCTCTTCGGGTGGGAGCGGCTGCCGAAGAAGGTGCACCTGGCCTGCATCTGGCTGGTGGCCGTCGGATCGAACCTGTCGGCCTACTGGATCCTGGTGGCCAACTCGTTCATGCAGCAACCGATGGGCCATGTCATCAACAACGGCCGCGCCGAGATGAACGACTTCCTGGCGCTGGTCACCAACCCGCACGTCTTCGTGCAGTTCCCGCACGTGATCGCCGGCGCGATGGCCACCGCCGGCTTCTTCGTGCTGGGCATCAGCGCGTGGCACCTGCGGCGGGGCCCGGCCGATGACGTCAACCGCGAGGCGTTCCGGCTGTCGTTCAGGATCGGCGCGATCTACGGCACGGTCGCGATCGTCGCGACGATGGTGATCGGCCACGCGCAGGCGCAGTACATGGTGAAGGTGCAGCCGATGAAGATGGCGGCGGCCGAGGCGCTCTGGGAGACGGAGAACCCGGCGGCGATGTCGCTGTTCACCTGGGGCGACGAAGCGCAGCAGCGCGACGTGTTCGCCATCAAGGTGCCGGGCCTGCTGAGCTTCCTCGCCCACAACCGGTTCGAGGGCGAGGTCAGGGGGATCCGCCAACTGCAGCAGGAGTACGCGGCGCGCTACGGGCCGGGGCAGTACTGGCCGCCGGTGAAGTGGACCTACTGGACCTTCCGCATCATGGTAGGCGCCGGCATGGCCATGTTCGCCGCCGGCGCCTGGGCGTGCTGGCTCACGCTGCGCGGGCGCGCCCCCGCGGCGGCCTGGCTGCTGGCGCTGCTCGTGCCGGCGACGGCGCTGCCCTACATCGCCAATTCGGCCGGATGGATCTTCACCGAGATCGGGCGCCAGCCGTGGATCGTCTTCGGCCTGCAGAAGACCGTCGAGGGCGTGTCGCCAGCCGTGAGCGTCGGCGAGGTGCTGACCACGCTGATCGGATACACGCTGCTCTACGGCGTGCTGATGGTCGTCACCGTCTACCTGCTGCGGACGTACGCCATGGCCGGCCTCGGCGTCGAGCCGGATCCGGCGGCCGCCCCCGCGGGCGAACCTGTCGCCGCGCGGGCGTGAGGGGAGGCGTCCATGGATCTCAACACGCTCTGGTTCGCGCTGATCGCCATCCTCTTCATCGGGTTCTTCATCCTCGAGGGCTTCGACTACGGCGTGGGCATCCTGCTGCCGCTGCTCGGCCGGACCGACCGGCAGCGGCGGGAGATCATCCACACGATCGGCCCGGTCTGGGACGGCAACGAGGTGTGGGTGATCACGGCGGGCGGCGCCACGTTCGCGGCGTTCCCGCACTGGTACGCGACGCTGTTCAGCGGCTTCTACCTGCCGCTGTTCCTGATGGTCACCGCGCTCATCGTCCGGGGCGTCGCCTTCGAGTTCCGCAGCAAGGACCGGCGGCCCATCTGGCGGGCCACGTGGGACTGGGGCATCTTCGCGGGCAGCCTGGTGCCGGCCCTCCTGTGGGGCGTGGCGCTCGGCAACCTGCTGATGGGCGTGCCAATCGACGCGAGCAAGACCTACACCGGCGGCTTCTTCAACCTGCTGAATCCCTACGCGCTGGTTGCCGGGCTCATGTCGCTGACGGCCTTCGTCACGCACGGCGCCATCTTCCTCAACCTGAAGACCGAAGGGATGCTGCGCGAGCGCGCCTTGCGCGCCACGAAGATCGTCGGCCCGATCGCCACGGTGTTCATCGGGCTCTTCGTGATCGCGACCTACCTGTGGACCGATGCCTTCTCGGGCCTCGGCGTGGACCCGGGCCTGGCGCCGGTCGCCGCGGTGGGCGCCCTGCTCGCGGCCGGCGGGTTCGTCCGGGCCGGACGGATGGGGTGGGCCTTCTCGATGACGTGCGTCACCATCGCCATGGCGACCATTACGATCTTCAGCGCGCTCTATCCGCGCGTGATGGTGTCGAGCCTGAATCCCGAGTGGAGTCTGACGATCTACAACGCCTCGTCCACGCCCTACACGCTGAAGGTGATGAGCGTCGTGGCGCTGGTGTGCGTGCCGGTCGTGCTGGCGTACCAGGGGTGGACCTACTGGGTGTTCCGTCACCGTGTGACCGCGGACACGCACCTGGAGTACTGATTCGAACCGGTTCGGACGGCTCGCGTCCGGCGCGGCCCAGCCAGACGCGGTCGCCGCCGAAGCCCGGCCGTAGCCGCGCCCGCGAGACCGATCCACCGCGGTCGGACACCGGCGGCCTGGCCGTCCGTGGTGGAAGGGTCGTGTGGCAGCGAGACGGGCGGGCGCCGGATTATACTGACGGTGTCGTCCGCCGGCCGCGGGGGCACGAACGTGCCAGCAGTCCACCGGCGTGGCGGGTTCATCTGACAAGTCAGTCCTGCGAGCTCGTGAGGCGCAGTCCTTCGTGTGAGTCGAGGTGGTGATGGCCCTGGACCTGGCGAACGAGATTGTGATCCGGTGGAGTGAACCCGACCTGCGGCACGTCCCGCTGCTCCAGGAGGCAGGCATCTCCGTGGCCTGGGGCACGGCAGACGCGGCGTTTTCCGACGCCTGCTCGGCCGTGGGAATCCGGGCGCTGGCCCCGGACGCCATCCGCAGCGTCAAGGCCGAGGACGCCGGCCGCGTCGATCCCGGAGCGCCGCTGATCGTCGAGGACGGCACGTGGCCTGGCGTCCAGAGGCAGGATCCGGCGCTGGCGAGCGCGACGCGTTCGCTCTGGATCGACACCAACGGGTACCGTCTCGGGCAGTTGCGTGCGCTGCATCCCGGCACCATCCCGTTTCTCGCGTATCAGCCCGACACGGACGCGGGCGTCTCGGCGGATCGGATGGTGCCGTTCGAGTCGCTGGAACTCGCGCTGGCGGAGGCGTGGGTCGGAGGCGGCAACTACGTCCTCGCGCTCGAACCCAGGTACCGCGACGCGCTGCTGCGCGGCGACCAGAAGGCGACGGCCGCCTGGCGCAGCCTCGGCCGCACCACGCGCTGGCTGCGCGCGCACGCGAGCCTGTTCCGGCAGCCGACACTGCCCGGGGTCACCGTGCTGGTGGACGGCGGGTTCGTCAGCACCGAGGTGGCCAACCTGATGTACCGGCAGTGCGTGTCGCCAGCCTTCGAGCCGGCCTCGGGCCCGCCGCCGCCGGATCCGTCCCGGAGACGGGTGGTCGTGGCCGCGGGCATCGACGCGCCCGCGGCGGAGGTTGCCGATCGCATCCTCGCCCACGCCTCGGCTGGCGCCAGCGTCGTCGTCGACGACCTCGGTGAGAACGCGTGGTGGCGGCGTGCCGGGCTCACACGAACCAGGGTCCAGGAGGATCGCGAGTTCTACTCGTTGGGCGCCGGACAGGTGGTGGCCTACCACCAGGTGGACGATCCCAGTGAGCTGGCGCTCGACGTCCTCGACCTGCTGACGCCAGGACAGCGTTCCGCGCGCCTGTGGAACAGTCAGGGCGGCGTGGCCATGGCCACCACCGCGCCGGCGTCGGGTCCTGTCAGCGGCAAGGCCCTGCTGCACGTCGTGAATTACTCCCGGCCCGCGGATCTGCCGGTGCTGGCGCGCATCTACGGCAACTACTCGGGTGCGACCCTCCTGCGGCCGGAGCACGAACCCCTGGAGGTGAAGGTCGCCCGGCGGGGTGTGCAGAGCGAGGTCGCCATCCCGGAGATGGCGCGCGTGGCGGTGGTGGTGTTCCGGTAACGACTGTCCGGCCCGGGGGGCATGATGACTGTCAGCAGGAGAGAGTTTCTGATCACGGGCGCCGCCGCCATGGCGACCGGCGCCCTGTCGGGGGCGAGTCTCGGCGCGTTCGCGCCGCAGGCGAACGCCTACTTCGGGCTGCACCCCTTCATCGAGCGGAACCCCGGGGCCGTCTTCCTCCGGCGCACCAAGGTGACGCACAAGATGGACGCCGCGGCGAAGCTGCGCGAGGGGCTCGGGCTGGCCAGGCAGATCTTCGTGCCGATGGACCGGCCCGGGGTCCCGATTACGCACCGTGTCGTCCTGAAGCCCAACGCCACGGGCGTCTACGACCGGCAGCGTCCGCCGGAGGAGAACTGGGGCGTCGGCACCGACCCGCAGTTCTACGAAGGGATGGTCACCGGCCTGCAGGAACTCGGCCTGAAGCAGTTCCACTTCGTCGAGTCGACGGGCTACGACACCTGGAACCTGCGCGGCTTCAACGACATCAACGAACGGCTCGGCGTCCGCATCGGCGAGTCGGCGCGCCGCCCGCGGCACCTGCGCGAGGGCTTCGAGACGAACTGGGCCAAGGTGCCCGATGCCGTCGTGTTCGATCGCATCCCGCACTACGCGCCGGTTGGCGAGCCCGACACCTGGCTGCTGAACATCGCCAAGTGGAAGGCGCACAGCATGTGCCTCACCCAGTCGGTGAAGAACCTCCAGGGCCTGGTGGCGCATCCGTTCACGAGCTTCTGCGGCGGCTGGCGGACGGTGCTCGACGTGCAGCCGTTCATGAAGGCCGAGGTGAACCCGCGGGTGGAGCAGGTCGTGAACGACTTCTTCGACCTCCACCGGAAGCGCAACTTCGCCCGCTACGACTCGGCGGGCAGCATCCGGCTGGGCGCCTCGATCACGCCGATCGTCCAGGAAATCTGGGCGCACAAGACGTGTGACAACCTGAGCACCCTGTCACCCGGCCTCTCGATGATCGAGGGCATCTACGGTCGCGATGGCGACGGGTTCAACCAGGGCGACGACTACCTGACGAACCTGGTGATGTTTGGCAAGAACCCCTTCCGGCTCGACCTCGTCGGGCTGTACCTCGGGGGGCACGAGCCGGGCAACGTCCACCTGTACCGGATCGCGAAGGAGCGCGGCCTGAGCGACACGTTCAACCCGTGGGAGGTTCCGGTCTACGAGTGGACCGATGCGGGCCCGGTCGAGCGCAAGCTCACCGACTTCCCGCGCACGCCGCTGAAGACCATCTACCTCCCCCGGGAGGGCGAACCGGAACTGCACCTCGTCGACGAGCACTTCGACTACGACAAGGTGACGGTGTGAGTCGCGTGGAAGACTGCTACCGCCCGGGAGGCGGCGCCGGCCGGCGGCCCGTCTTCTCGAAGATGTAGTCGTCGCGCTGCTTCTGGAGTTCGGGGGTGAGCCGCCCGTAGATCTGCTGCGACGTGTACTTCCCGGTGCCCAGCATCATCAGGCTCCAGTCGTCGCGCGCCTTCGACATCTCACCCGACTCGACGACCTCCTTCACCATGTGCGGGGGGATGAACCACATCCCCTCGCGATCGGCCAGCACCACGTCACCCGGCATCACCAGCGTCTTGCCGATGCGCACCGGGATGTTGATGCCGGTCACCATGACGCGCATGCCCTGCGTCGGGAACGAGTTCTTGAAGTACGCCTGCATGCCGGTCTCGGCAATGCGATCCAGCCAGTAGACGCCGCCGTTGACGATCATGCCGTTGCCGGTGGTGGTGCTGATGTAGTGCGCCAGCTTGTTGCCGACGAAGTTCCAGTCGGCGCCGAAGACGTCGGCCACGATGACGTCTCCCGGCTGCAACTGGTCGATCGCCGTCTGGTTCCGCGCGGGCGTCGTCCCCCTGGCCTTCGCCTCCGCCTCGTCCACCTCGGCGAGGTCGCCGCGGAACGGCATGAACTGGACGGTGAACACGCGGCCCACCATCTTCTGGTCGGGCTGCAGCACGCGCCAGCCGTCACGTGACTCGAACTGGTTGGGGAAGCTCTTGCCGGGCAGCACCGCCTGCACCTCCTCGGCGATCAGCGGCTTGAGCCGCGCGATCAGCTCATCGGGCACCTTCGGCCGGCCATCGGGAAAGCGATCGTAGGGATTCTGCTTCGTGTACTTGATCAGCTGCTCCGG
>JBDIBB010000104.1:0-13492 GCA_039812685.1 Vicinamibacteraceae bacterium
CGGGACGCGCCGGCGGCCACGGCGGCATCGATCACCTCCGGCGCCTTCTCCACCTCGTCGACGCGGATCTCGAGCGTGTTGCGCGCCACGTAGCCGCGAAGCGTCTGCCGGCCGCTGACGTAGTCGTAGTCCGGCTGCAGGTCGACGCCGAGGGTCTTCATCGCGGCATCGGCGATGCCGGCGGCCTTCAGCCGCTGCTGCACCGCCGTCATCGTCACCGCGTTCTGGCGCTGCGCCTCGCGCGGCGCGCCCGCCCGCGACTCGGCCACCACCGTCACGTAGGCCACGTCGGGCACGCCGCGGGTCATCGATTGCCCGAACGCCACCACGGTGTCGACCGGCGGCACGGGCGGCCCCGGATCCGGCGGCTGGGCGGCCGCCGCGCTCCCCAGGACACCGAAGATCGCCAACAGCAGCAGCGGATAGCGGATCATCAGCACGTCTCCTCGATCAGTCGCAGTATAGTGCGGGCCGCCTGCGCGCGGTGAGCAGGCGCGCCCGGACATCTCGCCATGACGACGTGGAACCTGATCCTCGTGGGCTTCGGCAACGTGGCGCGGCGCTTCGTGCGCCTGCTCGAGGAGCGGCGCGCAACGCTGGCGGACGACTTCGCCACCGGCTGGCGCGTGTGCGGCATCGCCACCGCGCGCCACGGCTCGGTCTTCGACGCGGCCGGACTCGACGTCACGCTCGCCTGCGCGCTCGTCGAGCGTGGCGAGGCGCTGGCGCCAGCCCTGTTCTCGTCCACGGCGAGTGCCTGCGCCGACGCTCGCCACCTGATTCGCCACGCCGCGCGCGACGGCCACCCCCACGGCGTGATGGTCGAGACGACGACGCTCGACGTCGTGGATGGGGAACCCGCGGCCACGCACGTGCGCGACGCGCTCGGCGCGGGCCTTCACGTGGTGAGCGCCAACAAGGGCCCCGTGGCCTGCGCGTACGAAGAACTGCGCGGGCGGGCCGCGCGCGCGCGGCGCGAGTTCCGGTTCGAGGGCGCGGTGATGGACGGCGTCCCGATCTTCAACCTCGTGCGCGAGACGCTGCCGGCGGTCGGGATCCGGGGGTTCCGCGGCGTGATCAACAGCACGACCAACCACGTGCTGTCCGAGATGGAGCGCGGGGTTCCCTTCGACGAGGCGCTGCGCGAGATGCAGGCCCGGGGCATCGCCGAAGCCGACGCCTCGCTCGACGTGGACGGATGGGACGCCGCCGCCAAGACCGCGGCCCTCGTCAACGTGATCATGCGCGGCCGCATGCGCCCGGCCGGCGTGACGCGCACGGGGATCGCCAACCTCACCCCGGCCGACCTCCAGAGCGCGCGCGATCAGGGGCAGCGCCTGCGCCTGATCGCCTCGGCGCGGCGGCTGGGCGACGGTACGATTGCGGCGTCCGTGGCGCCGCGGCCGGTGCCGGCCGGCGACCTGCTGGCGCAGCTCACGGGCATGGCCAACGCGCTGGTGCTCGAAACCGACCTGCTGGGCGAGGTGGCCATCGTGCAGCGCGACGGCGGCCTGACGCAGACCGCCTATGCGCTGCTCACCGACCTGCTGAGCCTGCCGCGAACGAACTGATCGCCGCGCGCAGCGCCGCCTCGTCGAAGCCGACGATCACGCGGCCGCCGACGGCCGTGGCGGGCACCGCCCGCACGCCGAGCGCGATCAGCTCGTCGTAGGCGCGGTCGTCTTCCTCGACGTTGCGCGTTTCGAACGCCACGCCTGCCCGTGAAAGGAACCCCTTCACCCGCTCGCAGGCGATTCAGGCGCCGCCGGTGTAGAGGATGACGCGTGGCATCGGCGGTCAGCGGCCGAGGAAGGGCGTCGCGTCCTCGAGCAGCGCGTCGAGCACCTGTGCAGGCGAGACGTGGTCGTAGTCGATCCCCTCGGCCACCACGCGCTCGCCGGTCGAGACCTGGCTGCCGCGCGTGTAGCTGCTGCGGAGGAGGATGGCGGGCGGCCGCCGCGTGGTGTCGAGGACGAGCTCCAGGTAGTCGTCGGCCGACCGCTCGGCCTCGATGCGGGCGACACCGGCCGGCGTGACGAGGCGGAAGAGCAGTCCCTCGGCGCGCAGCACGCCGGCGAACTGCCGGAAGAGCGGGATGCCCACGCGCTCGAGCCAGGGTTCGTAGGCCGCGGTGGCCGCGCCGGCCTGCGCGCGGTGATGCGCCGCCTCGTGCCTGAGCGCCTCGATGCGCAGGCGCACCCGGCGCTTCACTTCGGCTACGTCGAGCATGTCGTGTTTGAAGCCGGACATCGCGCCGACAGGGTAACAGAAAGGCCCGAATCGCTGCTGGCGTGCGCGACGGGGCGGGCGCTTCAGCGTCGCGGCGCGGTTCCGGCGACGTAGACGCGGATCAGTTCCACCACCTTGATGCCCTTCGTCTGCCACGAGGCCACGACGCGCTCGGTGCGCAGGTACTGCAGCATGCCTTCGTCCTGGTAGTCGGGCTCGCCGACGGCGTCGAGCGCCGTCAGGCGCGCGGCGATCGTCTCCAGGGTGGCGGCCGGCTCGGCCACCTCGCGTTCGCGCGACAGCACGCCGAGCCACGGCTCCCGGCGGCGGGCCACCCGCGTGGCGGGCTGGACGAACACCTCGTTCGAGAGAAACGCGTAGCCCGTGTCGGCACGGCTGGCGGGCGAGTCCTGCACGCGCACCTCGATCACGTCGGCCATCGCCGCGAGTTGCTCCACCAGGCGCCGCGTGAAATCGCCGTCGCCCGACCAGTCCGTGCTCTCGATCCGTGCGCTCATGTCAGGTCCTATACTAACGGGATGCGATCGATTGGCGCCGCGTTCGGCTTCCTGGTGCTCACCGGCGCGCTCGCCGTGCCGGCCATCGCGCAGCCCGCATCCGAAACGCCGCGGCCGCAGCCGCCGCGCGGGGTACTGCCGCCGCAACCCGGCGCGCCGGCCGTGCCCTCACCGGCCGCGCAGGCGCCCGCCCCGCAGGCGCCAGCGGCACAGGCGCCGCAGCCTGAGCCGCAGCCCCCGGCGCCAACCTCCACCGCCGAGCCGGTGCCGAGCGAGATCGTGCTGGGCGCGCCGGCCTACCCGGGCGCCACCTTCCTCGGCTCCTTCAACGCCGGGCAGGGCCAGCGCTACTACCTCTTCGGCACCACGGACGGGTACGCCTCGGTCGTGGCCTTCTACCGGCAGGCGCTGAAGTCGCGCGGCAGCGAAGTGTACGACGTGCCCCCGGTCTGGACCTTCGACCTGGGGCGCTTCCGCGAGGACACGATGGCGTACCCGCCCAGCGTGGTGGTACGCGATCACGTCGCCGGCGGACTCCAGGGCTACCTGCACGCCAACGGTCTGCAGGCGGAGCGCTACGCGACGGTGATCCAGATCGTGCCCGCCCCGCTGGGCGCGCGACGATAGACTCGCGCGGCGCCGCCACGCGCGCAACCGGTCCCACCCGCCGGCGCGGCGGCCCAACGGGCGAGACCGACGATGCTATCCTGCTGGCATGGCGTCACCGGCGCGGCAGGCTCCCCCGGATCGCGTGGATCCCCGGCTCTACGCGGAGCTGTGTGCGCTGCCGGCCCATCAGGTCGGCGAAATCCTCGACCAGCATCTGCACGTGTCGCCGAGGCCGAGGATGGCCCACGCGCTCGGCGCGATGGGCCTCTCGAACATCGTCGGGGGTCCGTTTCATTTCGGCCGCGGCGGCCCGGGCGGCTGGATCATCCTCACCGAGCCCGAGCTGCACCTGTCGGCCGACGTCGTGGTGCCCGATCTCGCGGGCTGGCGGCGCCAGCGTCTGCCTCGTCTGCCGAACGCCCCAGCGCTGACGCTGGCGCCCGACTGGGCCTGCGAGATCATCTCGGCCTCCACCGAGCGAATCGATCGCACGGTGAAGCGCGACATCTACGCGCGCGAGGGCGTGGGCCACCTGTGGTTCATCGAGCCCACGGCCCAGACGCTCGAGGCCTTCCGTCTCGAAGGCGGGCGCTGGACGCTCACCGCCACCGTGGCCGGCGACGCAATCGCGCGCATCGAGCCCTTCGACGCCATCGAGCTGGAGCTGGCCCTGCTGTGGGCCGACGTCGAGCCGGCGCCGCCGGAGTGACGCGGCGGCGCGGCGCCCGTCATCGCGCGCCTCACCCCACGCGCCGCAGCACCAGGCACTTCAGGTAGTAGGTCTCGGGGACCCCCAGCAGCACGGGGTGGTCGCGGCCCTGCATCCGCTTCTCGACCACCGTCACCGGCACGCGCGCGTCGATCGCGGCCTCGTAAATCACCTGGCCGAAGGTCGCCTCGTCCACGTGATAGGAGCACGTGCAGGAGACGAGCACGCCGCCGGGCGTGAGCAGCTTGAGCGCGCGGAGGTTGATCTCCTTGTAGCCCGAGAGCGCCTTCGGCAGCGCCGCGCGGCTCCGGGCGAAGGCGGGCGGGTCGAGCACGATCGTGTCGAAGCGCTCGCCGGCGCGCTCCAGCTCGCGGAGCTCGTCGAAGACGTTGGCGGCCCGTGCCTCGATGTTGGCGATGCCGTTGGCCGCCGCGTTGGCGGCGAGGCGGGCCACGGCCTCTTCCGAGACGTCGATCGCCAGCACCGAGGCGCAGGCGGGCGCCATGTGGAGGGCGAAGCCCCCGTTGTAGGCGAAGGCGTCCAGCGCGCGGCCCTTCGCATAGCGGGCCGCGGCCTCCCGGTTCTCGCGCTGATCGAGGAACAACCCGGTCTTCTGGCCGTGCCACAGGTCGGCCTCGTACTCGACGCGCCCCTCGCGCACGCGCACGGCCGGCGGCACCTCGCCGTGCAGCAGCTCCACCTTCTGCTCCAGTCCCTCCAGCGTCCGCACCCGGGGATCGTTGCGCGCGAGCACCCCGCGCGGCGCCAGCAGGTCGACGAGGTGCCCGACGATCTCGGCCGTGCGGCGCTCGATGCCCTGCGAGAGGGCCTGCAGCACCAGGCAGTCGCCGTACCGGTCGACGACGAGGGAGGGCAGCAGGTCGGCTTCGCCGTGCACCAGCCGGCAGGCCGTTGCGTCGAGCGCGAGCGACCCGCGGAAGGCGATGGCGCGCTCCAGCCGGTCGCGCCACAGCGTGGCCGGCAGCTGCTCGTCGCGCGTGAGCAGGCGCAGCGCGATCTGGCTGCGATCGCTGTAGAGCGCGTGTCCGAGCGTGCGGCCCCGCTGGTCGCGCACCACGACGCAGTCGCCGGCGGCGGCCTCGATCGCGGTGAGGTCGGAACGATAGATCCAGGGGTGGCCGGCCCGGACGCGATCGACGCCCTTCGCCGAGATCCTGACGTGGGGTGGCGGTGTCACGGGGCCATGGTAGATCGGGGTGGGTCCTTCGACGTCGCGCCGCCACATCCATTGGGTCCGGGTGGCGTCTCGGGCCGGGCGCGCGTAGTAGTAGAATCCCCTTCATGCGCGTGGCACTCGCCGCCGATCACGCCGGCGTCGCCCTCAAGCGGGACGTCAGGCACCTGCTGGCCGACCTGCACGCCGAGGTGGACGACTACGGCACGGACACCGACGCCTCGGTCGACTACCCCGACTACGCCGCGCCGGTCGCGCGCGCGGTCGCCGCGGGGCAGGCCGACTTCGGGATTCTCATCTGCGGAACGGGCATCGGCATGGCCATGGCCGCCAACAAGGTGGCCGGCATCCGCGCCGCGCCGGTGATCGACGTCGAGACGGCGCGCCTCAGCCGGGAGCACAACGACGCCAACGTGCTGGCGCTCGGCGCGCGCACGACGCCCATCGATCGCGCCATGGCCATCGTGCGTGTCTTCCTGAGCACCGCGTTCGCCGGCGGCCGTCACCAGCGGCGGCTCGACAAGGTCGCCGCGATGGAGTGCGTGCCGGCCGATCGCCACGAGGCGTCCTGACGGACGAGATGCGGCGCGCAGGAGCCGAGGGTCCCTGTCGGTCGGGATGGTCGCCCGCCGCGGGCGGGCAGAGCGGACAGCCGCCCTGGCGAGGCGCCGCGCTCTTCGGGCTCACCGCCCTCGGGCACGGACACGCCAGCGTTCGGATTCGCGGCCACCGGCCGCACAGCCTGCCCCGGCGCCTGGCGCGGGGCCGGAGTTCTCCCCCATGACCCCGATCAGCCTCCCCACTGGCGTGCGACGCACGCTGAAGGACACCGACCCCGAGATCTGCCGCGCCATCTCCGACGAGATCCACCGCCAGAACACCGGCCTCGAGCTCATCGCGTCGGAGAACTTCGTGAGCCAGGCGGTGCTCGAGGCGATGGGGTCGGTGCTCACCAACAAGTACGCCGAGGGCTATCCGGGCAAGCGCTACTACGGCGGCTGCGAGGTGGTGGACGTCGCCGAGCAGCTCGCCATCGATCGCGCCAGGGCGCTGTTCGGCGCCGAGCACGCCAACGTGCAGGCGCACTCGGGCGCGCAGGCCAACATGGCGGTCTGCCTCGCCACGCTCGAGCCGGGCGACACGCTGCTCGGCATGAGCCTGGCGCACGGGGGCCACCTCACCCACGGCCACCCGCTCAACTTCTCCGGCAAGCTCTACCAGATCGTCGCTTACGGCGTGCGCCAGGACGATGAACGGCTCGACTACGACGAACTGGCCGCCAAGGCGCGGGAGCACAAGCCGAAGCTGATCGTGGTGGGCGCCAGCGCCTACCCGCGGGCGATCGACTTCGAGCGCATCGCGGCGGTGGCGCGGGAGGTGGGCGCGCCGGTGCTCACCGACATGGCGCACATCGCGGGCCTGGTGGCCGCCGGCGTCCACCCGAACCCGGTGCCGCACTCCGACTTCGTCTCCACCACCACCCACAAGACGCTGCGCGGACCGCGCGGCGGGCTGATCCTGAGCCGGGCGGCGCACGCCAGGGAGCTCGACAAGGCGGTGTTCCCCGGCGTCCAGGGCGGGCCGCTGATGCACGTCATCGCGGCCAAGGCGGTGTGCTTCCGCGAGGCGGCCGAACCCGCCTTCGCCGACTACCAGCGGCAGGTCGTGCGCAATGCCGCGCGGCTGGCCGGGGTGCTCGCCTCCGGCGGCTTCCGCATCGTGAGCGGGGGCACCGACAACCACCTGATGCTGGTCGACGTCTTCAGCAAGGGGATTACGGGCCGGGTGGCCGAGACGGCGCTCGGCCGCGCGGGCATCACGGTGAACAAGAACGCGATCCCCTTCGACAGGAACCCGCCGATGGTGGCCAGCGGCATCCGCATCGGCACGCCCGCGGTGACCACGCGCGGGATGCGCGAGGCCGAGATGGATCGCATCGGCGAGCTGATCGCGCGCGTGCTCGCCTCGCCCGACGATGCGGCGGTGGCGGCGATGGTCAGGGCCGAGGTCGAGAAGCTGGCCGGCGAGTTCCCGCTCTACCCGGAGGCAGCCTGAGCCAGGAGCCGGTTCGCGCCTTCGAGGCCGGCGGCGCGCTCGCCGGCGTGCTCGCGGGCTTCGAGGCCCGCGCCAGCCAGCGTGCGATGGCCGAGGCGGTGACCCGTGTCATCGACACCGGCGGCGTGCTGCTGGTCGAGGCTGGCACGGGCACCGGGAAAACGCTCGCCTATCTCGTACCCGCCGTCCTCAGCGGGCAGCGCGTCGTCGTCTCCACCGGCACCAAGAACCTGCAGGAACAGATCCTCGAGAAGGACCTGCCCCTGCTGCGCCGCGCCCTGGGCCGCGAGATCACCGCCACGGTGATGAAGGGCCGCGGCAACTACCTCTGCCTGCACCGCTACGAGTCGGTCGTGAACGCGGCGGCGACCAGACCTCCCGCCGATCGTGTCGCGCTCGCCCTCGTGGAGGCATGGCTGCCGCACACCGGGACCGGCGATCGCGCGGAGGTGGAAGACCTGCCGGAGGACGCCGGCGTCTGGGCCGACATCGCCGCGACCACCGAGAACTGCCTCGGCAGCGAGTGCCCGCGCTATGACGACTGCTTCGTCGCGCGGATGCGGCAGCGCGCGGCCGAAAGCGACGTGGTGATCGTGAACCACCACCTGCTGTGCGCCGATGCCTCGGTGCGTCGTCACTCCTTCGGCGAGGTGATTCCGCCCGCGCCCATCCTCGTGGTGGACGAGGCGCACCAGCTCGAGGACGTGGCCACGCAGTATTTCGGTCTGGCGGTGAGCAACTTCCGCGTGGACGCGCTGGTGCGCGACGGCCTGCGGGTGCTCGGCGCGAAGGCGGTCGCCGACCGCCGGAAGGCGGCCGACCTGCGCGCCGCGCTGGGGCAGGTGGAGCGCACGGCGCGGGATCTCTTCACGTCGCTTCAGTTCCGGCGTCCAGGCACTTCCACGCGCACGCGCGAGCGCGACGGCCTGTTCGACGAACGCCTCCGCCTCACCGAGGGCGTGCTCGACGTGGTCGGCGAGAGCGGCCTGCTGTTCACCGAGGCGCTCGGGCACGCGGAGGCGGCGCTCGCCGGCCTGAAGGAACCGGGCGAGGACGTGCGCGGGCTGGCGCGGCGCGTCACCAGCCTGCGCGAGGACGCCCGGTTCCTGCTGCGCGCCATCGACCCGGGCTTCGTGTTCTTCCTCGAGATCCGCGGGCGCGGCGTCTTCCTGCGGGCCACGCCCATCGACGTGGCGGCGCTGGTGCGCGAGCACGTGCTGCAGCGGCCGCGGACGGCGGTGCTCACCTCGGCGACGCTCTCCGTCAACGGGTCGTTCGAGTACGTGCGCGGGCGGCTGGGCATCGCAGAGGCCGCGCAGATGCGCCTGCCGCCCGAGTTCGACTACCGTACGCAGTCGCTGCTCTACCTGCCTCGCAGGATGCCCGATCCCCGGTCGCCCGACTTCGTGGCCGCGGCGGCGCACGAAGTGGTGGAGATCCTCGGACGCAGCGAGGGGCGCGCCTTCGTGCTGTTCACCAGCTACGCGAACCTGCGCGAGGTGCAGGCGCGCATCGCCCCGCGGCTGCCCTACCCGATGCTGGTGCAGGGCGAGGCGCCGCGCACGCAACTGATCGACCGCTTCCGGCGAACCCCCAATGCCGTGCTGCTGGCCACCTCGTCGTTCTGGCAGGGCGTGGACGTCGCGGGCGAGGCGCTCTCCTGCGTGATCATCGACAAGCTGCCCTTCGCCTCGCCAGGCGACCCCATCGTCGCCGCGCGCATCGAGGCGATCGGCGAGGCCGGCGGCGACGCGTTCCGCGACTACCAGGTGCCGCTGGCCATCCTCACGCTGCTGCAGGGCCTGGGCCGGCTCCTGCGCCACCACACCGATCGCGGCGTGCTCGCCATCCTCGATCCCCGGCTGACGTCGATGGGCTACGGCCGGCGTTTCCTCGACTCGCTGCCGCCGGCTCCCGTCACCCACCGGATCGAGGAGATCGGCCGGTTCTTCGGAACGAACGGGTAAGGCGCGGGCGAGACTACCCACGATCGACGTCAGGCGCCGCCCCGCGTGACGCGCGTCACACGGCCGCCGTCCGGACATCACTTGCGGGATCGCGCCCGGCGTTCCTACACTCGGCGGGCGGCGGCCCCGCGACGCCCGCGCGCGTCGCACCAGCACCTCCGGCGCCGCAATGTCCTCGTTCAGGTTCCAGGGAATGGGCCGTGGTGCAGGGATTCGAACGGGAACGTGCGGCCATCCGCAGCGGCGACCTTCGCGAGGCGCGGCGGCTGCTGGTCGTGGCCGCGACGCGGCCGCTGACGCGTGAGCAACGCGCGACCCAGCGCGTGACGCTCGCCGAGGTGCTGCTGCTCACGGCCGAACGCGAGGAGGCCGTCCGGCTGGCCACGCTCGCGCTCACCGAATCGCCGGCGCCCGCCGAGCAGGCGCGCGCGCACGTGGTCCGGGCCGTGGCCCATGCCGATGCCGGCGATCTCACGGCGGCGCTGGCGGAGTTCCGCCGGGGGATCGAACTGGCACGATCCACGGCCCTGCCCGCCGAGATCGCCCGCGCGCAGGTGCGACTGCTGGCCACGCTCGCCGAACGACTCGACGACGGCCACCTCTCGGCGCTGGCTCCCGACGTGCGACAGAACGTCGTGCGCGCCGGCGACCCGCACCTGTCCATCCACTTCTACCTCGCCGAGGGCCGCCTGGCCGCGAAGCTGGGTGCCATCGACCGGGCCTGGCATCACTTCGATCTCGCCGCGGCGCTGCTGCCCATCGAGCCCAACCACGTGATCGAGGCGCTCTACGGCTTCGCCGCATCGGCGCTCTGCTCGCTCACCGCCGATCGGACGTCGGCCGTGGCCTACGGCCGGCGGGCGCTCCACGCCGCGCGGATGGCGGGCTACACGCGCCTGGTGCCCCGCGTGCTCGCGAACCTCGCGCAGGCGCTCGTCCACCTCGGACACGTGGACGAGGCGGAGGTCCTGCTCGACGAGGGGCTGCACCAGCCGTCGGTGTCCGCCGAGGTGCGGGTGGCGCTGCTCGATTCGCGGGTGCAGGCGTCGCTGCTCCGCCGCGACCTGGCCGCGAGCCGCCAGCTGCTGGCGCGCATCGACGCCGCGCTCGACCAGCGCGATCCACACTGGGACTGGCCCGGCCTCAGCCGCCGCGAGACGATCGTGCGCGTCCTGCTGGCCAACGGCGATCACGAGGACGCAGCGACGCTGGCGCGGGAAGCCCGCGAGGCGGCCGCCCGCCTGGGCGACGGCCTGCTCGCCGCGCTGTTCGCCCTGCTCGAGGCCGACGCGCGCCTCACGCGCGGCGAACTGGCCGAAGCGCGGCGCCTCGTCGATCTCTGCGGTGGTCCGGCCGACGTGGTGTCACTGGTCGTGGCCGGCGAGCGCGAGCGGCTGCGCGCGCGGCTGTCGGTGTACACAGCCGATCTTCGCGGCGCGCGCGTCCATGCCTTCCGCGCGCGGCGGCTGACGGAGACCGTCGGCACCGCGCAACAGCGCCAGACGCTCCAGGAGCAGCTGCCCGACCTGATTGAGTGGACGCCGGCCACCCGGTCCGTCGAGGGCGCTGCCCGGCTCGACATCGACTGGCTCAACCACCTGTTCACGGTGGCGCAGCATCCCCTGCTGCTCGCCGAGGAGACGATCGAAGCGCTGCGGGGCCTGCCGCGCGTCGCGGCCGCGCACGTCGTGCTGGCCAACACCGACGTGCCGCCTCGCGGCACGCGGCCGGGCTTCGGCCCGATCACCCCGGCGCCCGACTGGCACGCCGTGACATGGACGCTCGGCGACACCCGCGACGGCCTGGTGCAGGTGCGCCTGTGGCTGCGCGATGCCGCGGGCCAGGCCGATCTGGCCACGTTGGGCGACCTGGTGGCGGCGGCCGTCGCGCTGGCCGATCGGCGGCAGCGCGAGGGCTCGCTGGTCGCCGGCTGGGACGCATCGCCGCCCGACACGCCCGTGTTCGGTGTGTTCGGGCCGTCGATGCGCACCCAGATCGCCCTGTTGCGGCAGGCGGCGGTCACGACGCTGCCGGTGCTGGTGACTGGCGAGACGGGCACGGGCAAGGAACTCGTCGCGCGCGAACTGCACCGCCTGGCGCGGGCGGCCACGGGAGCGTTCGTGCCGTTCAACTGCGCGGCCATCCCGCGCGACATGCTCGAGAGTCAGCTCTTCGGCCATCGGCGCGGCGCCTTCACGGGCGCGGCCGCCGACTTCCGCGGCCTGGTGGGCGAGGCCGCCGGCGGCACGCTCTTCCTCGACGAGATCGGCGAACTGGACCTCACCCTGCAGCCGAAGCTGCTGCGCTTCCTCGAGACAGGCGAGGTCCAGCGCCTGGGCGACGCGCGGCCTGCCTCCTTCGACGTGCGCACGATCGCGGCCACCAATGCCGACGTCGACGCGCTCGTGCACACCGGCGACTTCCGCCCCGACCTCTATCACCGTCTCAACGGCCTGCGCCTGCACCTGCCCCCGCTGCGCGACCGGCGCGACGACGTGCCGGCGCTGGCCAGACACTTCCTGGAGCGGTTCGCGCGCGAGGCCGCGAAGCCGCCGCTGCGCCTGGGCCCGGCCGTCATCGAACTGCTCACCATCTACGACTGGCCGGGCAACGTCCGGGAACTGCTCAACGAGATGCGGCGGCTCGTCACTTTCCTCGAGCCCGGCACCGAGATCGGCCTCGATCAGCTCTCCCACACGATCCGCACGCGCGCCCTCGAGACCTCGCGCAAGGTCGGGGAGGCGGTGGCGATCCGCGTGGATCAGCCGATGGCCGAGGCCGTGGAGCAGTTGCAGCGCCTGATGGTGGAACGCGCCTTCCGGGTCGCCGCCGGCCGCGTGGGCGATTCGGCGTCGATCCTCGGCCTCTCGCGCAAGGGGCTGTTCCTGATGCGCAGGCGACTCGGGCTGGAGTAGCCGGCCCCGGTGAATCGGGGCGGCGAATTCGCCGCCTCCCGCTACAATCCAGGCCGTGGCGCGCGACGTCCTGGCGTTCGGACCCTTCCGCCTCGATCTGCGGGCACATCGCCTGCTGCGCGAGGGCGAACCCGTGCCGCTCTCGGCGCATCTCGTCGACCTGCTCGCCCTGTTTGCCGTCCGCGCCGGCGAACTGCTCACGAAGGACGCGCTCTTCGAGGCGATCTGGCCCGGCGTCTTCGTCACCGACAATACGCTGGCGCGTGCCGTCGCCGACCTGCGGCGCGCGCTCGGCGACGACCCGGCCGATCCCCGCTACATCCAGACCGTGGCGCGCCGCGGTTATCGCTTCGTGGCCGAGGTCGGCCCGGCAGCGCCCGAGGCGTTTCCGGCCGGCTCCGGCGGGGGCGAGGAGACCTACGAGGAACTGCGCCAGTTCGTCGCGTCGGTCACCGCGCTGGAGCGCCTTCGGGTCGACGGGCTGGAGGAGGTGCGCGCACGCCTCGAACGCGCGGCGGCCGTGCTGCCCGACTACGCACCGGTGCACGTGGCGCTGGCCTCGGCCCTGACGCTGGCCAGCGAAGCGATGCGCTCCAGCGGCGTGCCCGACCCCGAGCCGGCCGAACGCGCCGTCATGTCGGCGCGCCGGGCCTGCGAACTCGATCCCGGCCTGGGCGAGGCGTGGGCGACGCTCGCCTTCGCCCTCACCAGCGCCGGCCGCAGCGACCAGGCGCGCGCGGCCGCCCGCCAGGCGGTGAGGCTCGAGCCCGGCAGCTGGCGGCATCACTTCAGGCTGGCCTTCGCGGCATGGGGCGAGGAGCGCCTGCGTGCGGCCCGCCGCACCCTGGAGCTGCTGCCCGGCTTCCCCTACGCGTGCTTCCTCGGCGCCACCGTGCTCGTGGCCCGCGGGCTGCTCGGCGAGGCGCGGGCCCTGACCGCCGAAGCGACGGCGGCAGCGCCCCCTGGGGCGTCCGAACGGCTGCCGGCCAGCGGTCTCAACTGGCTGCAGGGCGCCATCACGGCCACCGATCCGGCGACGGCCGGCGAGGCGCTGGTCAGCTTCGCCCGCGAGATCGGCACGCACGACGCCGGGCGGCTCTACTCCACCGAGTTCGTGCTCGACGCCCATCACTGGCGCGCCGGCCTGCTGGCGCGCCTGGGACACGCCGACGCCGCACTGGCCGATCTCCGCGCCGCGCTGGCCATCGAGCCACAGCACCCCCGTTCGCTGGCAGCCCTCGGCGCGCTGCTCGCACGGGACGCGTCTGCGGAGGCCGGCGCCATCACCGAGCGCG
>JBDIBB010000105.1:0-13391 GCA_039812685.1 Vicinamibacteraceae bacterium
TTCTTGACACGGCCATGGCCTGCCTGCCGATCACCGGCGCTTTCGCGATGCAGCCGAGGCGAGCGCGAACACGATCCGTCGCGCGCACACGGTACAGTCGGTCACGGCGGTCCAGAACGAGTATTGGCGCAACAGGCACGCGCCATCATTGACGCCATGCACACCGAGGGCGTGAAGCGGCTGATCTTCATTGGCTCCATGGGCATCTATAGCGAAGTGCCTGGTGAGCACTACCGCAGTGTGTTGGATCCGTATCCAGACTCGGCCGCCCTGATCGAACAGTCCGACCTGGACTACACCATCCTGCGGCTAGGCTGGTTCACACACGACGAGGCCATCGACTACCAGACCACCCAGAAGGGCAAGCCGTTCCGAGGGCACGACGTGTCGCTGAACAGCCTGTCGGACCTCATTGCCAAGCTGGTCACCTCCCCCCGGCTTGTACGTCCGCTGCAGCCTCGCCGTGAGCGCGATGGAGGCGAGGCACGTTGTCGTGATGCCAACAATCAGACTCGCTCAAACGAGATGCGCCACCGCCGAGATCATGCGAACCCTGCGCGCTTACCACGCGGCTATGGTGGACGGGAGCACCGCGGACCTCGATGCATTGCTCGCTCCGGACTTCGCGCTGGTGCACATGACCGGGTACGTCCAGCCGAAGGCCGAGTGGTTCGACGTGCTTCGTTCCAGGCAGTTCGATTGTCACCGGACCGAGATCGACGAGAAGACGGTCTCGGTAAGCATCAGCGGTGCCGCTGCCTGTGACTCTGAGCCAGTCGACCATCGTGCGGAGCGGCTCCCCGTGGAACTTGCCCTTTTCAATGCCCTCGGTCAGAGCCAGCCGGCGATGACGTGGCGAAGAGGGGCCATTCCTCCGCGCGATCAGCACGCTCGTCAGGCTGCGTTTGTACCATTCGAGGAGCTCGACACTGGCGGCGCGCGACACCGGGCTCTCGCGCGAAAGCCAGTACAAGGCGCTGTTCGGCGACCGAAGCCCGGACTCCGCCCATCCTCACGGTGATGGGCGCATTGGGACTTCGGCTACACGACGAAGCGGCTCGGGGCTGATGGCGACCCGATGGCGAACAGACTGCGCCGACGCCTCGCTGGTGCCCTGCTCACGTCCGGCACTACTGGGACTCAGACATGAGGGACCGGACGGTGGGAACTCACTTCGAGAGGGACTTCGGTCCCTACGCCAATGCGGTGGCTGTGGCAGCAGCGGTGCTGATGCTGGCCGCCGGCAGCCTGCTGAGGGTTGCTGCGCCGAGATAGCTATACGTGCTCGTCAACCGCAGCACAGTCAGCGACTGCGCCCATGGCCGTATTTCGTACCTGATGTCGAACCGCCCATTTTGTGGTGATTCTGTGTTTGTAGTGGGTGAGATCCAGCTCCCTACTGTGCTTCGCGCACTCCATTCGGGAACACTTCACACGCCCAGAGTCCGAGCCCCACCACACCCCACACTAGGGCACGCGCGCGCCGCATCAGCGCGAGCGACAGGCCTAGGCTCGCGCCCACGTTGAACGCCGCCGCGAGTGCGGCGCTGCCGCCCTCCATGATTCCGAGGCGCCCTGGCACTACGGCGCCCGCGGTGTTCACGAGTTTCGTCATGCCCTCGAACACCACGACCGTCGCAAGCGACGGCGCCGCGTCGAGCGCGTCGAGCATCAACCAGGCCTCGAGCAAAAGGAGCAGGTGCTGGAGCAGGCACAACCCGGCGATGCCGAGCAACGCCGGGCGGCGGTTCGTCCAGAGATCCGCTAACGTGTCGCGCCATGTGTCGACTCGCGCTGTCCTCCCGGCCGGGGCCGTTCCGCCCCCACGGCGGACGACGGCCCCGGCCGCCGCGGCGACGGCCAGCAAAACGATGCTGATGGCCAGCGTGCCGCCGCGTTGACTCGAACGAACGGAGACGACCAGGAGCGCAGCCGCGACGAGCACAGTTCCCGCGGCGACGTACATGGCGCGTTCAACAGCTCCCACCGCGATCGCGATGGGCACCGGAAGGTACCCGCGCAGCATCGCCGCCCTGAGCGGCTCGCCCGTGACGGGACCCGCCACGGTGAGATACCCGACGGCATCGCCGGCGATCGTGGCCCTGAGCGACGGCCAGCGCGGCGGCCGCAGTGGACGAGGGAGCGCCAGCCGCCAGCCTTCCGCCTGCGCGGGATACTTCAACCCGGTGACGAGCAAGACCAGCGGGAGGATCCTGCCGAGCGCGGCGAGCTGGCGCGCGATTGTGTCAACGCCAAGGCTCCACGTCAGCGAGCCGGCGGCCGCGACACCTGCGATGCCAAGGACCCATGCGACGAACCGTGCACCGTTGCCGCGGGCGCGCGATGTCACGCGTGAGCGCTCCGGAGCGCCGCCGAGTCGATGAGCGGCGCGACCTCACGTTCGGCGAGCGCGAGGTCCTCGGGCGTGTCGATCTCGGTCCATGGCAGGCCGTCCGTGTCGAGCGCGACCAGCGGCCACGCGCGCGCGAGCCGCGCGAAGGCGAGCGGCGCCCAGGCCATGCGGTGGCCCTGCGCGACGAGTCTGTCGAGGATCGTGACAAGACGTCGTCCTCCCTCGCGGCCGAGCTTCACGACGCCAACGCTCTCGCCGTCCGCTTCGGGGATCGGCATCTCCTTGCTCATGTTCATTACGAACGGTCCGGCGACCTGCACCTTCATCTCTTCTTGGCCGAGCGGGCGGAAGCGGTCGAAGAGCAGTGCGTCGGGCGCGGCGACGTTCAGCAGCCGATCCAGCATCGCCGCAGGAAACAACACGTCGCAATTCAGAACACACGCGCCTTCCTCCAGCGCATTCGCGGCGAGCCACAGCGAGTACAGGCTGTTGGTCTCGCGATAGTGCCTGTTTTCGACGAATCGCACGCGATCGCCGACGTGCTGGCGCAGGCGTTCCTGTTGATAGCCGACGACGATTGTGATCTCGCGAAACCCGGCCCCCTCCAGGAGTGAGAGCTGCCGGTCCACCAGCGGACGGCCGCGAACGGCCACCATCGCCTTCGGGCGGTCGAGCGTGAGCCGGCCCATCCGGCTCCCGTTCCCTGCGGCCAGGATGATGGCGCGCGTGTTCGACATGGTCAGTCCTCCCTGATGCTGATCGTGACGGGCACCCGTGCCGGCGCGATCTTGAGCCGCTCGATGAGCGCCGGGTACACGGCGATGAGCACCAGGAGCGCGCCGACGCTGCCGTAGGCCCAGATCTCGAGCAGCGCGGCCAGATGTCCGATGAGCGCCTGGAAGACGATGAGATGCGCGAAGAAGGACCGCTTGATCAACTGGCGGCCCCATACGGCGAACCGCTGCACGAGCGTTCCCTTGCTCATCTCCGCCGACAGCGCGTCGTCGAAAGCACCCGGGTTGGCCGACGCGAGGCGGCCGCGGAGGTACCCGACGATGAGAACGATCGCGAGAGACGCTGCCGCGGCCACGGTCGCCGCCTCGACGTGATGGCAGAGACCGTGATGTCGAAGTTCGCCGACCACGAGCCCGCCCATCACGAGGAAGTAGGACAGGTAGTCGGTGACGGTCTCGAGCCATGCGCCGAGCTTCGAATCCGACAGCGATGCCCTCGCCACCTCGCCGTCGCTGCAGTCGAGCACCATGCTGACGTAATAGAGGAGCGCGCCTGCGATACCCGGCCAATACAGGCGCGACGCGAACAAGGGGGCTGAAAGTCCCGCGAAACCTAGCCCGAGGAGCGTCACGTGGTTCGCGCTCATGCCGAGGCGCAGGAACGCACGGCTCAGCGGGAGCGAGAAGAACCGCGCGATCTGGGTCGTCGGACTTTCTACCCCGTTCGATCGCCTGATGTAGGCGCGTTCGATCCCTGGCGTGTCGTGCGACGTAGACGCAACGCGGCAGAACGCGCCACCGAGCTTGACGACGCGAAGGGCATCGAAGAGACCGAACAGGTCCTCTTTCGACGTGGCTGCGGCGAATGTCTGCGCCGAGGACGGTCTGAACGCGGCGAATACTCCGGGCGCGCAGGCCTCCACGGCAGCCAGCGCCTGGAGGTCCAGTTCCGCAAGCTTCGCGACCAGCGCACGGACGGCCGCGGGCTCGAACACGACGTCGCACGACACGGCGACAAGCGCCGCGCCAGGGGTCACCCAGTCCTGCCCAGCGTCGCGCGCGAGCAGAACGGGGACTCCTCGCTTCACCAGTCTCGCCGTCGTGTCCACGTCGATGTCGCACCCCGCCGACACGACGATGCGATCGATGCCTCCCCGGTAAAGGGCGAGCACTGTCCGCTCGGCGGCCGCGAGCCCCCCGATACGCGCGGGTGCAGTGGTGGAGTTTCGCGGTGGCAGGACGAATGCTTCGATGTTGGTCATGATTCGCTGCAGCACGATGAGGCAACTCGAGTACCGTCGGAGTGAGCGCGGTGTGGTGGCAATTCATGGCGAAATCAGCACCGGCGGCGGGATCGTGCGCGCCTGCTGGTTTCGCCGCGCGACGCCATCTCGTCGCGTGACGCCGGTTCGTCGCGTGACGAAACCCTACGTGCGGAGCTGACGTCGATGCCAATCGGGCCGTTGAGACTGTGGGGGTTCTTCGTGGCCCCCCGGCTGCCGGCCGACGCGATTCATGCGATCTCGGGCGGCCGGCCGTCCGGGGACGCTACGCGACAGCCGCCGGCGGAGCTCACGGTCCTGTCGTGGAACATCGCGTACGGCCGGGATCTCGATCGCGTCCTCGGAGTCCTGCGCGGCATCGATGCGGACGTCCTGCTACTGCAGGAGGTTGATGTCGGCTGTCGCCGGAGCGGCTTCGTGAACGCGGCCGAGTGGTTGGCGCGCGCCCTCGGTCTGCACTGGGTGTTTGCGGGCGAGTTCCAGGAGATAGGGCAGGGGCGCGGCGGCTCACCTGCGCTCACCGGGCAGGCAATCCTGAGCCGTTTCCCGCTGGACGCGTCAGGCGTCATCCCGTTCTCACGGCAGGCCAGGTTTCGTTGGCGATTGAACCCTGTTCAGCCGCGGCGCGGCGCCAGGATGGCGCTCTGGGCGCAGACGGCGGTCGTGCGCGCGTACAACCTGCACGTGGAAAGCGGCAAGAACGATGCGTTCCGACGGGAGCAGGTCGATGACGTCATCCTCGCCGAGCATGGCCGCGCATGTGACAGCGTCCCGGTCATCGTGGGCGGGGATTTCAACTGCGGGCCGTTCGGGCACGCGCCGCTGCTCGAGGTGCTGCGCCGCGCGGGGTTCGAGGATCCGTTCGACACGCACCCGGCGACGCGCCGCACGTCGATTCGACATCGGCATGCGCTCGACTGGCTGTTCGTTCGTCGGCTCACGCCGCTGACCGCGACGATCGCGCACCACAACGGCGCGTCGGATCATTTCCCCGTGGTCGTGCGGGTGCGGAGGGAGGAGTACGGACCGGGACCTACTCTGGCACGGGGCGGGTGATGCGCAGCTTGCGCATACGGGAGGAGAGAGTCGTCCGCTTGACGCCCAGCCGCGCGGCGGCACCGTTCGGACCACCGATGACCCATCGCGTCTCCTTGAGCGTGCGGAGGATGTGCGCGCGCTCGACCGACGCCAGGTCCGTGCCGGACGCGGGGCTTGCAGCAGCAGCCGCCTGTGAGGGGGCAGGCGCTGTCATCGGGAGCGGCACTTCCAGCACGTCGCCGCGCGATAGGATCACCGCGCGCTCCACGACGTTTTCCAGTTCGCGGATGTTCCCTGGCCACGTCCACTGCTGTAGCGCGGTCATGACGTGCGGAGGGATACGCGTGACCTGCCGCTTCAGACGGCGCGCGTGTCGCTCGACGAAGTGGTGCACCAGCGCCGGAATGTCCTCTCGGCGCTCGCGGAGCGGCGGGAGCGTGATGGGGAAGACGTTCAGGCGGTAGTAGAGGTCCGCCCGAAATTCGCGCGCATCCACCATCGCCCCCAGGTCACGATTCGTGGCGGCAAGGACCCTGACGTCCACCTTCATGCTGCGCGCGCTCCCGAGTCGCTCGAACTCGTGCTCCTGCAGGACGCGCAGCAGCTTGGGCTGCAGCTCCAGTGGAATGTCGCCCACCTCGTCCAGCAGGATCGTCCCGCCGTCGGCCAGCTCGAAGCGCCCGATCCTGCGCATCAGCGCGCCGGTGAATGCCCCCTTCTCGTGGCCGAACAGCTCGCTCTCGAGCAGGCCCGACGGGAGGGCCGCGCAGTTGACGCGTACGAACGTGTGCCCCGCACGCGGGCTCGCGTCGTGGATCGCGCGCGCAACCAGCTCCTTACCGGTGCCGGTCTCGCCCAGAATGAGTGCTGTCGAGTCCGTCGCGGCGACGGTCTCCACCTGCGCGAGGACGCGCCGGAGAATCGCGCTCGCGCCGATGATGTGCTCGAAGTGGCCACTCGAGCGAATCTCGCTCTCGAGATACTGCTTCTCGTCTTGCAAGCGCACGGTGAGATTCGCGATCCGCTGGTAGCTCAGGGCGTTCTCGATCGCGATGGCCATCTGTGCGCCCACTTGGATCAAGAGGTCGAGATCGAACCGCGAGAACCCCTGTTCGGCGCGCGTCGCCACGATGAAGGCTCCGAGCGTCCGCTGCGGGCTGATGAGGGGAATCGCGCAGCCGCCGCAGATGCCGTGCCGCCGGGCGGCTTCGGCCGCCTCCGGATCCACGAGCGCCCAGTCCGTGCTGGTCATGACGAGGGGCTCCCCTGTCACGAACGCCTGGCCGAGCGGCGTGCCCTCCACGGAAATCGCGCGGGGGCCCTCCTCCTGCGCCAACGGTATGCCGGGCACCTCGCGGGCGACCAGGTGCAGTGCGCCTCCACGTTCCTCTTGGAGGCCGATCAGCGCGGCGTCGAACGCCACCACCTTCCTCAGGCTCGGGACGAGCGCGGTCAGCAGCGTCTGGATGTCGAGCGTCGACACGAGCGCGTTGTTCACGGCGAGGAGCACGCGCCAGCGGTCGCGCTCGCGCGCCAGGTCCTCGCGGTGGCGCTCGACTTCCTCGCTGTGCAGCGCGTTGTCCGTGGCGACCGCCACCTGCTTGGCGACCTGCCCGAGGAACTCGAGATCGGCGGACCGGTAGATGCCTTCTTCGGCCGATCCGAGCGCGATCGCACCGACACGCCGCACGGCCGTCGTAAGCGGCAGGACGAGCGTCGCGTGTACCCCGGACTGTTCGAGCAGTTGCTGAATCTGGGGCGGATGGCCGCGCTCGAGCGCATTGTCGATGACCAGCGGCTGCTGCGTCCGGATGACCCACCCTGCCGCCGACTCGTCGAGGTGAATCGATTGCGGTGCCTGCGGCGGGAGCGCGCGTGAGCCGACCAGCGTGTGCTGGCTCACCGTCTCGCTCGCTTCGTCGTAGAGAACGACGACGAGGAACCCGAAGTCGATGAAGGGACGGAGCAGTTCGGCCAGGTGCTCGAACAGCGATCTCAGGTCGCGGTGCTCACTGATCGAGTTCGCGACGGCAAGCAAGGCGTCGTACCGGCGCGTCATCGAATGTTCCACGGGTTCGATTCTAGCGCACGACGACGGAGCGTCACGTGACATCATTTCGGCAACGGCGTCAGACGCGCAGTGCCAGTGCCCGCAATCATCGCGGTGCTTACACTGGTACGCGGGTTGCCTCACGCGGCGTGAGAGGAGGTGCTCGAATGCGTGCCCGACAGTGGTTCGCCCTCGCGTCGTGCGCCCTGGCGCTGCCAGGCCCCGGCGCCGCGACGTCAGCGCCGCGCGCAGCCCACGAGGTGCGGGCAGCGCCGGTGGCGCAGGAGCGTTACTACACGATGAACGCGCGCGTGCGGCCGCTCTTCTTCTGGATTCGTAAGAATGATGTCGGCGAGGCACGCATCACATGGCGTCGCGGGACGGCTGGCGCACACGGATACGAACTGCTGGTCGGATCTGATCCCCTCAAGGCACCGCGCAAAATCAACAAGTGGGGCTACCTCGCGGAGCATCTGCTGAACGACGAGGCCACGATCGTCGGCGTCATGAAGCAGGCGAAGGCGGAATCGGTCGAAGATGCCGAAGGACAGATCGCGCGCGAGGGACAGGGCGGGTATGTCTTCGAGACGATACGCGCGAGCGTCATGAACGGTCAGTTCACCGCTGCAACGGTGCAGGTGCGAACGCCGACCGATCTCACCCTGCGCGATGTCGGCGCGCTGCTGGGACGCGTCGAGATAGGTGCGGCTGCAGCCCGCACGCGCCAGGTGCCGCAGGCTACCGCCCCCGGATTCCTTACGGCGCTTGCGGGCCTCCTGAACGAGACGACCACTGCAGCCACAACGGGCGCCAACCTGCGGCTGCGACTACCAGAGCCGCGCGTGTACATGTACAACGGCCGGTTGTACGACCTCGAGTTGCGCTCGCTGCACGCCCGCCCGGCGCTCACGGCTGGAGGCAACCGGTATGGTCCAGTGCTCGATGGCGACTTCGTGGTGATCAATCGGGCAACGCGAGAAGTGACGAGGTTCTCGATGGTGTACGGAAGGACCGGTGAGTTGAGAGGAGTCCCGCTGAAGGTCGTCTTCCGGCCCAAGTGGTGGTTTGAGGCGGAACTGATTCTCGGCGACGCGCCTCACTAAGACCTTCACTACTAAACCCAGTGATTCTCAGTGATCAGATGAGTTGATAGCCGGCATGGGCGAACCAACCCCGACAATGACGGAAGCCAATTCGATTGAGGACCGGGCGGAAACGCTGAGCGGTGCAGCGCAGCAGCGGCACAACGCAAGGCGGCACGGCGCGAATCCGTGTCTTCCAGAGGCGGGACCGGTGCACCCGGTTTTGTGGGGGCGATGCGGTTGTATGCACGCGTCAGTTCTTCGCAGGTCTGGTCCAGTCGCGCGTTCCTGGAGTAGCACGTAGGCGGCGGCGCTCAGGAGCACCGCGCAGTTGGATGGCCCAGAAGCGCGAACAACTGGTGCAGCCGAAGGCGAGGTAGTGGTGGAGTTCCTGGAAGCGAGGTTCGCTGTCGCCGTTGGCGGCGGAGATCGCGCCGAGGACGTTTCGCGCTTTCTCGCCGACTAGCAACTACCGCCTGAACATCCCGCCGTGAGGGAGCCCGACGTTAACATCCCGCTCCTGGTCCGCCACCTCGTCCTGAAACACGCCCAGCGGCTCACGAAGACGATCAGCAGCACCCCGACCGACCGGCCCGGGCGGCGCCGCCGTGCGGCTGGGGATGAAGCGCAGCACGCTCGTCTCGCGCATGCGCAAGCTGGGCATCACGCGCCAGACGCCGTAGGACCGCAGGTCGCCTCCAAACGCTTCACGGTCATTGCGGCGCCGGCCCACAAGCCTGCTCGCCGTGGAGCGTCTCGGCATCGGTTGCCCGGCCGCCCCTTCACCCGGAGACGCGCCGGATCGCGGTTCGCGATGACGAAACGGGATTGCCGATATTTCGCCACCTGATTCCATGTCGTCTCGCCCGGGGTGAGGCTACCGAGACAATTCGCAGGATCTGCCTTGAATCGTCACCTCGTGGCATCGACGGCCGCGGGCAGTGGTCTTGCGTGATGCACAGGGCAGATGAATCGCCGCGCGCGCTTGCCGGAGCCGCGGCGACCGCCGCGGCATCCGTCCAGACTGTTCATGACACGACTCGACGCCATCGTCGTTCCGCCGCGCAGGCCCCTCATCGAGCGGGCCAGGATTGGTGGCCTCCCCATCCTCGAGCGCACCGTGCTGGCCCTGGACCGCGCCGGCCTCGAGCGCATCGTGGTCGCCGGAGCGCGGCACAACCAGGCGGACCTCGTCCAGCGTCTGGCGCGCAGGGGCGTCGAGATCGACGTGATGACCGGCGAGGGGGTATCGGCGGTTCGACCTGGTCACGCCGCCGTCATCATCTCGACCGACGTCGTCTTCGAGCCGGCGGCGGTTGCCGCGCTGGTCTCCCGAGGTCTCGAGCATCCCGGACACGCCGTCTGCGCGAAGGCGGCTCTGGGCGGAATCCTGTCCTACTTGCCGGCGGACGTGGTGGACCGCTTGCGCGAGCACCCATCGGTGGGACAGGCGATGTGGCTGCTCTACCGCGGCGGGCTCATGGCGATCGTGGACATCGGGCTGGCGTTCTGCAGGCCCGTCCCTCCCGACGGCCGTATGTGGAACCTCGAGGCGGAAGACATCCGTCGACGCGCCGCCAGCGACGGATTTCTCGCGCGCGCCATGGGGCTGCTCTCCGTGCCAACCAGCCAAATCCTGCTTCGACTCCGCGTTGCCGCTGGCACGTTGAGGCTCCTCGTGCCCGCTCTGGCGTTGACGGCCGCCCTGCAGTTGTCGAGAGGCGGCCAGCTCTCCTGGCTGTTCGCCGCCCTGCTACTCGCCGCGAGCGTGCTGTCCGCCTGCAGCGCGAAGGCCATCGAAGGCGCCACGTTCGCGCGCCAGCACGCCACAGCCACACCGGATGCACGCCGGACTCGCGCCGATGGGGTCGTGGAGTGAGGCCCCGCCGAGCCATCGTGCTGGCCGCCAGCCGCAGCCGCCTCGGCCCGCTCGGCGCCGATCGTCCGACGGCAATGCAAGAGGTCGCGGGCCGCGCGCTGATCGACCACCAACTCGACGCCCTCGCCGACTGCGGCGTCCGGAAGATCTGGATCGTGGCGGGCCCTGACGCGGAAGGGTTGCGCGAGCATGTCGGGTCGCGGGCAACGCTGCTCAGCTGTGTCGACGACGAGCCGCGCTCGGCCCTGCGGTCGCACTGGCTCTCCAGCCCTCAGCTGCGGGCAGGGGCCATCGTCCTCGAGGCCAACGTGCTCTTTGCGCCGCGGCTGCTGAGACGGCTGCTGGCATCGGAGTATCCCGATGCGCTGCTGCTCGACTCGCACCGGCCCGTTGACCCGCGTCGCGTGCAGGTGCAGCTGGCGGGCTCCTTTGTGATCGACCTGGGCCGGCACCTGCCGCCCGAACGCGTGAGCGGCGAGTGCGTGGGGCTCCTCAAGCTCGGACCGGAGGGCGGCCGCCGGCTGGTCGAGGTAGTGACGCACAGGGCTGGCGAGAAGGCGGTCGTGCCGTCACCCGTCGAAGCCCTCGCCGCGCTCGCCCACACCTGGCCCTTGCAGGGCCTCGACACAGAAGGGCTTCCATGGGCCCGGATCGACAACTCAGACGACCTCGACGAGGCGCGACGCGTGGTCGCGCCTGACGGATCCGCTCGAGCGCACAGGGCGTCCGGGTCCGGCTCCTCACCCTGATCCCTCCGATACGGAGACGCAAGTGAACGGACGCAGAAGCACGGGAGAACAACATGCGAGTTGAGTCGATACGGAATGTGTGGCCGGTAGCCGTCGCCCTGGCGACGCTGGCGCTGGCGCCCGCGGGATGCGCACGCGAGCAGCCGGCGGGGGCCGCTCCACCGCCGCCCGAGGTGGCGTACGTCGAGCTGGTGCCGTCCCGCGTTCCGCTGACGGCCGAGTTGCCCGGCCGCACCAGCCCCTACCTCGTGGCCGAGGTCCGGCCGCAAGTGAACGGCCTGCTGCGCAGGCGCGCGTTCGAGGAAGGCTCGGACGTGCGCGCCGGCGCCCTGCTCTACGAGATCGATCCGGCGCCTTATCAGGCCGTCTACAACCAGGCGCAGGCCGCGTTGGGCGTGGCCGAGGCGAACCTCCCGGCCCTGCGCACGCGCACGGCCCGGCTGAAGGAGCTCGTGGCGATCGACGCCGCGGGCCAGCAGGATCTCGACGATGCGAATGCGGCGCTTGCGCAGGCCGAGGCCAACGTCGTCTCGGCCAGGGCGGCGATCGAGGCCGCGCGCGTGAACCTCTCGTACACCCCGCTGCGCGCCCCGATCAGCGGCCGCACCGGGAAGTCGTCGATCACGCCGGGCGCGCTGGTCACGGCCTACCAGCCCATCCCGCTGACCACCATCACGCAGCTGGACCCGATCTACGTGGACGTCACGCAGTCGTCCGCCGAGTTGCTGATGCTGCGGCGCCGCCTCGCCAACGGGCAGCTCGAGCGTCCGGAGTCGCAGAAGAACCGCGTGCAACTCCTACTCGAGGACGGTACGCCCTACGCGCACAAGGGCACGCTGCGCTTCCGGGACGTCACGGTGGATCCGACGACGGGCTCGATCAGCCTGCGGCTGGTGTTCCCCAATCCCGACCACGTCCTGCTGCCCGGCATGTTCGTGCGGGCCGTCGTCGAGGACGCGGTGGACGAGCAGGGCCTGCTCGTTCCGCAACAGGCCGTGACGCGGGACCCGAAGGGACAGGCCGTGGCGCACGTGGTGAAGGCCGACGGCAGCGTCGAGCAGCGGGTGCTCACGATCGATCGAGGCGTCGGGCAGTCGTGGCTGGTGACGGCCGGCGTGTCCGCCGGCGACCGCGTGGTCGTGGAGGGCATGCAGAGCATCAGGCCGGGGTCGCCGGTGAGGGCCGTGCCGTTCACGGCCGGCGCGCCAGCCCCGCAGGGCGCGGCGCCCGCGCAAGGCAGTCCCTCTCCCACGGGCGCCGGGAAGTAGGGGGACGCCATGGCACGCTTCTTCCTGGACCGCCCGGTGTTCGCCTGGGTCATCGCGATCGCGATGATGCTCGGCGGCGCCCTCGCCATCTACAATCTCCCGGTCGCGCAGTACCCGCCCATCGCGCCGCCGTCGATCACCATCCGCGCGTTCTACCCCGGGGCGTCGGCCGAGACCGTGGAGGACAGCGTCGTCCAGATCATCGAGCAGAAGATGACCGGGCTCGACCGGCTCCTCTACATGCACGCGGCCAGCGACTCGTCGGGGTCCGCGGAGATCACGCTCACCTTCGCGCCCGAGGTCGATCCCGACCTGGCGTGGTCGAAGGTGCAGAACAAGCTGCAGCTGGCCATGCCGATGCTGCCCGAGGTGGTGCAGCGCGCGGGCGTCAACGTCAGCAAGTCCACCCGCAACTACCTGATCATCGTCGGCCTCACCTCCGAGGACCCGAACTGGTCGCGCGCCGACCTCAGCGACTACATGGTGTCGCGCATCGAGAACGTGCTGGCACGCGTGCCGGGCGTGGGCGAGGTCGAGGTGTTCGGCACCGGCTACTCGATGCGGATCTGGCTCGACCCCGACAAGCTCACGAAGTTCGGGATGACGTCGGACCACGTCGTGGCCGCGGTGCGCGCGTACAACGTCCAGGTGTCGGCGGGCCAGTTCGGCGGAGCGCCCGCGGTGCCCGGCCAGCGGCTGAACGCCTCCATCCTCGTCCAGTCGCTGCTGAAGACCCCCGAGGAGTTCGCCGCGGTGCCGCTGCGGACGAACCCCGACGGGTCCTTCGTGCGCATCAGCGACGTCGGCCGCACCGAGATGGGCACCGACCTCGACGACATCCGCGCCAACTACAACGGCTTCCCCGCCACGGCGCTGGCCATCCGCCAGGAAGCGGGCGCCAACGCGCTCGACACGGCCGACGGCGTGAAGGCGGCCATGAAGGACCTGGAGCAGT
>JBDIBB010000106.1:0-13324 GCA_039812685.1 Vicinamibacteraceae bacterium
CAGATCTGACAAAGTAGTACTAGCAGCCCGTGGCGAAAGTGGCGCTGCATTCGACGGGCGGGGCATCCCGGCTGGTCCCAACTCGCGAAAATGCGGCTCGCCAGCTCCTCGCTCAACATCCGCGACACCGTGCCGTCGGTGGCCACGGTGTCGCGGGCAGGAGTCGGACCGGCGAAGACGCGCACTTCGAGGGGCACCGGGCAGTTCCCGGCACAGCGCGGCCCGTCTGGCGACACGGCTGCTCGAACGACCCCGACGAGGGCCTCACGCTGATTCCGCCAGCGACGACGGCCGCATCCCCGGCAGCTGCCCGTCACCGGGCGGCGGGACGCCTCCGCGCCCTCCCGTCCGCCATCCGCGAGTGCTGGACCGAGTAGGCCTCGAAGTGCCGCTGCTTGGCCTCCAGGACGCCCATGTGCATCGCGAAGGCCCCGATCTCGTCGCGCAACTGCGAGACGATGCGCCGGAGCTCCGGGTCGGCGCCCGTGTAGGAGGCGATCTTCCGCGCCACACGCTCGATCAGCCGGCGGGCTTCATCGAACCGGCCCTCGCCGTTCAACACGAGCGCCGCCTGGCGCGCGAGCGCGGCGTAGAGCCGCGCCACCGCGCGATCCACGACACGGTCGCGGCGCTGGGCATCGTTCCCGGCGTGATCGGCGAGCGTCCACGCGACATCCTGTGCCAACGCCCCGAGCGCGTCGTTGCGGGCCGCCAGGGCGAAGCCGACCACCTGCGTGTCGCCGGCAGCGCCCGCCGGGAACGTGAGCTTCACGACGAGCTGCAGCTCCTGACCGGACGCCAGGTCGCCCAGCTCGATTCGGACGACGCGACCTGCCGAGGACACACGGAACGGACCGAGCGGCGCCGCGTCTGCGCCCTCGGGGACGTGCAGCACGAGCGCCGCCTCGCGCGCCACGATCTCGAGGGAGTCGCCCAGCTCGCTCGTGAGCAGGTCGGGAATCGCTTGTGGCGTCTCGACGAAGTAGAAGTGCCCCTGCCCGCCCTCGGCGAGGCGCTGCAGGGTGCGCTCGTCGAAGTCCGCGCCGATGCCGAAGGTGGACGTGGCGATGCCGCGCTGCCGCATCGCGCCCGCGAGCCTCGCCAGCTGCTCCGGATCGGACTCGCCCACGTTGGCCTGGCCGTCGGTGACGAGCAGGCACCGGCCGATGGCTTCGCCGGTGAGATGGGCGGCCACCTGGTCGCACCCTGCCTCCCAGCCGCCCGCCAGGTTCGTCGAGCCGCGCGCGTCGATCTCCGCCAGCTTCCGCAGAGCGTGTCGCTTCGCCTCCGCGCTGCCGAGCGTCGAGGCCACGACCACGTCCACCACGTCGTCGAATACGACCAGCGAGAACCGGTCCGAGGGCTTGAGCAGCTGGAGGGCATGCTCGACGGCCATCCGCGCCAGCGCGATCTTCTGCCCGCCCATGGAGCCGGAGCGGTCCAGCACCAGGGCGACGTTGACGGGCGCCCGCATGGCGCGCGCGGGTGCGTCGGGCGCGGTGAGCTCCGCCAGCACGTAGCGGACGCTGCCGCCTGACGTGCGGATGAGGGAACGGTCGGCTCGGATGGTCAGTGACATGGACGCTCCGTGGCTGGTCAAGGGGACGCGGAATGGCGTCGCCGGAATCAGGATGCGGGGCAGGCGTGACAGGTCTGGTCACGGCCAAATCGGGAGATGTCCCGAGGACGTCCCTCGAGACCTCTGGCGAACTGGCGGCCCACCAGCATCGTGGCGCGGCGAGCGGGCGCCAGCCATCCAGGCGTCCGTCGAGGTCGCCATGGCTCGCGTGATCCCCTTGCAGCCCGATGCCGGCACGCCCGGTCCGGGGCGCCGCCTGTTCGAGTGCCCTGCAGAGGCGCTGACGATGTGTCAAAGGGCGGGAAGCCGGCGCAGCCGGGTGGGAGCCGGCATCGCTGACGCGTCACTCCCCAGCGGCCGGCCTCATTGCAGGGCGATCAGCCCGCGCCGAATGGCGCGTGTCACGGCCTCGGTGCGATCCACCGCGTCCAGTTTCTCCAGGATGCGGTTGACGTGGACCTTCACGGTGCCGAGCGACAGCCCGAGCGAGGTGGCGATCTCCTGGTTGCGGAGGCCCTCGGCCATCAGCGCGAGCACGTCGCTCTCACGACGCGTGAGGCTCGGCGTCCCGTCGGCCGATCGCAGTTCGTCGGAAACGTCCGGCGCGATGTAGGGGCGTCCACCCGCCACGCGGCGCACGGCCTCCACCACCTCGTCGCCCGGCGCGCCCTTCAGCAGCAGGCCGATCGCGCCGGCATCAAGCGCGCGGCGCATCCCGGCGTCGCCGCCGTACGACGTGATCGCCAGGATGCGCGCGGAAGGATCCCGCGTGCGGATGGCCGCGATGGCTTCGATGCCGCCGATCACCGGGAGCCGGATATCGATGATGGCCACGTCGGGCCGCAGGCGATCGTAGCCCTCGATGGCGGCTCTGCCATCGGCCGCTTCGCCGACCACCTCGCAATCGGCGCGCAGTTCGAGCACCGCGCGCAGGCCCTCGCGCACCACGGGGTGATCGTCGACCACGAAGACGCGGATGCGGGCAGCCATGCTCAGGCACCGCCCAGGCGCGTGTGGCGTGGAAAGAACGCCGCCACGGTGGTCCCGCCGCCTGGCTGGCTTCGCACGTCGAAGGTCCCTCCGCGGGCCGCCACGCGCCCGGCCATGCCCGGAAGGCCCAGGCCTGGCCCACGCGCCCGCCCGACGGCTCCCGGCTCGAAGCCGCGCCCGTCGTCCTCGATGGTGAGTCGCACGCCTCGTGGTTCGAAAGCGACGAGGATGTCGACGGTGCTCGGCCGTCCGTGGCGGAGCGCGTTGGTGACGGCCTCCTGACCGACGTGGAAGATGGCGTCTCGCGCCTCGCCGGAAATGGGGAAGGGATCGCCGCACCGCTTCGCGTGCAGGCGCACGCCGGTCCCCTCGACCAGCGGCGCCACGGTCTCGGCCAGGCTCTCGTCGAGCGAGGAGTCGCAGGCCACCCGTGCCGAGGCGCCCTCGCGCAGGCTCCGCAGGATGATCCGCGTCTCCTCGATGCCCTGCCGGGCCAGCCGGCTGGCCCGATCGATGTGACCGCCATCGGTGCCGCCGCCCCGGACGAGCGTCTGCGAGGCGGCATCGAGCTGCAGCACGATGCCGGTCATGATCTGCGAGATGTGGTCGTGGATCTCCTGCGAGAGGCGGGCACGCTCGACCAGCACGGGGTTGCGCAGGCGGAGATCGCGCACGCGCAGCGCGTGGAGGGCGAGACCCGCCGCGGCCAGCACGAGCGCCATCACGCCCTTGAACCACCACGTCTGGTGGAACAGCGGGGTGATGCTGAACGCCCACGCGTGCCCCCGCTGGTTCCAGACGTCGTCGTTGTTGCTGGCCATCACCTCGAACCGGTAGTCGCCGGGCGGGAGGTTGGTGTAGGAGATGCGGCGCCGCGAGCCGGCATCCACCCACTGGGTATCGAAGCCCAGCAGCCGATGCCTGAAGCGCACCTTCTCGGGGGCGACGAGGCTCAGCCCCGTGAACTCGATCTCGAGGCGGCGGGTCCCCGCCGGCAGGCGTGGCAGGCCCGTCATCGCCACCTCGACGCCATCGGCCCGCACCGATTCGATCCACACGGGCGGCGGCACGAGGTTCGCCGCGTGCTGGCGCGTGGGATCCACGACGACGAGCCCGCGCACGGACGGGAACCAGAGGCGGCCGTCGTGCGCACGCCAGGCGGATGGCTGGTAGCCGCCGTTGAACTGGGCGCTCTCCATGCCATCGCCGCGCCCCAGCATCGTGCAGGCCACCTCGGCGCGCTCACCCCGCGCCAGTTCGTCGAGTTGCCGCTTCTGCACGTGAAAGAGCCCACGGCTCGACGTCATCCACAGGTTCCCGAGCCGATCGTCGACGATGGAGAGCACCTGGTTGTCGCACAGGCCCTGCGCCGGCCCGTATGCGGTGAAGCGTCCGTTCTCGAGCCGGTTGAGGCCCCTGGATGTCGCGATCCACAGCGGCCCGTCCGGCTCGCGCCAGAGTGCCATCACGCGATCCGACAGCAGGCCGTCCGCGGTGGTGTAGACAGTCTGCGGGCGGTTGGTGAACCGCACCAGGCCACGCGGCGTTCCCAGCCACAGCCCGCCCTCGCCATCGTCGACGATGGCCCGGACGGCGCGGCTCGGCAGCCCGTCGGCCGTTGTCCACTGGGTGAGCTGGCCGGTCGCGAGGCGGTAGAGGCCGTGGCCGGTGGTGCCGATCCACAGCGATCCATCGAGGTCTTCGTGAAAACAGGCTGGCGTGCCCCGCAGGGGGAGGGCCGCCATCTTCCCCTGCTCGATTCGCTGCAGGTGATCGCCGGCGCGCGGGCCGAACCAGATCCGGCCCTCACGATCCTCCAGCACGGGGCCGACGATGTCCGACGCCAGGCCTTCCGGCAGCCCATAGGTCGTGAGGCGGTCGTCCTGCAGGCGGCCGAGGCCGCCGCCCGCCGTGCCGAACCAGATCCGGTGCTGGCGATCCTCGAACACGGAGAGGACGCTGGGATGCTCCATGTCGTGGCCGATCGACGCGGCGTGGCCGGCCGTGAGCCGGACGAGGCCACCGTACCGGGTTCCGGCCCAGAGGCTGCCCTCGCGATCCTCGAACAGTGTCAGCACGCGGCCTGACAGCGCCTGGTGCAGGAATGCCGGTTCGAGGGCCGTTCCCCGCAGGCTCTTCAGCCCGTTGTCGCCCGCCACCCAGATGGTGCCGTGTGCATCAGGCAGCACGCTCCAGACGGGTCCGGTCTCGCCTGCCACCGGCTCGACCACACGGCCGCTGACGCGGAACAGCCCGGCATCCATCGTGCCGAGGTAGAGCGTGCCGTCGGCCGCACGCCGCAGGGTGTGTACCTCTAGTGGCGGCAGGCCGGGCGCTGCCGTCATGTGGGTGAAGACGCCGGCACGGTGGAGCCACAGACCGGTCGATGCGCCGATCCACACGCTGCCGTCCGGGTCTTCGTGGAAGGCGTAGACGTAGGCGCCCGCGAACGTGTCGACGATCTCGGCGGGCCTGCCGTCACGGAGGCGGGCGAGCCCGCGGTCCATGCCTGCCCACAGCGTCCCGTCGCGTGCCTCGTGCAGGGCGCGCGCGGTGGGCGAGGGCAGGGGGATCGGTTCGAACACGCCGCCGCGATGGCGCAGGAGGCCGCCATCGACGAGGCCGATCCAGAGGCTGCCGTCGGCCGATGCTGCCAGCGCCGCGACGTTGTCCGACGTCCAGTTCGAGTCGGTGTGCTCGTCGTAGGTGACGAACCGCACGCCGTCGAAGCGTGCCAGCCCGCCGCGCGTGCCGATCCACAGGTAGCCGTCGCGCGTCTGGGCGATGGCCATCACCGAGGCATCGGGCAGGCCCTGTTCGGTGGTCCACACGCGGGCGGTCAGGCCCGGGACCACCGGAAGCTCCGCGCTGCCGGCGCGTTGTGGGCCCGCCGCCCCGAGCGCCGGCACGCCAACGGCCAGCAGCACGAGCAGCGGCCAGATTCCCGCGCCGGCGTTGACGTGGACCGGGAGAGGAAGGGATCGCGATGAACGCATCCGGATACCCGTCGGGCGGCCGCGGCCTCTACGGCGCCATCCTACCGGAGGCGCCCTGCCCGCGGAATAGGTACTTCGGCCACGGCACGGCTGGTTCCGCCTACACCTTTTGGCCGATTGCCTGCCGCGCGACCGGGTCGTACCGTGGCAGCCAGGCGCGCGGGCGTCCGGTGTCCACCCGTGTGGGAACAGCACCGGGCGCGCTCATGCCATGTCGAAGGCGGGCTGGATCGGTTCCGGGCCGGCACTGGCTCGTGCGGAAGCGCCGGGTGCCCGCATCACGGGGATCGGGATCCGCAGTCGGGGAGGAACCAGCATGTCATTCACCGTTCGCTCCACACGGCCTGGCGTCGCCTGGCTGGTGGCGGCCTGGCTGATCGGCCTTGGCGCTGCCGCGGCGCAGACCTCCGCCAACGGGTCCATTCGCGGCACGGTCACCGACGAGCAGGGCGGTGTCCTGCCGGGCGTCACCATCAGCGCGACCAGCCCCACGGTCGCCGGCACGTTCACCGCCGTCAGCGATCCGCAGGGGCTGTACCGGCTCATCGATCTCCCGCCAGGGGAGTACGTGCTCACGGCCGAGCTGATGGGCTTCGCCAGGCTCGAGCGCGCGGGCGTCCTGGTGCGTGCGGGGCTGAACATCGCGCTCGACATCTCGATGAAGATCGGCGCGATGACCGAGACGGTTGAGGTCAAGCTGGAGACGCCGATGCTGGAGGTCTCGAGCCCGGTGCAGGCGGTGAACATCGAGGGAGAGCTGCAGCGTGCGCTGCCGACCAGCTCGCGGCGCGACTACACCGACTTCCTCGAGATGACGCCGGGCATGAACAGTTACGTCAGCCCGTCGCGCGGCGCAGGGCTGTACCACATGCGCGGCAGCCGCATCGAGAGCCACGTCGTGCAGATCGACGGCGCCGACATGGGGTCGCTGCGGCAGGCGCGCCCCGACTACATCGGGATGAGCACCGACACGCTGGAGGACGTGCAGGTGAAGTCGGCGGTGAGCGATGCCTCGGCCCCGATTGGCAACGGGGCGGTGATGAACGTGGCCACGCCGACCGGGTCCAACACCGTCAAGGGGTCGGCCTCGTACGTCTACGCCAATCGTGACTGGCACGGCGAGAACAACCCGAAGGGCCTCAGCAACTCGAGCTCCAACTCGCTGCTCGACGCCTCGGCCGGGGGCCCCGTCTGGCGGGATCACTCCTGGTTCTTCGGCAGCTTCCGCAAGATCGACCGGCAGATCGGCATCGGCGTGCCGGCCGAGCAGATCGCGCTGGCCAGGGCGGTCATCAACCCGAAGTGGACGCCGTTCGACAACGCCTTCCTCGGCACCTTCTTCTTCGTGAAGAACACGACGCAGCTGTCGAAGGGCCATCGCGTGGAGGCCTTCTACCAGTACGACCGCTCGCCGACCGAGGCCAATTACCTGCGCAGCGGCTACAACGCCGACGTCTCGGTGTTCGGCGGCAGGGGGTACAACGCGAGGCTGTCCTCGGTATGGGGCGAGGCGATCACGACGCGCTTCTCGGCGTCCTACAACGACAAGGCTCTCAGCCCGAAGGAATCGGACTTCAAGGACTACATCATCCCCGGGATGCCCTACCGGGAGGTGCACGCGGGCACGTTCCTGTCCTCGGGCCTGATCACGGGCACGGGCTACCTGCTGAACGCGGGCATCGAGTCCTCCTACACGATTACGCCTTCCTCCAAGCTCACCTTCACCGGCGACCTGACCTACTACCGCAGCAGCGGGTGGGTGGGCTCGCACGAACTGCAGGTGGGCTTCTACCTGCAGCCGCGCCTGCGCGGATCGACGACGGTGATCTACCCGAACGACGGCTTCGTCGCGGAGTACGTGGTGCTGAAGGATCCGGCGAACCCGGCGGCGGGCTACGTTCCGTTCCGGCGCACCTACCGCGATCCGGCGCGGCTGATGACGAGCGATCTGAAGGCGAGCGACAACGCCGTCTACGTGCAGGATGCCTGGCGGCCCACCGATCGGCTGACGATCACCGGCGGCCTGCGGCTCGACTGGATCACCGCGCACGATCTGATGACCAGCACCAGGACGCAGAGTTCGCTGGAGATCGGGCCGCGGTTCGGCGCCACCTACGCGCTGACGAAGGACAACAACAACATCGTCTACGGCAGCCTGGGCCGCGTCCACGACCTGGTGGGGCTGGGCGACATCCCGACCACCGGATCGAGCACCGCGTCCACGCGCAACGTGTACGACAACAACCTGGACGGGATCTTCGAGACCGAACGCTTCACGCCGGGATCGACCACCGTTCTGCGCAACCGCGTCATCGACCCCGATCGGCACCAGCCCTTCTTCGACGAGTGGACCCTGGGCTACCGCCGCCAGTTTCCCGGGCAGACCAGCGTGAGCGTGGGCTTCGCCCGCCGCGCCTACAAGGACCGGCCGGCCTACGTGGAGATCAACGGTCTCTACGACGGCGTGGTGTTCAGGGGCTATCGCGACGAGACGCAGAACGAGATCCTCCTCGACACCAACGACACCTGGAACCAGCAGGTGTACGACGGCCTCGAGATGGCGGTGACCAAGCGGAGCGACAGGCTGCAGGTCATCGGCAGCTACGTGCGGCAGTGGCGCCGGCGGACGGGGACCTGGCAGCCCAACGACAATGCGTCGTTCCTGCAGCCCGAGGCGTTCGCCAACGACAAGGCGATCGGCACGCCGCGGCGCGCGCCGTCCAACAGCCTGCCGCCGAGCGGGGCCGACGTGTTCGGCAACACGGCGTGGCAGGACCACACGCTCAGGCTGTCGAGCGTCTACAACCTGCCATACGACCTGCAGGTGAGCGCGCACTACGTGTTCCAGAGCGGCCCGTTCACCGGACCGATCGTCACGCGCATCGCCGCGTCGGACCCGCGTTTCGGGCCCTCCAGCGTCACGCTGTCCAACGGCCGGGTGGTCACCAACCCGCTGGCGTCGACGATCCGGTTCGCGTTCGCGACGCGCGGCGAAGGGCAGGTGAAGGCCGACCCGCGGCAGGAGCTGAACCTGAAGTTCAGCAAGCGCCTGCGCCTGGCGCGATACCGCGCCGAGGTGGGCCTCGGCCTCTACAACGTCACGAACCATGGCACGATCGAGCGTTTCGCCAGCGACGCCGGCCAGCGATACTCGCCGAACTACCTCGGGTACGAGGGCTATCAGCCGCCGCGCTCGATGGACCTGGTGGTGAAGTTCACCTTCTGACGCCAGGGGCGGCGCCGCATCCGGCGCCGCGCCGCCGTGACAACGCTCAGCAGCCCGTCATCACGCGGTGCATCAGCAGCGCAGCCCGCCTGGTGAGCATCGGGAACGACTCGAGATCCATCCACTCGCCCGCGGCGTGCTCGTGCTTGCCGAGCGCGCCGAGGCCATCGAGCCCCGGCACGATCTCGGCCACGAACGAGACGTCGCCTGCGCCGCGCTGCGACGGGTCGTGGGCCGTGACGGGCCCGAAGCCGAGATCGCGCGAGCAGGCGTCGAGCACCGCCAGCAGCCTGAGGTTGGCCTCGGTGGGCTCCATCGACGGCATGCCGTCGATGAACGCGATGGTCCCTGACGCCTGCGGGAGCGACGCGGCGACGATCGTCCGCGTCCTCGCGCGCACCTTCTCGAGCTGCGCGCGGGTGAGGAACCGCCGGTCGCCCTCGACGACGGCCGACCGCGGCACCACGTTGGTCTTGCCGGTGGCGGTGCCGGTGAACCTTTCGGGGTCGTACCTGACGTCGGTGCCGCCGACGATGACGCTGGGGTCGTAGGTGAGGTACGGGTCGCGACCACGACGCCGGCCCCGCGACGGGCGGATCGCCGCGGGGCCGATGGCCTACTCGAACCGGAGCGCCTCGATCGGGTCGAGCCGTGCCGCCTTGCGGGCGGGGTAGAAGCCGAAGAAGATCCCGATGAGGGCCGAACAGGCGAAGGCCAGCGCCACCGCCTCGGGCGAGATCGTCGTCGGCCACGTCAGCACGCGCGTCAGCGTCGTCGATGCCGCGACGCCCAGGGCGATCCCGGTGACGCCGCCCACGAGGCTGAGCACGATCGCCTCCACGAGGAACTGCAGCAGCACGTCGCGGCCGCGCGCGCCGAGCGAGATGCGCAGGCCGATCTCGCGGGTGCGCTCGGTCACCGACACCAGCATGATGTTCATGATCCCGATGCCGCCGACGATCAGCGAGACGCCGGCGATGGCTGCCAGCAGCGCGCCCATCGTCTTGGTCGACTCGGTGCGGACGGCCGCCATCTCCTCGAGCGTGCGCACCATGAAGTCGTCGGTGTCGCCCTGGAAGATGTGGTGGCGCTGGCGCAGCAGCGCGGCGACGTCCTTGGCGACGGTCTCCACGGCGGTGGCCGACACCGCCGAAATCGTGATGCCGTTGATGTGGGTGATGCCGAGCAGCTTCTTCTGCACCGTGGTGTAGGGGACGTACACCGCATCGTCCTGATCTTCGCCGCCGGTGCCCTGGCCCTTGCTCGACATCACGCCGACCACCTTGAACGGCTGGTTGCGGACGCGGATCGTCTGCCCGGTGGGATCCGTGTTCTCGCCGAAGAGCGTGTCGCTCACGACCTTGCCGAGCACGGCCACCTTGGCGGCGCTGGTCACGTCCTGCGGCGTGAAGAAGGCGCCGTGCTGGACGGGCCACGACCGGATCAGCGGCAGCTCCACGTCGGTGCCGGTGATGCGCGTGGGCCAGTTCTGGTTGCCCGCGATCACCTGCGCCCGCGTCTGGACGCTGATGGCGAAGTACTGGATGCCCGACACCTGATCGCGCACCGCCTGCGCGTCCTCGACGGTGAGCGTATTGGCCGCCCCCGATCCCATCCGGACGCCGCCGGCCTGGAAGTTGCCCGCCATCACGTAGATCAGGTTGGTGCCGGCGGCGCGGATCTGGCTCTCGATCGTGGATCGCGCGCCGGAGCCGAGCGCCACCATCGCGATGACGGCGGCGACGCCGATGATCATGCCCAGCATCGTCAGCGACGACCTGAGCTTGTTGCGCAGCAGCGCCTTGAAGGCGATGCGCAGCGTCATGAGCAGCCTCATGCCTCGTCCCCCTGTGGCAGGTGCGCGAGTTCCTCGGTGGCACGGCGCCGCGTCAGCGTCGGCGCGTCGGACACGATCAGCCCGTCGCGGAACGCGACCGTGCGCGTGCCGTACTCGGCGATGTCGAGTTCGTGGGTGATCAGCAGGATCGTGATCCGGCGTTCGGCGTTCAGGCGCTGGAAGACGTCCATCACCTCGATGCTGGTCCGCGTGTCGAGGTTGCCGGTGGGCTCGTCGGCCAACAGGATGGCGGGCTCGTTGACCAGCGCCCGGGCGATGGCCACGCGCTGCTGTTGTCCGCCCGACAACTGGTTGGGGTGATGGTGCTCGCGATCGCTCAGGCCGACGACGGCCAGCGCCTCGCGGGCGCGACGATGGCGCTCGGAGCCCTTCACGGGGCTGTGGCTGTAGAGCAGCGGCAGCTCCACGTTCTCGAGCGCGCTGGTGCGGGCCAGCAGGTTGAACCCCTGGAAGACGAAGCCGATCTTGCCGTTGCGCACCGCCGCCAGCTCGTCGCGCGACAGGTGCGACACGTCGCGCCCGTCCAGCAGGTAACGGCCCGAGGTCGGGCGGTCGAGACAGCCGAGGATGTGCATGAACGTCGACTTGCCCGACCCGGACGGCCCGGTGACGGCAACGAACTCGCCCGCCTCGACGTCCATGTCGACACCGCGCAGGGCCTGCACCGTGATCTCGCCCCCAAGGGTGTAGGTCTTCTTCAGAGCCTTCACCGAGATGACCGGCATCTCGATCATCTCCCCGGCGGGCGGCCGCCGCCGGGGCCGCCGCGCGTGGGTCCCATGAGTGGCGACCGTCCGGCGGTGCTGTTGGCCGCGGCCTGCGCGGGCAGGATCAGCGACGACACCACCTCGGCGCCAGGCTCGAGATCGCCCGAAATCAGCTCCGTGTAGGTGCCGTCGGAGATGCCCAGCCGCACGTTCACCGGTTTGAGCTGGCCACCGACGAACGTCCAGACGCGGCCGCGTGTCTCGGTGACCGGCAGCGGCCCGAAGAGCGAATCGACCGTCTGGGCCGTCGCGGCCGCCGCCGGAGGTGGCGTCCCGCCCGTGCCGGCCCCCTCGCGTGCGGACCGACCACCCTCGCCCCCGCCTTCGCGCGGACGCCGGCGCATCCCTTCCGCGCCCTGACCGCCTTCCTGCGGCTGGCGCGGTCCGCCCTCCCGGGCTTCGGCGCCGGCATCACCGCGGCGGCCGCGCGAGGAACCCTGTCCCGCTCCCTGGCGAGGCGATTCGTTCCCCGTCGTCGCGGCCGGGCCTCCGCGCGGCGCGCCCGGCGCCGCGCTCCCCGCGGACGGCGGCGTCGATCCCGTTGCCGCTCCGGCAGCGGGTGCCGGCGTCGATTGCGCCGCTGGCGCGGTGGTGGCAGCGGGGGGGGCGCCGCTGCCGGCGTTGTTGGTGGCGCCCTCGGCGCCACCAGGCCGCGCCGCACCCCCGCGCTGCAGTTCCGGCGGCACCGGCTGGTTCAGCGCCTCGAACATCTCGGGCGACGGCCTGAAGCGCAGGGCCGCGACGGGGACCCTGACGACGTCGGCGCGGCGCGCGATCTCGAGCCGGACGGTTGCAGTCATGCCCGGCTTGAGTTTCAGCTGCCGATTCGGCACGTCGATCACCGTCGCGTAAGTGACGACGTTCTGCGTCACCTTGGGCTGCAGGCGAACCTGCACGACGGTGCCCGAGAACTCCTCGTTGGGATAGGCATCCACGCGGAAGCTCACGGACTGCCCCGGGCGGATGCGACCGACGTCTGACTCGTCCACGTCGGCTGCCACGCGCATCTTGGTGAGATCGGCCGCGATCACGAACAGCGTGGGCGCCTGCATGCTGGCCGCGACCGTCTGGCCCACGTCCACGTCGCGTGAGATGACAATGCCGTCGATCGGGGCCTCGATCACCGTGTGCTGCAGGTTCACCGCGCTCTGGTTGAGCGAGGCCTCGGCCTGCACCAGCTGGGCCTGCGACGAGCGGAGCTGCGCCTGGGCCGAGCCGAGCGCCGCCTCCGCGTTCTCGAGTTCGAGGGCGGGCACCAGCCCCTGGGCCTGCAGCTCCCGCGCGCGCTTGGCCTTGGTCTGCGCGTCCTCGAGCGCCACCTTCTGACGTTCGACGTCGGCCTGCGCGCGCACCAGGTTGGCGCGGCCCTGCGCCACCTGCGTCTCGAAGAGCGAGGGGTCGAGGCGCGCCACGACCTGCCCCTTGTGGACGATGGAGTTGAAGTCGGCGTAGAGCGACTGCACCGTGCCGGACACCTGGGTGCCGACCTGCACGGTGGTGAGCGCCTCGAGGGTGCCCGTGGCGCCCACGACCTCGGCGACATCGCCGCGGCTCACCGCCAGCGTGGTCACCTCGGGCGCCGGGATCCGGCTGCCGTAGCGGTAGTAGCCGCCCGCGGCGACGGCGGCCGCCGCGAGAATGACGAGGACGACGAGGACACCCTTGCGCATGGGCCTGCCAGCTCCCAGGTGACGATTCCGCGCCAGTGCGGCGACCGCTGATTCATCTTACTCCGGTGACGATTCGCCCGGTAGCGACGCCGCGCGGCAACCGCCAGGCGAGCTCCGCGCGCCATCCGATGACGGGCGACGGCCGGCGTCCATGCTCCAAACCTTTGGAGGGGGTATCCAAAATACCGGCTGCGGCGAGTAACTGGTTCACGCTCACGCGGCCGACCGTGGGAATACC
>JBDIBB010000107.1:0-13087 GCA_039812685.1 Vicinamibacteraceae bacterium
TTTTTTTTCGCGTCGAATGTGAACGTATGGTCACTTTCAATGGACAGCAACCGGCCGGGATCGATGCGGAGCGACCGGCGGAAATCTGGACACGGTGCAGCCACGGACGCCGGCTGGCGCCAGTCGCGCCGGCGTGGGTGGTGTCGGTCGCGCTGCTGGCAGCCAGCTCCACTGGCGGCACGGCGCAGGAACGGCGCGCCGAACCGCTCATCGGCTCGTGGCGGCTGCAGGAGACGTCCGGCGAGTTGCCGGCACAGGCCGCGCGCGTGCTCGACGGCGAGGCGAGGACCGGCGCAGAGATCGCGATCCGCATCGACCAGGCCGGCGCCATCGTGACGGTGCGCCGCGTGGCGCCAGCCGCGACGGTTCTGCGCACACTGGCGCTGGCGCCGGCGACAGGCGATCCGCAGGCCGCCGGCGGTGGTGCACTGAGGATGCAGGCCGCCTGGCGCGACCAGACACTGGTCGCCGAAGGTCACATGACGGTGAAGCAGGGATTCCTCAAGCGCACCGTGCCAGTGGAGGAAGCGTGGCATGTCGATCCGGCTGGAAGGACGCTCACGGTCACGACGACCTTGAAGACGCCCATGGGCGTAAAGCAGCGCACGCAGGTGTTTGCGCGAACGGCGGAAGGCGAGCCCGAGGGTGAAGCCGCTGCGGCCGGGAGCCATGAGCGCCGCCGGCACGAGCCTCTCTTTTTTTCGTCTCGAAGTGAACAGATCATCACATGCGATCCCCCCGCGCGCGGCGGATCCCGCGCATCGACGATCGCCGGGCGCGCCCGCGCCCGCAAGGACCATCGGGTGAGCGCCCGTGACGCGGGCCGGCCGGGGCCCCGTACGCACCAGGAGCAGATATGACAAGACGGCTGATGGCACTCGTGGCAATCGTGATGATCGCGGGCGGCGGCGCGCTGTTCTACGCGTGGCGGCGGCCGGCGCCACCCGACGACCGGATCGTGGTCTCGGGCAACGTCGAGGTCACCGAGACGCGCGCGAGCTTCAGGATCGGGGGCCGCGTCGACGCGCGGCTGGCGAGCGAGGGCGATGTGATCCACGCGGGTCAGATCCTCGCGCGGCTCGATCGCGTCGAGCTGGCACAGCAGGTGGCGCTGCAGCAGGCCGACGTCCACGCCGCGGCCGCCGATCTCGCGGAGCTCGAAGCGGGCTCTCGCCCGGAGGAGATCGCGCAGGGGGAGGCGGCGCTGGCCCGCGCGCGGGCCGAGGAGGATCGCTGGCGAGCGGAAGCGGCGCGGCAGGACGCGCTCTACCAGCAGGACGTCGTCTCAGCACGCGAGCTGGAGGCAGCCCGCGCGGCCCTCGAGGTGGCGCGGGCGCAGGCGCGGGACGCGGACGAGCGGCTGGCGCTGCTCCGCAAGGGTCCGCGACGGGAACGAATCGCGCAGGCCCGCGCCCGCCTCGATCGCGCAAGGCAGGCGCTGGGTCTCTCGCAGACCCGCCTCGACGATGCGCTGCTCGTCGCGCCGGTGTCGGGCATCGTCCTCTCGCAGAACGTCGAACCGGGCGAGTACGTCGGCCCCGGGACCCCGGTGGTCACCATCGGCGCGCTCGGCGACGTCTGGCTCCGCGCCTACATCGACGAGCCCGATCTCGGCCGCGTCAAGATCGGGCAGCGCGCGCGGCTGACGACCGACACGTTTCCCGGCAAGGCCTACGACGGCGTGGTGTCGTTCATCGCGTCGGAGGCGGAGTTCACGCCCAAGAACGTGCAGACCGGCAAGGAGCGCGTGAAGCTCGTCTACCGGATCAAGATCGACGTCCCGAATCCCGCCTTCGAGCTCAAACCCGGCATGCCGGCCGACGCCGAAATCCTCGTCGACGAGGTGTCCCATGGCGCCCGCTAGCCCGGCGGATCGGGTCGAGGACGCGACGGACGCCATCCGCGTGGAGGGCCTCACGCGCCGGTTCGGCGAGGTGACGGCCATCGAGCACCTCACGTTCCGCGTGCCGCCCGGCGAGATCTTCGGTCTGGTGGGCCCTGACGGCGCGGGCAAGACGACCACCATGCGGCTGCTGGCCGCGATCCTGCCGCCCACCTCCGGCGCCGCGTGGGTTGGCGGGTACGACGTGGCTCGCGATCCCGAGGCGGTGAAGGCCGACATCGGCTACATGAGCCAGCGCTTCGGGCTCTACCCCGATCTGTCGGTCCTCGAGAACATCCACTTCTACGCCGACATCTACGGCGTGGCGCGGCGGGGCCGCGACGAGAAGGTGAAGCGCCTGCTGGAGTTCAGCAAGCTCGCCCCGTTCACGCGCCGGCTCGCGGGCAACCTCTCGGGCGGCATGAAGCAGAAGCTCGGGCTCGCCTGCGCGCTGATTCACACCCCGAAGATCCTGCTGCTGGACGAACCGACCAACGGGGTGGACCCGGTCTCGCGGCGCGACTTCTGGCGCATCCTCTACCAGCTCCTGCGGGAGCAGGTGACGATCTTCGTGTCGACGGCCTACCTCGACGAGGCCGAGCGGTGCAACCGCGTGGGGCTGCTGCACCAGGGCCGGCTGCTCGCCGTCGACAGCCCGCGCGGCGTCAGGCGGCTGATGCGCGGCGCGCTGCTGGAGGTCCGCGGCCGGCGCCCGCGCCAGATCGCGGCGGCGCTCCGCGAATCGTTCCCGGCCGGCTCGGTCACGCTCTTCGGCGATCGCGTCCACGTGCTCGCCCCCGACGCCGATCGCGGCAGCCGGCAGATCGAGGCGCTGCTGGCCGGGCGCGCCGAGCCCATCGATGACATCCGCCCCATCGAACCCGCGCTCGAGGACGTGTTCGTCTCGGTGCTCGCCGGCGAGGGGCGCCGGCCGGAAGGAGGCGGCGATGAGCACGCCCGATCGTGACCTGGCCGTGACGGTCAGCGGCCTCCAACGCCGCTTCGGCAGCTTCGTCGCGGTGAACCAGGTGAGCTTCGACGTGCGCCGCGGCGAGATCTTCGGCTTCCTCGGCCCGAACGGGGCGGGCAAGAGCACGACGATCCGGATGCTGACCGGCATCCTGGCGCCCACCGGCGGCCGCGGCACGGTGGCGGGCTTCGACATCCGCAGCCAGGCGGAGCGCATCAAGACCCAGGTCGGCTACATGAGCCAGAAGTTCTCGCTCTACGAGGATCTCACGGTCGAGGAGAACATCGACTTCTACAGCGGCATCTATCGCGTGGACCCGCGCAAGCGGGCCGATCGCAAGGCGTGGGTGCTCGAGATGGCGGGGCTGCGGGATCACCGCCGCTCGCGCACGGCCACGCTCTCCGGCGGCTGGAAGCAGCGCCTCTCGCTGGGCTGCGCCATCCTGCACGAGCCGCCGATCGTATTCCTCGACGAGCCCACGTCGGGCGTGGATCCGATCAGCCGGCGGCTGTTCTGGGACCTGATCTACGAGCTCTCGGCGCAGGGCGTCACCGTCTTCGTCACGACGCACTACATGGACGAGGCCGAGTACTGCGATCGCCTGGCGCTGATCTACCGCGGCGAGATCATCGCCAGCGGGAGCCCCTCCAGCCTGAAGACCGAGGTGATGCGCCAGACGGTCCTCGAGGTGATGACCGACCGGCCGCACGAGGCGATGTACGAGGTCGAGGCGGTGCCCGGCGTGGCCGAGGTCGCGCTCTTCGGCGCGGGCCTGCACGCCGTCGTGGAGGATCCGGCAGTTGCCGGATCGATCCGCGAGCGCCTGGAGCAGCAGCGCTACCGCGTGGACCGCGTGGAGCGCATCGTGCCCTCGCTCGAGGACGTGTTCGTCTCGCTCATCGAGGCACGCGACCGGCGCGATGCGGCGGCCGGCGGAGCGCGGCCATGAACGCGCGCCGCACGTGGGCCGTCGCGCGCAAGGAGGCGATCCACATCGCCCGCGATCCCCGCAGCCTCGGCATGGCCATCGCGATCCCGATGCTGCTGCTGGTGCTCTTCGGCTACGCCCTCACGCTCGACGTCGACCGCGTGCCGCTGGTGGTCTGGGACCAGAGCCAGACGCAGGCGAGCCGCGACTTCGTGAGCCGGTTCGGCGCCTCGCGCTACTTCGCGCTCCGCAGCCCCGCCCGCAACTACCGCGAGGTGGAGCACGAGATCGACAGCGGCCGCGCCCTCGTCGCGCTCATCGTCGGCGGCGATTTCGCCTCGCGCCTGGCGTCCGGCCAGGCGACGCCGGTGCAGATGATCGTCGACGGCAGCGATTCCAACACCGCCACGATCGCGATGGGCTACGCCGACGCGGTCGCGCGCGCCTACAGCCAGGAGATCGCCCTGTCGGCGGCGCGGCGCGCCGGCACGCCGGGGCCGGCCGTGCCGCTCGACGTGCGGCCGCGCGTGTGGTTCAACGCCGACATGGAATCGCGCAACTACATCATCCCCGGCCTGATCGCCGTGATCATGATGGTGATTGCGGCGCTGCTCACCTCGCTCACCGTCGCGCGCGAGTGGGAGCGCGGCACGATGGAGCAGCTCATCTCGACGCCCGTGAAGGGGCCCGAGCTGATCCTGGGCAAGCTGCTCCCCTACTTCGCCATCGGCCTGTTCGACGTGCTGCTGGCGGTGCTGATGGCGCAGTTCCTCTTCAAGGTGCCGATGCGGGGCCACCCGGGGCTGGTCTTCGCCATCGCCGCCGTCTTCCTGGCCGGCGCGCTCTCGCTCGGCATGCTGATCAGCATCGTCACCCGGAGCCAGCTGCTCGCCAGCCAGCTCGCCATGGTGCTCACGTTCCTGCCGTCGTTCATCCTGTCCGACTTCATGTACGCCGTGAGCAACATGCCCGCGCCGATCCAGGCCATCACCTACGCGGTGCCGGCGCGCTACTTCGTCGGGGCGCTGAAGGGCATCTACATGAAGGGCATCGGCCTGGACCTGCTGGCGTTCGAGGCGGGCCTGCTCACCGTGTTCGGCGCGGTGGTGACGCTGCTGGCGATCGTGAAGTTCAGGAAGTCGCTGGAGTAGCCATGTTCGAGCGCATCCGCCACATGCTCGTCAAGGAGTTCATCCAGATCTTCCGCGATCCCCGGATGCGCGGCGTCATCTTCCTGATGCCGATCGTCCAGACGCTGGTCTTCGGCTACGCGGTCACCACCGACGTGCGGCACGTACGCACGGCGATCCACGACCTCGACCACAGCGTCGCGAGCCGGGAGCTGACGTCGCGCTTCGCCCGGTCGGGCTACTTCGACCTGGTGGCCGACGTCTCGCGCGACGAGGACGTGCGCGCGCTGATGGACCGCGGCGCGGTCCGCGCCGTGATCCAGGTGAACCGGGGGTTCGGCGCCGACGTGACGGCCGGGCGCACGGCCGCCGTGCAGGTGATCGTCGACGGCACCGACTCGAACACGGCCGCGGTGGTGCTCGACTACGCGGCGCGGATCACGCAGGCCTACTCGCGCGACCTGCTCGCCGCACGCCACGCGGGGGCGATGGCCCGCGCCGCGCAGCCGGGCGCGGTGGAACTGCAGTCGCGCGCCTGGTTCAACGACAACCTCGAGAGCCGCAACTTCTACGTGCCGGGCGTCCTCGCCATCATCCTCCTGCTGGTCACGCTCATGCTGACGAGCATGGCCGTCGTGCGCGAGAAGGAGATCGGCACGATGGAGCAGATCATCGTCACGCCGATCACGCCGGTGGAGTTCATCCTCGGCAAGACCGTGCCGTTCGCGCTGATCGGGTTCGCCGACGTCCTGCTCATCACCGTCATCGGCGTGGGCTGGTTCGAGGTCCCCATCCGCGGCAGCCTGCTGGTGCTCTTCGGCGCGACCTCGCTCTACCTGCTCACGACACTCGGCATCGGGCTGCTCATCTCGACCGTGAGCGAGACGCAGCAGCAGGCGATGATGAGCAGCTTCTTCTTCTACTTCCCGGCGGTCCTGCTGTCGGGCTTCATGTTCCCGATCGCCAACATGCCGGCCGCCGTGCAGTGGCTCACCTACGCCAACCCGCTGCGCTACTTCCTCGTGATCGTGCGGGGCGTGTTCCTGAAGGGCGTGGGTCCCGGGATTCTCTGGCCGCAGATGGCGAGCCTGGCCGTGATGGGCGCCGTGACGCTGGGGCTGGCGTCGCGCCGCTTCCGCAAGACGCTCGCATGAGGAGCAGTGACGATGACAGCAACCGCGGCAACGCGCATGGTGATGGGACGAACAGGGCCCGCGGGCAGGGCTTCGCGGATCGTGTGCCTCGTGACGGCGACCCTGCTCGCCGGTGGCCGCTCGCCCGCCATCGCCGGGCCACGACCCGTGGCGGAGAGCCAGGATGCCGCCGCGCGCGAGGCGCGCCCGCCGACGTCTGCCGTGACGGTGGACGCCGCCGTGCGGATCGCGCTGGATCGCAATCCCCTCGTGCGCGCCGCCGCCGAAGGGGTTCGCGTGGCCGGCGAGGCCGCGGGCGAAGCACGCGCGCCGTACTATCCGACGCTCGGCGTCTCGGCGTCGGTGGCAGGATGGGAAACGCACGCCTTCCTGCCGTCCGGGCTCGGAGGGGCGAACATCCCTTCGACGATCGGCCCGACCAGCGACTGGACGGTGGCTTTCACCGGACGCTACACGGTGTACGACAGCGGGCGGCGCGCGGCCGACCTCCGGCTGGCGCTCGCGCAGCAGCGGGCAGCCGAGCACGAGGCGGCGCGCGCGAGAGAGGACCTGGCGCTCGAGGTCCGGCGCGCATTCTACGCCCTGGCGGCCGCGGGCGATGCGCGGCAGGTGGCCCTCACCAACCTCGCGCGGGCGGAGGACCACCTGCAGCTCGCCGAGGCGCGGCGCACCGCCGGCGCCGTCGCGGGCGGCGACGTCGTGCAGGCACAGGTGCGGGTGGCCGAGGCGCGGCTCGCGCTCGTCCGCGTCGAGAGCCTGATCCAGCAGGCGCGCGGCGGCCTGAACACGGCAATGGGGCTGCCGGTGACGACGCCCGTCGAGGTGCAGGTGGATGCGATGCCGGCGGCCGGCGCGCCGGCGGACGGCACCGACGTATCGGCCGGCCTCACGCAGGCGCTCGCCGGACGTCCGTCGATCGAGGCCGCGGCGCAGCGGGCGGTTGCTTCCGCCGAGGCGGTCGCGTCGGCGCGGAGCGCGTTCGGTCCGAGAGTCGCGGCCGAATGGGCGGCCGGCCTGCGAGACAGCGACTTCTTCCCCTCCGATCGCGACTGGCGCGTCGGGGTCTCGGTGAGCTGGACGCTGTTTGATGGCTTCGCGAAGCAGCACCGCCTCGCCCGCGCGCAGGCGGCGCGCGCGAAAGACGAGGCGGAGGTGGAGCGCGCCAGGCAGGCGGTGCAGGCCGAGGTGTGGTCGGCGCACGCGAAGCTCACCGAGGCCCGCGCCGCCATCACAGCGGCTGAGGCGCTGATCCACGACGCGGGAGAGAACGTCCGCATCGCGCGGGAGCGATACCGCGTGGGGGCCGGCACGGTGAACGAACTGCTGGATGCCCAGGCCGCAATGGACCGCGCCGGCGCGATCCGCGCGCAGGCGACGTGGGACTACCGCACCGCCAGCGCGGTCTACGAGTGGAGCAACGGCCGCGCGTCGGCGGCCAGCCCGGCCCCGTGACGAACGCCCGGGATCGGCATCGGCCACCGTCACCGGGACGTCCTTGACAGTGCCCCGCACGCGGCGATAATCGCCCCCACATGAAGCCTGCCTGGTTCAGGCCGATCTTCCTGACGGCGTTGGCGGCCTCGGGCGCGGCGGGGCTCGTCTACGAGCTGACGTGGACGCGGCTCCTGACGCTGTACCTGGGACACACGGTGGCGGCGGCAAGCACCGTGGCGGCGGCGTTCATGGGCGGACTGGCGGGCGGCGCCTTCCTGGCCGGCCGGTGGTGCCAGGACTTCGGCGCCCGTCGCGCGCTCCGGACATACGCGGCGCTCGAGGCCACCGTGATCCTGTTCGCGCTGGCGCTGCCGCACGGCGTCGGCTTGTCGATCCCGTGGCTCGCGTTCGCGTACCAGGATGGCGCGGCCGGCATCGGGTTCTCGCTGGCGCGGGTCGGCGTCTGCTTCGCGGCCGTTCTCGCGCCTGCGCTCGCGCTCGGGGCCAGCTATCCGATGGCCGTCCGCGCGTTCGCGGGCGACGGCCTCCATCCCGGACGTGGAGGCGGCGCCGTCTACGCGGCCAATACGATCGGCGCGGCGATGGGCGCCCTCGCTGGTGGCTTCGTCCTGCTGCCATCCGTCGGGCTGTCGAACGCGACGTCGATGGCTGCCTGCGCCAGCGCATCGGCCGCTGCCGCCGCGCTGTGGCTCGCACGCGGAGCCGGCGATCCGGATCCGATGACGACCGGACCGTTGCCGGATGCCGGCCGGTCGCGCACGAGATCACGATCGCATGCCACCGCCCCGCCGTCGGCGCGACCAGCCGTGGCCGGCGGGCTGGCGCTCGCCCCGATCGTCCTGGGCATCTCGGGCTTTGCCTCGCTGACCTTCGAGATCGCATGGGTTCGCCTGCTCTCCCTGCTGACCGGGCCCACCACCTACGCGTTTGCGTCGGCGCTGGTCACCGTCATCGCGGGCAGCGCTCTGGGGGCCGCAGCCGGCGCCTGGCTGGCCGGCCGCACCGACCGCCCCGCGCTGTGGCTGTCGATCTCGCTGGTCGTCGCATCCGTTGCCACCAGCTGGTCGACGATGGTCGTCGGTCGCGACGTGCCGGTGTGGCTGATGGAGGCGGCGCCGCGGGCGACCTCGTTTGCGGGCGGCGCCGTCGCGCTCAACACGATCCTCGTCGCGCTGCTGATGATCCCGGCCGCCCTGGCGCTCGGCGCCGGCTTCTCGCTGGCGCTGGAGCTCGTGGGCGGCGGCCCTGGCACGGCACGCCGCGTGGCGATGGCCTACGGCGTCAACACCATCGCGGCGCTCGGCGGATCGCTGGCGGCCGGCTTCGTGCTCGTCCCGACCCTCTCGCTGCATCCAACCCTTCGGCTGGTGAGCGGCCTCCTCCTGCTCGCAGCCCTCGTTCCGCTGGCGGCACGCCCCGGAATCTCGTTTCGATGGCGCGCGACGCTGGTCGCCGCCGTTGCCCTCGCGTCGGTGCCGGCGCTCCGGCCGGCGCCGTGGGATCGCAGCCTGCTCGCGAGCGGGCTGTACAAGTACGGCCGCGAGATGCCTGCCGGCATCGACCGCCGCCTCCTGCTGACGGCCGGTGATCTGCTCTACTACCGCGACGGCGCCGCGGCCACGGTCTCGGTGAAGGAGTTGACCGGCACCCTGTCGCTGTCGATCGACGGGAAGGTGGACGCCTCGAGCTGGGGCGACATGCTCACGCAGAAGCTGCTGGCGCACCTGCCGCTGCTGCTCCATCCGAATCCGCGAAGCGCGCTCGTGATCGGGCTGGGCAGCGGGGTGACGGCCGCCTCGGCCCTGACGCACGGCCTCGACCGGCTGGACGTGCTCGAGATCTCGCCGGAGGTCGTGGAGGCGTCGGCACTGTTTCACGCGCAGAACCGCGGCGTCCTGATGGATCCGCGCACGCGCCTGATCACCGGCGACGGCCGCACGCACCTGCTCCTGTCCCGCCGCCAGTACGACGTCATCGTCTCGGAGCCGTCCAATCCCTGGATGGCCGGCGTGGCCGCGCTGTTCACGCGGGAGTTCTTCGAGGCGGCGCGCGGCCGCCTGGCGCCCGGCGGTGTCATCTGCCAGTGGGCGCACACCTACGACATCAGCGACGCGGATCTTCGTTCGATCGCGGCGACGTTCCAGTCGGTGTTCCCCAGCGGCACGCTGTGGCTGGTGGGTGACTCGGACCTGCTGCTGATTGCATCCGATGCGCCGCTGGACTCGCGTCTTGACGGGATCGGGACGACGTGGCAGCGGCCCGGCGTTGCGGACGATCTGGCCGAGGTCTCGGTGGAGCAGCCCTTCACGCTGCTGTCCCAGTACGCCGGCGGGCCCGCCGAACTGCGCCGGCTCGCGGGCTCTGCCCCGCTCCAGACCGACGATCGTCTGTCGCTGGAGTTCACCGGCCCGGCGGCCATCAACGCCGGCCTGGGCCGCGGCGACGGGCCCGGCATTCGCGAGCTGCTCCCGCCCGGCGGCGGGCCGCCCGCGATCCGGCTGGCGCTGGCGCGGGCCACTGGCGCCGACTGGCAATCGCGCGCGCGGATGCTGCTCGAGACGGGCGACTACGAGGGCGCGCTTCGCGACTTCATGCGGGCGCTCGACCTCGATCCGCGGGATGAAGCGACGCTGGACGGACTCGTGGTCGCAGCCGGCGTCACCTCGAGGGAAGCGGAGGCCGTCGATCGGCTGAAGACGTTGATCGCCCACCACCCGGACCGCGCGGCGCCCAGGGTGGCCGCGTCGCGTCTGCTGGCGTCTGCGGGCCTGATCGAAGAGGCGGTTGCCGTGCTGGATCCCGGCGTCGCGGGTGCAGACGACGAGGCGAAGCTCGTGGAGCAGGCCGCCTCCATCTTCGCGGACGCGGGCGATCTGCCGCGGCTGGATCTGGCGGCCGGTCGGCTCCGGCAACTGCGGCCCGACGCGCCTCGCACGATCTACTTCGCCGCGGCGGCGGAATTCCTGCGGGGCCGCTTCGACGCGGCGTCGGCGCTGGCCGAGCGCGTGCTGGCCGCGGAGCCCGGCTACGCGCCGGCCCACACCCTGCTGGGCGCGTGCCGCGCGAGCCTCGGCCGGACGGACCTGGCGCGACGCGCGTTCCTCGATGCGCTCGCGCGATCCCCGCGCGACCTGGCCACCTACGTGAACCTCGGCCGGCTCGAGCTCGCGGAGGGCAATCGCGGGGCCGCCACCCGGCACTTCGCCGAGGCGCTCACGCTCGATCCGATGTCGGAGTCCGCGCGGCAGGGCCTCGCCCAGGCGCGCGCCGAGTAGCCCCGAGTATCGTGATCGCGCCCCGACGGCACGCGCGGCGCCGCCCGGGGCGAACGCGCGCGATCGTGTGCCGGCGGGGCCGGCTTCCCTACTCAGCCTGCCGCACCGCCCGTCCCGGCACGGCGACGAGGATGGCGCCGACGGCCGCAAGGCACGCGATGCTCGCCAGGTAGCTCGGGCTGGCGAAGGCCTGCGGCAGGCCGACGTCGGCGAAGGCGAGCGCGGCGAACAGGATGCCGACGATCGCCTCGCCGGCGATCAGGCCCGAGGCGATCAGCGTCCCCGTGTTCTCGGCGTGCTCGCGCGACGGCTTCTCCCACTTCCGGCGCTCCGCCGTCCGCTCGAGCAGCCCCTTGAACATCCCTCCCGCGAAGATCGCGAACGAGGTCTCGATCGGAAGGTACATGCCGACGGAGACCAGCATCGGGCTCTTCACCTGCATCAGGATGAGCGAGAGCCCCATGAACACGCCGGCCAGGATGAGGATCCAGTCGGTCCGGCGCTCGATGATGCTGCGCGAGACCACAGCCATGAGGCTCGCCTGCGGGGCGGGGATCCTGGCGCCGCCGAAGCCGGCGTTGGTGCCGAGCACCTCGTTCTGCAGCTCCGGCGCGAGCGTGCGCACCTCGGCGATCGTGTAGGCGCGCTTCTCGAGCGCCGCGCCGGCGTAGTCGACGCTGGCCACGCCGCCGCGCTCCATCTCGCCCAGCCGGGAGGCCACGGCGGCCTTGATGTCGCCGAGGTGCAGCACCGACAGCACCAGGAACATCGCCAGCGCGGCCGCGGTGACGCCGAGCATGTCGCCCGCCTGCATGCGCCACGGCGTGCAGCCGAGGATGTGGCCTGCCTTCAGGTCCTGCATCATCTCGCCGGCCACCGACACCGTGACGCAGGTGAATGCCGCCACGCCGAGCACCGCCGCGATGCCCGTAGCGCCCTCGAGGCCGAGCAGCACCATGAGGAACGCCACGCTGATCAGCACCGTGACGGTGAGGCCGCTCGTCGGGTTGCTCGAGACGCCGATGATGCCGACGAGATAGCCGGAGACCGCCGCGAAGATGAAGCCGAGCACCAGCATCACCAGGGCCGCGACGATGGCGGCGGTCGCGCTGCCGGAGAACCAGTGGAAGACGAAGACCATGACCGCCAGCACCGCGGCGATGCCGGTCATTGCCCACTGGATCGGCAGGTCGCGGTCGGTGCGGGCGGTGGCCGCGCCGGCCTCGCCGCGCCGCGGGCGCAGGTTGGCGAGCGACTGAGAGATCCCCTCGAGCAGGCTCGCGCGCATCTTCCAGAGCGTGTAGAAGGCGCCGACCAGCATGCCGCCGATGGCGATCAGCCGCACGTAGTCGCGCCAGACGCGCACGATCTCGGCGCCCCAGTCGGCCACGGCCGCCGGGTCGTGCGCGTGGAGGAAGAAGGCGATGGCCGGCGCCAGCAGCCCCCAGGCGAGGATGCCGCCGCTGAAGTTGATGCCGGCCAGCTTCGGTCCGATGATGAAGCCCACGCCGAGGAAGGCCGGGCTCGCCTCGGGGCCGCGCACCACCAGCGCGCCGCGGCCGACCGCCAGCGTCGCCTGCCACTTGGCGGCCAGCGCCTTCACCTCGGTGAGCAGCGCGAAGACCGCGCCCAGCCCCATGCCGCCCAGCAGGTGGCGCGATCCGCCCTGCCCCTTCTGGCCGGCCTTGTGGATCTCGGCGGCCGCAATCGACTCGGGGAACGGCAGCTCCGCGTTGCCGACCAGCACGCGTCGCGTGATGGTGACGAACAGGATGCCGAGGATGCCGCCGGCCACGAGGATGATCGTCGACACCGCGTAGTGCGACGACGAGAAGAACGGGTGCCAGATGCCGGCGATGAAGAAGGCCGGCAGGGTGAAGATCGCGCCGGCTGCCACGTTGCCGCCGATCGAGCCGACCGTGCGCGCGCAGTTCTCCTCGAGGATGGTGCCGCCCAGGCTCTTGATGATTGCCATGCCCAGCACCGCCGTCGTGTAGGTGGCGGCAATCGTCATGCCGGCCTTCAGGCCGAGATAGGCATTGGCCGCGCCCATGAAGACGGCCATCAGCACGCCCAGGGTGAGCGCGCGCGGCGTCGCCTCGCGCATCTCGACGTGGGCGGCAACGAAGGGCTCCGTGGCCTTGTGATCCATGCGGCACTCCGTCGTGGCGGATCTCCGCCGGGGGGCGACGCGGCATTGTAGCCGGTGATTGGGCCGGAGAGCCGGTGGGGGATCGGAGATGGCCCGGCTGCGCCTTCGCCACGGGCGCGCGTGAAGGCACGCACGGCGTGG